>JBLNCW010000106.1:0-29118 GCA_050261015.1 Rhodospirillales bacterium | reverse complement strand
CTTTCAGGAGGGAATGGCAGGCTTGTCGCCGGCCGAGGCATGCAGGGTGCCCACACCAAGCCGCCGACTGCGGAAATGTGTTACCTATGTCTCAGGAACGAAGTGTTACCCATGTGTCCGGACCGGACAAAAAAGAGAATGGCGGGGACGACGGGACTCGAACCCGCGACCTCCGACGTGACAGGCCGGCGTTCTAACCAACTGAACTACGTCCCCACCGAAAGGAATCAATTTATCCTAACACGTGCTCGCGCCTGTTGTACAATCGGGCCAGTCAAGCCATGAGGACGAACTGCTTTGCCGCTCTCTGTGTACTGGTAAGCCTGGCGCTCGGCGCAGCCGCCCAGCCGGCCGGCGCGGGCAAAATCTTGAGGGTCGATCCCGCTCTCGACGAGCTGATTCCCCGGTCGGCGGTGATCGAGAAACTGGTCGAGGGGTTTGCCTTCAGCGAGGGGCCTGTCTGGACGCGCGAAAAATACCTGCTGTTCAGCGATATTCCGAGGAACGTCATCATGAAGTGGAGTCCCGGCGGCCAGGTGTCGGTATTCCGCGAGCGGAGCGGGTACGACGGCGTCGCGCCGCCCCGTTCCCAGTTCGGCTCCAACGGGCTCACGCTGGATAAGCAGGGACGGCTGATCATCTGCGAGCACGGCAACGCCCGCGTCACCCGGCTCGAGAAGGACGGCTCGGTCACCGTGCTGGCCTCGCACTACGAGGGCAAGCGCCTCAACAGCCCCAACGATGCGGTCTACAAGTCGGACGGCTCCCTGTACTTCACCGACCCGCCCTACGGCCTGCTGCAACAGGACGCCGATCCGAAAAAGCAATTGAAAATAAACGGTATCTACCGCCTGGCCAAAGGCAAACTGCAACTGCTTTACAGCGAGATGACGCGGCCGAACGGGCTCGCGTTTTCACCGGACGAAAAATACCTCTACGTCGCGAATTCCGACGAGAAGCGGAAGCTCTGGATGCGGTTCGAGGTCACCCCGGACGGAATGCTGGCCAACCCCACGGTATTTTTCGACGTCAGCAACGAAACGGCCGACGGTCTGCCGGATGGTTTGAAAGTCGACCGGCGGGGCAATGTGTACGCCACGGGTCCCGGCGGCGTCTGGGTGATTTCGCCCGAAGGGAAACACCTCGGCACGATCCAGCCGCCGCAGCCGCCCGCGAACTGCGCCTGGGGCGACAGCGACGGCAGAACGCTCTACATGACGGCGCGATCGGGGCTCTACCGCATCAGGCTCGTGGTCGGGGGAACCTTGCCGTAAACGGAGAGCGGCGCAATCAGAGTCCCGCCTTCCCCTCCAGGGTGCGCCACAGGTACCACGAAGCCACCGAGCAGTAGGGGCGCCATTTTTGCGCCAGTTGCTCCACCTGTGACGGCTTGGGCATCTCCTCAAATCCGTAGAGTTTCCGCACCGCCGCCCGGATACCCAGATCGCCGCTGGGCATGACGTCGGGCCGCCGCAGCGCAAAGATGAGGAACATCTGGGCGGTCCACTGGCCGATGCCCTTCACCGCGGTCAGCGCGCGGCAGACCTCCTCGTCGGTCATGCACTGCAACTGGGCGAAATCGATTTCGCCGGAACGCGCGCGGCGGGCAAGCTCCCGGATGTAGGAGATTTTCTGCCCGGAGAGTCCCACGGCACGGAGGCGGGGAGTCCGCAGCTTCAGCACGTTTTCGGGCGTCAGCCTCCCGTTTCCGGCCGCGGCCGACAGGCGGTTGAAAATCACCTGCGCCACTTTCCCGCTAAGCTGCTGGTAAACAATAGATTTAACCAGGGTTTCGAAATCGGGCTCGAGGTATTCGATGGCACACGGCCCGATTTCGTCAATCACTTGGGCCAGCACCGGATCGGCCGCCCGGAGATGGAGTAAAGCGCGCTGCATACGAAACACGGCGGTCGCCGCGTGCATCTACTAGTATTGCCTTTTTCTATGCTTTTTTTGCTTCCCTTGCTGGCGTCCCTTATGGCGCCGGCGCCGGCGGTTGCCCAACAACCACAAGAACCGGACACCGCCCCCACCATCAAAGTGGATGTGGATGTCGTAAACATCCTCGCCTCCGTCCGCAACAAGAAAGGCGGTCTGGTAACCGGCCTGACCAGGGACGACTTCCTTCTCAAAGAGGACGGCAAGCCCCAAACCATCCGGTATTTCGCCCGGGAGAGCGATTTGCCGGTCACCATGGGCCTGCTGGTCGATGTCAGCCGCAGCCAGGAGAATCTCATCGATATTGAGAAGCACGCCGCCGCGCAGTTCTTCAGCCAGGTGCTGCGAAAAGGGGACCTCGCGTTCCTGATCAGCTTCGGCGAGGACGTGGAACTGCTTCAGGATTTCACCGCATCGCAGCAACTGCTGAGGACCGGCCTGGAGCGGCTGCACGTCAATGCGCCGGTGGGCGGCCTCGGGCCGGGACCCGTCCCCACAATCTACAATCCGCGCGGCACGGTGCTCTACGATGCCGTTTTCCTCGCCGCGGAGGAGAAGCTGAAGGGGCAGGTCGGCCGCAAGGTGCTCGTGCTCATCACCGACGGCGTCGACCAGGGCAGCCGCATGAAACTCCAGGACGCGCTGCTCGCCGCCCAGCAAGCCGACGCCATCATCTACAGCATCTACTACTCGGACCCCCGCGCCTACAGCAGCTTCGGGTTCGGCCCCACCGATGCCGAACTGAAGCGAATGGCGGAGGAGACCGGCGGGCGCGTTTTCAAAGTGGACCGCAAGCATCCGCTCGGCGAGGCGTTCGCGCAGATCGAGGAAGAGATGCGCAGCCAGTACGCGATCGGCTATACGCCGACGAACTCGCGGAAAGACGGAACGTACCGCCGCATCGAGATCCAGACCCGCGATAAAGACCTTCGCGTCCGCGCGCGCAAGGGATACTACGCGGCGAAGCCGTCCGGGTAGCGTCTAGTCCGGCATTGCCTTGCGCCGCTCGAAATAGTGGCGGACGGCGGTTTCCAGCGGCGGCATCTTGGGCAGTCCGAGCCTTTCGATCTTCGCGTTCGACAGCGCGGAATACTTGGGGCGGCGCGCGGCGGTGCGGTATTCCCGCTCGTTTGTCGGGCGCAGCTCCGGATTGACGCCGGCCACCCGGAAGATCAGCCGCGCATAGTTGAACCAGGAGATCGGCTCGCCTCCGCCGACGTGGAACACGCCGCGCAGACCGCGCTCCACGAGATCGACCGACCGCGCCGCCAGCAGCGGCGCGTACGTCGGGGAGGCGAAATGATCTTCCACCACGCGTATCGGCTTGCCCTGGCCCGCCAGCCGCATCATCAGCTCGATGAAGTTGCCGCGCGCGGTGTGCCGGCCCCCGGGGCCGAACACTCCCGAGGTCCGGATGATGATCGGCCCGTCCAGGTAAGCCTGAGCATACAGCTCTCCTCCGAGCTTCGAAACGGCATACGCGCCGAGCGGGTGCGTGGGGTCTTCCTCGGTGTAGGGGCGGCCGGCGGCGCCGTCGAACACGTAATCCGTTGAATAGTGGACCAGGCACGCGTTGACCTGCCGGCAGGCGATGGCGATATTGCGGACCGCCAGGGCATTGACCAGGTAGGCGGTCAGGGGCTCCTGCTCGGCCACGTCCACTTGGTTATACGCGGCGGCGTTGAAGACCACTTCCGGGTCCACCTGCGCCAGGTGCTGCTCCACGCGCTCCCGGTCGGTGATGTCCAGTTGCGCGCGGTCCGAGCCGATTACTTCGTACCCCCGCTCTTTCAATTCCCGCGTCAATTCGACGCCCAATTGCCCCAGATTTCCGAATACGACCGCCCTTTTCGCCATAAAAGACTTACGATACAAGACAACAACAGAGATGGCAAAGGCGGGCTCTTAGAGCTCCTGTTCCGGGGCGGGTACGGGTTCGTTCTCGCACAGCAGCCGCCGGGACAGACGCGCCAGTTCCCCGGTGTGCAGCAGGGCGTGTTCAAGTTCGAGCCCGGCGGCATACCCGGTGCTGGTGGGCTCGCAGTAGCAAACCTCTCCAAGCAGCAGCACGTCGTCCCACTCGACTTTTACGAGCGCGCCCGGAGCGAGGGGCCGCTCGAGCAGAAGGCGCATGCCGGCGCCGGAAACGTTCGCGATTCGGACCGTAAACACATCGGAGCCGCTGTCCAGCAGCGTGACCCGGGCGGATTGGCCGGCCTCATAGCGCGGCCCGGCTCTTCTTTCCATACGTGGTTTATCGGCGGCCAGCCGACGGGACTTTATCGCGTGCGCAACCGGAATCTACCGTACCGTCTGGCGCATTTGCCGCGCGGGCGGCTCCGGCTGTTTGCCGGCGTGCGCCAGCACCACCTCGATGAAACCCAGCGCGGCCTTCGAGAGCGCCTTGTCCTTGCGGTAAACCAATCCGAGGCGCCTTATCATCGGCTCGGGGGCCAGCGAGACAGCGGCCAGCCGTCCGGCGGCGACCTCCGCGACGCAGTTCGAAGCCGCCAGAAAGGAGATGCCAAGCCCCGCCTCTACAAACCGCTTCACCATCTCGGTGGAGTCCAGTTCCATCGAGATTTGCAGGTCGTCTTCCACGATTTCCAGCCATTCGTTCAACCGTGCCCGCGTGGTGCCGTACTTGGGCAGCAGCAGGGGATACGGCACCAGGTCGGCCGCGGCCACGCTCTGCTTGCAGGCAAGCGGGTGCCCCGCGGGAATCACGAGCTTGATTTCGTCGCTGTGGATCCTGACCACCTGCATCTTGCGCTCCTGGATCGGCAACTGGGTGATTCCGAAGTCGGCCACGTTTTCCAGCACCGCGTCGACAATGCGCGAACTGTAGGACCGCTCCACGAGCAGTTGCACATTCGGGAACTGCCTCCGGTAGTCGGAGAAAACCTCCGGCAACACATAGATGCAGGTGGCCTCGTTGGCGGCAATGACAAGTTCGCCCCGGGGCGTGTGCTCGAGTTCGTTGATGGCGTCCTGTGCCTGGCGGCGGGCTTCCAGGATCTGCTCCGCGTAATGGCAGAAGATCTTGCCAGCGGTGGTGAGAGAAATGCGGCTGCCGAACCTGTCAAAGAGCTGAGTGTTCAACTCCTGCTCCAATTGCCGGACCTGCGCACTGATGGCGGGCTGCGTCCGGTAGCAGGTCTGAGCCGCCTTGGAAAAGCTTTTCAGCCGGACGATCTCAAGAAATGTGTGGAGCTGATCGAGGTCCATACAGCCTACGGGGCCCGAAACAAAAAATCAATGGGCGGCATAGAAATAATGAATTTCCCTTGTCCGCCAGGAACTTGCTACTAATTGTAACAACTGATCCCGGGTGGTGCGGTTAAGAGATAGGGGATGCCGCAACCGCAAGACAGCCGCACCGCCAACCCGGGTTTTTCCCGAGATAAATCACTGTTCATTACTGGTTTGTTTGGGTTTGCACTTCAGGCAGGAGGCACACTCCGGGGATACGCGAGATGCGGGGAACCCGAGCGCACCCGGGTTCCCCACGTATATGAGCTTCAGATCACCTCTACCCGCAGATCATCCGCCACCGGCGCAGCCGGGGTATCGGCGGATGCCAGCGAGAGCACGTCCATGCGCAGTCCCTCGTCCAGGTATTGCAGCAGGATTTCCCGGCCATTCTTGAAGCGAACCCCATCGCGATATCGGTACGCGGATGCGCTCAGCTCGACAAACACCACCTCTTCGACCGCTCCCACCCCCAGTTCTTTCTGCAAATCCTGCGGTATCCCGTGCATCCTCAGACGCGCGCCCGGCGGTATGCAGACTGCCGGAATCTTTTCGTTCCTGAGCGGCGGCGGGTTCAACCAGTTCTTCAGCGTTGCCCAAAAGGAACGCTTCACGCCCGCACACTCTTCCCGCGCGCGGGTCACGCTTTCCAGGTCCAACGGCGATGCCAGGCCGATGGAACTTGTTGGAAAGCGGTGGGTGACGAGCTGCTCCCCTTCGACGGCCAATCGGTTGGGGACTGCATGCAGTGAGTAGTCACACATTGTTTTGCCTCCTCTGATCGTCGGTCCCAGAGGACCTGTTACCTCCATTGCAACACACTAGGGGCGGTGAGGGGGTAGCCAAGTGAAAGTTCTTTTACTGCAGCGCGGTGGAGCATGGTCCCGATCGGTTTCCTTGCCTCAAAAAGCCGGCCTGAGCGGGCACGGGTAGACGGCGGTTGTCCCGGCCCGCGCTCAGCGGCCCATGAACCAGCCGGCGCGCTCGTGAACGTATGCACCGAAGCGGCGCATGAACGCCATCTCGTCTTCCGGCAGCGGGCCGCGCTGCGCTTCGCGAAGGTTTTCGAGCATCTGTTTCTCGTTGGCCGGCGCCATGAGCGCGACGTGCACGTTGGGATTCGAAAGCGCGAACCGGTAGCACTGGCCCGGCGCAGCGACGGGCTCGTTTTGCGGCCAGCCTTTGGGGCGGGCGAGCAGCCGTCCCCAGCGCGTCGCCGTGTAGCTGACCACGCCGGTACCGTGCGCGGAGACGTGCGGGAAGATGTCCCGTTCGGCGCCCGGGTGCGCGGCGTTATACCGGATCATCAGCACGTCCACGACGCCGCGTTTGGCGAGTTCGCCCGCGAAAGCTCGGTCGTGACACGAGACCGCGGTTGCCCGGATCCTGCCCTCCGCCTTGAGTTGCATCAGTTCGTCCTGCACGCGGGGAGGGAAATGGCCGGGATTCATGATCCCCAGGTAATGGAAAACGTCGATGTAGCTGGTGTTCAGGCGCCTCAAGGCGCTTTCGAGCGACTTTCTCAGGCGGGTGCGCCAGAGAATCCAGTTGTAGCCGCCGGTGGCGACGACGACGCGCTCGCGGCGGTCCGCGTTCATGCCGCGAATGACCGCGGACATCTGCGTGTCGATCGCGTAGCAGAACAGGTAATTCACGCCCTGATCCAGCGCGGCGCGCAAGGCGTGCTCGCCCGGGCGGTAGGTGGCGGACAGCCCCAGGCGGAAGACCGGCATGCCGGTAGCGCCCAGGCGCGCGTTGAGAAATCCGGAAGGGGCCGGCATGCGGGCCAGATTACCACGTTGGATTCACTGCCGGTCAGCGGATGCGGTGGTTTTCCTCCTGAATGGCGGTGCCGAACGAGCGGGAGCCGATAATGATTCCGTTCATGACGCGGCCTTTCACCTTAACTGACGCTCCCGTGCGCGGCACGCCGCGGTTCGAAATGACGTAAATGCTGCCGCTGCCGTCGTCCACCTGATAGACGCCGGCGAGCACGGCGCCGTAGGAGCGGTTCACCTTGCCCTCCACGCGGACCGTGCGGTTGTGGAAACGGTGGGGCTCATCGAGAATCCTGCCGACTCGTGTAACACCGCAGCCGCTCAGCAGCAGCGTCGCCAGGAGGACCGAAAATCCGAATTTCAGCCGCATGTTCGATCAGACGCCGCGGGCCGAAATCGGTTTCAGAGTTCCTATGGCAAGACCGGGGCTGACGCGGCAACGCGCGAAATAGCGCGCACGAGCCGGCGATAGGGCACGCGGTCGAAATCGTCGAAAGCCAGCCACTCCCCGTCGCGCCAGCTCGAGTAATACCAGCGCGCAAGCAGCGCCAGGTGCTCCTGCCGCTCGCGGATCGAGAGTTTTTCCACTTGCAAATTCGCCACGATATCGCGCAGCCGGTGATCCATCGAGACCGTTTTCCCCTCGACGACTTCGAATCCGAAACGCACCGGGGGCTGCCAGCAGCCGCCCGCGACGAACCACAACTCCACGGCGCCCGGCGCAGCCGACGCCGTCACCGCCACGCCGTGCAGGCGGCCGATTTCGGTCACGAGTTCGTCGCGCAGCCGGAGCACCTGCTGGATTTTTTCGAGCTGCTTGTGCTGACGCGCGGCGGCCTCAAAATTCATTTCCTCGCTGAGGCGGTCGCGGGAGGCCGCGAGCGGCTCGGTGAGCGAGCGCCCCTCCGTCAAAAGAAACTGGACGAGGCGGTCCACTTCGCTGCGGTATTCCTCGTGGCTCACGGCCTGCTGGCACGGGCGCAGGCACATATTCATCTCGCCGTAGATGCAGCCGGGATGGTCCGGCCGCGGATGGAGATCTTCCTGGCAGCGCCGCACCTGAAAAAAATCGAGCGCCTGGCTCTCAAACTGCTCGGCCGAAGCGCGTGTCCGAAAGGGGCCGAAGTAAAGGGAATTGCCGCCGAGGCGCGCGGTGACCTGCGTGCGGGGGAACGGGTTCGACAGGATCACCTTGACGTAGTGCGGCATGCGAAGCTTGAGCAGCTTGAGGTAGGTGTCCGGAAAATGCCGCGCCGCCAGATCGTAAAAAAGCAGGTTCGTTTCGAGCTTCGATCCGGTCAGCCAGTACTCGACGCGCGCCGCGACGGCCCTCAGGTTCAGGATGCGGCCGTAGCCGGCGCGTTCTCCGAGCAGGCGCTTCAGCCGCCGCCGCAGGACGCTGGTGCGTGCCAGATACGGCTGCCCTTCGCGAGGCCAGATCTGAAAGACGGCGGGGCGATTGGGCACGTTTTCCAGGAGGCGGTCGAGGTCCTCCGCTGCTTCGATAATTTCGGGTTCGGTGAATGGCATTAACCGCGCACGCGATAGAAGCCGGATAGCCGGCACTTGGAAAATCGCGCCTGGATCCGGGCACTCCCGGCAGGCGCTGCGCCCCCATCGGCCATCTACTCGATTGTATCCAACTGAAGGCGTTTAACTGCTTGAGAATACGGGAGTGTGGGGACTTGACACGACAGGTGTCTCGAATACAATAGGGTTAAGTTTGCCCTTATGGAACCCATCTGCAAGCACCCAAGAACGGAGGTGATCGCGCGCCGCGATGGCGTCGATTACGTCCGCTGTCTGGACTGCCGGCAGATCCTCGAGGCAGAGGATCTGGAGTCCGTGCCGGCCTACGATGACGAGGATCAGATAGCCTAAGTCCCACGTAGGTTTTGCCGCGCAACGAAACAGGAACCGCCGGGACGAGGGGTGTCGCCGGGCAGGATCCTATTCTCCCGCAATGACCCGAAAAATGCGCCGGGTTGCAAAAAATGTGAGTATCTGATAAGAACCATTTTGCAGCAAATTTATGGTTACGGTGCCCAAGCAGAAAAGCGTGCCCACAAGAAAATCGGCTAACCGGTCCCCTCAGGGATCGAGCCAGCTTGTTCGGGAACAGGAATCGGGCGGTGCGGCGGCTGCGCCGGCCGCGCCGGATGCCGGCTCGCCGGAGAAACCAGAATCCCAGCACGAGTTGTACGAACAGGCCGTGCGTGCGTTCCACAGTGGGAACTACGCAGCCGCGAAGTCCTTGTTCGAGCGCGCCGCCAGGGGCCCGATGCCGGAGATGGCCCACTCGGCCAGCCTGCACGTGAAAATCTGCGAAAAGCGGCTGGCACGTCCCGAGATGTCGCTGCGCACGGCCGACGAGCATTACGATTACGCCGTGGCGCTGATGAACGAGCACCGCTTCGAGCAGGCCGAACGGCACCTCCTGCTCGCGCTGGCGCAGACTCCGAAAGCCGACCACCTTTTCTACGCCCTTGCGCTCTGCCGCGGGCTGAGCGGGGACTTGCAGGGCGCTTACGTCAATTTGAAACGGGCGATCGAATTGCAGCCTCAGAACCGCACCACCGCCAAAAACGATCCGGATTTCGCCGAAATCGGCCGGCAGTCGCCGCTTTACGAACTCATTTACTCGGACTCCAAGTAGCCCGGCGCCCATCAGCATCCCGCGCCCCGCAGCGCCCCGAATACGGTTACACTTATTCGTAGTGGACCGAGAGGGCAGGGTTGTAGAACGGACTCAAGGCAAAGGATGGCCATTGAAAGGATCGCCGCGCAACTGATGCCCGAACAGCGGGACACACCATTACGCGTAGTAGCCATCGGCGGGGGAACGGGCCTCTCAGCTCTGCTCCACGGCTTGAAACCCTTTTCATACTTGCGGACCGGCGCCGCCTATACGCGCGGGCCGCTCGTGGATATCGCGGCCGTGGTTACGGTCACCGACGACGGCGGAAGTTCCGGACGGCTCCGCCGCGAATTCAAAGTGCTTCCCCCGGGCGATATCCGCAACTGCATGGTGGCGTTGTCGGAAGACGAAGCGCTGCTCTCGCGTCTCTTCCAGTACCGATTTGCGAGCGGCCGCGGGCTCAGGGGGCACAGCTTCGGCAACCTGTTCCTCACGGCGCTTTCCCACATCACGGGCGATTTCGCGCAGGCCGTAAAGGTCTCTTCCGAAGTCCTCGCCATTGCCGGCCGGATCTACCCGGCCACGGCCGCCAACGTGGCGCTGGAAGCGCAGTTGGAGGACGGCACCACGGTGCGCGGCGAAACGCGGATCAGCCGGAGCCGGTCGCGTATCCGCACGGTGTCGCTCACTGAAAGGTGCAGCCCGCTGGCGGAGACGCTCGAAGCGATCGCGGCCGCCGACGTGATCACGCTGGGGCCGGGCTCGCTGTTCACCAGCGTGGTTCCGAACCTGCTGGTGGACGGCATTCCCGAGGCGATCGCGAACTCACGAGCGGTGAAAGCGTACTTCGTCAACCTGATGTGGCAGCCGCGCGAAACCATCGGCTTCACCGCCGCCGACCACGTCGCGGCGATCTACGAACACGCCGGCGTGAAGCTGATCGACTACGCCATCGTCAACACCCGCCCGATCGGCGAGGCGATGCTGAAGAAGTACGCCGCGCAGCACGCCCGCCCGGTGGAAAACGACCTGGAGCGCTTGCGCGAGCTGGGCGTGACGGTGATCGGGCGCGACCTGCTGCTGGAAGGCGAGAAGGTGCGGCATTCCCCGGAAGCCGTGGCTGCGGTGGCCCTGGAACTCGCGCGCGAGGGCCGCAGGCGCCGGACCGCTCTCCCGCAAGTCGCGGCAGAGGCTACTTGAGATTATTTTGACCGCATCAGCTATGGAGACTCCCATCACTGTTGTCATTTTGGCGGCCGGGCTCGGCACCCGCATGCGATCGAGGCGGGCGAAGGTGCTGCACCATGCCGGAGGCATGCCGCTGATCGAGCACGTGGTCGCCGCCGCGCTGGAAGTAGCGCCGCCGGAACGCGTATTCGCCGTCGTCGGCAACCAGGCCGAACAAGTGGAGGCGGCGGTGGCCGGGCGCGGCATTCAGTTCATCAGGCAAACGGAGCAGCGGGGAACCGGCCATGCGGTGATGGTGTGCCGCGAACGGCTGGAAGGCATTCCCGGACTTCTGGTGGTGCTCTACGGCGATTGCCCGCTCCTGTCGGCGGAAACGCTCCGGCAATTGATCGACCTTGAGCGGAGCAGCGGCGCCGCGGCGACGGTCATCACCACGATCCTGGAGGACCCCTCGGGATACGGCCGCATCCTGCGCGACGAGAGCGGGTGCGTCCGCGCCATCGTGGAACATAAGGCGGCCTCGCCGGAAGAGCTTGCCGTGAGCGAAATCAATTCCGGCATCTATTGTTTCCGTAGCGAGCTGCTCTGGAAACACATCGGCGAGATCGGGACGGACAATCCGGCGGGCGAGTATTACCTGACCGATATCGTCGGGATTCTGCGGCGCCACGGGCACACCGTGCGGCCCTTTGTTCTCCGCGACCCCGTCGAGGTGCTCGGCATCAATACGCGGGCCGAGCTCGCCGCGGTGGACCGCATCCTCCGCGAGCGCAAGACGCGCGAGCTCATGCTGGCGGGCGTGACGATCGAGAAACCCGAAACCGTGACCATCGACGCGCAGGTGCGCATCGGCATGGACACGGTCATCGAGCCTTTCGCGCGGATTCTCGGCGCCACGGAGATCGGCGAGGAATGCCGCGTCGGAGCGTGCTCGATCGTGCGCGACTCGCGGCTGGCGGACCGCTGCGAGGTGGCCCCGTTCACTTTCGTGGATTCCTCGGAACTGGAAGCGGGCTCGCGCGTGGGGCCGTACGCCCGGCTGCGCATGGGCGCGCACATCGGCGCAGGGGCGCAGATCGGGAATTTCGTCGAGGTGAAGAAGTCGCGGGTGGGCGCGAAATCGAAGTCGCAGCATCTGGCCTATCTGGGGGATGCCGTAATCGGCGAGGGCGTCAACGTGGGCGCGGGCACCATCACCTGCAATTACGATGGCGCGGCGAAGCACCCGACGGCGATCCGCGACGGCGCTTTCATCGGGAGCAACGCCACGCTGGTGGCGCCGGTGACGATCGGAGAAGGCAGCTATGTGGCAGCAGGGTCGGTGATCACCGAAGACGTGCCGGCGGAAGCGCTTGCTCTCGGCCGCGCGCGGCAGGTGATCAAGGAGCAGTGGGCCAGGAAACGCAAGGCGGCTAAGACCCAGTAGCTGCGCGCGCTACAGAACCAGCATGGGATGGTAGAGGTTCGGCAGCCTGGCCTCTCCGATGGCGATCAACTGGCCGTTGTCGCCGATCGCCTTGACAAAACGCGCGCCGGGGCGCACGCGGAACGGTGAAACGCGGAAATCCCTCCCCTGCCGGATGAAGGCCGCGGTCGTGGGATCGACGAACTCCGAGGGAAACTCTGGCAACAGGTCGGCCGCCGGGATGAACGCCTCGATCATCCGCTCTTCGCGCGCGAGTTCCTCAAGCTGCTCAATCGTGCGCGCCTTCTCGATGCTGAACTCGCCGGAGCGCGTGCGCTTGAGATTCTTCAGAAAAGCGCCGCAGCCGAGCAGCGCGCCGAGGTCGTGAGCCATCGCGCGCAGGTAGGTTCCCGCCGAGCAGTGTACGACGATGCGCGCTTCGGCGCCGCTGCATTCGATCAGTTCGAGTGAGTGGATGGTGACGTCCACGGGCTTCAGCTCGACCGCGACGTTCTTGCGCGCCAGCCGGTAAGCAGGCACGCCGCCGACCTTCTTGGCCGAGATCGGGGGCGGCGTCTGCCGGATTTGCCCGCGAAAGCGATCGAGCAGCGGCTCCAGTTGCTCCCGGGTGATGACAGGTTCGGTGATGGGAGAGGTCGGCGCGCCTTCCCGGTCGTAGGTGTCCGTGGAGTACCCGAACCGGATGACGGCGTCGTACACCTTGTCGCTGCGCGTATAGAACTGCGCGAGGCGCGTTGCGGAGCCGACCACCAGCGGGAGGACACCGGTGGCCATCGGGTCCAGCGTACCGAGATGCCCCACCCGGCGAATTCCCACGAGCCGCCTGATCTTGTTCACGGCATCGTGGGAGGTCCAGCCCTCCGGCTTATCGACAACAATCACTCCATTCATCCCTTATCAGGGTAACAGTTAATTCCCGAAGGCTACCGGGGCGCGGGAACTAAAAAAAGGGCAGGCCGAAGCCTGCCCATGGCGGAGCATGCAAGGAGCAGCCTGCTACCACGTGACCCGGAGAGAGAGCTGGAGGACCCTCGGATTGCTGCTGAAGAATCGGCCCGGGTCGTTAAAGGTCGTGCTGCCTGGAATCGTCAGGTTGGGAACCACCGGGCTCTGGCCGTTCAGGAACGCGGGCACGAGGCCGAAGCTCGACGGGCTCAGGGCGGTGATCGGCGCGTACGTGAACTGCGGGTGGTTCGCCACGTTGTACGCGTCGCCGCGGATCTCAAAGGCGGCGCGATCGCGATAGGAGAACCGCTTCGCCGCGGAGACGTTCAGGTTGTTGATCGGGCTCAGGTCGATGGCATTGCGGGCGCCTCCGGATACCCCGGGCGCTCCCGCCAGGAACCGGGCGTTGGGATCGGTCGCCAGGAAAGCCACCGTCTGGCCCGACGAGTTCGTAAGCGGAACCGAGGAGCTGATGGTGTCGGTCGTGCCCAGGTTATTGAAAAGCACCGGAGACACGCCGATACCGTTGACATTCTCGTTCGAAAGCGCCAGAAGCGGCAGCCGCGCGGGCCACTCATAGACGTAGTTGCCCGAGAACACGAAGTTGGCGAAGATGTTGCGCAGAATCGAACCGGTGTTCCGGAACACGGTGCTCACATCGTAGACGAACCCGATGCTGGCGCGGTGCCGGCGGTCCCACGGAGTGTCGGCAAGCTGGCGGCCGAAGGCCAGATCGAGCATCGTTCCTGTTGAGGTCGCGTAGTCGTGGCTCCAGGTGTAGTTTCCGAGGAACTGCAAGCCGCCGGTGAGGCGCTGGCTAAGGTTGACGGCCGCCGCGTTGTAGCGCGACAGGCCGGTCTGCTCGACGGTAAAGATCGGGTTGGTAAAGCCGGCCGCCGCCAGTTGCTGGGCGCGCTGGGTCTGAAACGTCGGAAGCGCATTCAGCACGTCCTGGCCCGGGGCGGATGTGAATACCGGGAAGCCGGCGTTCTGCGATGCCACCGGCCTGTTCAGCGTCGTCAGGAACGGCATATTGACGTTGCGCGATCCCACGTACTTCAGTTCAGCCGTGAATCCGCTCCACATCGCCCGCTCGATCGCAAACTGCCATTGCATCGAGTACGGCAGGTCCTGGTCGTTCGGAGTGAAAGCGGTGGTGAGCGCGCGCGCTTCGGCCTGGCTCAGGTTGAAATTCGGAGTTGCGGGTGGAGTGATCCCGCCGCCGGCGAGGAAGCCCGGCGTATCGCCCAGATTCGTTCCGGCTATCAGCGTCGACAACTGGGGCGCGAACGTGATAAACGGCAACTGCAACTGCCGGTCGTAGAGCGTCTGATAGTGGATGCCGAAACCGGCGCGGACAACGGTTTTGGTCGATCCCATCGGGGACCAGGCGAGACCGACGTACGGCGCCACCGCGGTCTTCTGGGTATCCGGCTCGTTGAAATCGATCACGCCGGGAAGGCTCGCGATCTGATTCAGCCTCTGGGTCTGAAACGACTGCGGGTTGCTGGTGTACTGGTAGCGGACGCCGAGCGTGACCAGCAGGTTGGAGCGCATCTGCCAGTTGTCCTGGAGGAAGAACTGCAAGAGGTAGCGGGTATCTTCAACCCTTCCCGGACCGAAGCCTTGCAGCGCCATCACGTCCGGAGGCAGGTCGCGCAGGAAACGGTCGAAACTCGAGAAGCCGAACATTCCGCCGCCGAACATAGGGTTGTTGGCCACCGCTCCGATGTAGCGCAGCGCGTCGACGCCGATGTCGAACCGGTGCCTGCCTCTGTGCCAGCCGAAAACGTCGGAGATCTGATAGGTGTTGAACGCGGACGACCGCGCGATCGGCGCCGAGCCGAGCACCAGGTTCGTGGAGCCCGATATCCCGATGGTCGGGAAATTCGTGAAGTTGGCCAGGGTCTGCCCGAGCGGATCGATGCTGCGGTCCCACCGGTTGTAAGCGAGCCGGAGCTCATTCAGCGCGCCGGAACCGAACGAGTGGGTTTCCGACACCGTAGCCACAAGCGCGGTGAGGCTGTTGGACGTCTGGAACGCGGGCAGCGTGCCCAGAAACTGCGGGCCAAGGTTGTTCGAGTCGGTCTTGTTGTGAACGTAGCGGAGGTGCAGGTTATCGCTCGTGCCGATGGTGAAGTCGAGACCGCCGCTGCCGAAGTAGTGCCGGATGCGGTCCCGCACCAGCGGGTTCGCAAAGCCTAGCGGGATGGTGGTGCCTCCCACCGTCGTCGTGGCCGCCTGTTCGGTGGGCGGGTCGGGTATCCCGGTTCGCAGGAGTTGCAGGTTTGTGGCGGACACCCCCGGGACCCCTCCCAGGGTTGCGAAACCGGCCGTCGTGGGAGCCAGAGCCGCGCCGCTGACAAGCCGGTCGGCATTCAGCGGAATGTACTCGAAGTTCCCGAAGAAAAACACATGGTTACGGACGATCGGAAAACCTACCGAGGCGCCCAGTCGGTTCTGCGTGAAACTCGGCTGGTCTTTCTGTCCCGCCCTCGCCGAAGCCTGGTCGATCGCATTCAGATCCGAGGTCTGAATAAAATCGTAAATGGCGCCGTGAAATTCATTGCTGCCGGAGCGCTTGGTCAGGTCGGTCTGGCCGCCGATCGAGTGGCCGAACACCGGGACGGCCTGGTTCTGGAAGAAATTGGTGCGGTCCGTCGCGAAGTTGGAAACGTACACAAGCGGGCCGGGAATCACTTTGTTGTTGTTGTCCACGCCGTCGATGCGGAAGTTGTTGCCGTCCGGAGGCTGGCCCGCGACCGCAGGTCCGACCGCCACAACGTCGCCGGATGTGACCGCCTCGCTGATCAGAATGTCGTTGTACGTTCCGAAGAGCTCGCTGCTCTTGGACATCCAGTTCGACTGCGGCCAGTATTCGGCGCGCGCCGTGTTGTAGATGTGCTGGATCCGGGCCGGATTGGTGCGGATCGGGACCGCTTCCGCCGAGATGATGTTATCGGTGCGCGGCGTCGCCACCGTCAGGTTCACCACCACGGGCCCACCCGCCGTCGCTTCGTATTCGTGCGCCGTAATCTGGCCGGGCGCGGTTCCCACCACCGCGGGCTGCCCGGGCGCTCCGGTGGTGATCCGGTAGCGGCCCACGGGAATGTTCGGGAAGCGGTAGAATCCTGCCGAATCGGTCGTCGTCGTCCATTTCTGGTCGGTAACCGGACTCGTCAGTTGAACCGTGACGTCGGCCAGCGGCTGGCCGTTGGTATTGCTCACGGTTCCTTCGATGCTTCCCGTATTCTGCGCGTGCAAAAGGCCGAGCATTCCTGAGCACAGGAACAGGCACGCGACTATAGACAGGAATTTCAGTCTCATCGTGCTTCAACCCCTCCGGCGAGGGTAAATGCAAGCGCCAGGCCATCGCGAATACGCACGTAACTTCAAGGCTTTCGGGGAAATATCTGCGGACATTATCCACAAATTGAAAGCTCTGGCCGCTATAGATACAGATTTAGGAATTCTAATAATTGAGCTGTTTCAAAATTAGAAAGGGGCCGGGTTTTTCTCAGCTCCAGATTTCTCCCAGAGCGCGAAGGAAGCTACCCCCCAGAATCATCTGTATGCTCCGGTTGGTGTAGCCGCGCCGGATGAGGCCTTCGGTGAGATCGTAAATGCGCTGCGGGTGGTTCAGCCCGGAGACGTCCATCCGCCGGCGCGCGCCCTTGGGGTCGCGGCCGTCCAGGTCGTTGTCGCTGCCCAGGCCAAGGTGCTCGACCCCGACGAGTTTGGCCACGTGGTCGTAGTGGTCCAGCACGTCCTCGATGGTGGTCGGTTCCCGCTCCCGAACGAACCTGCGTATCGAAGTGATTCCCATCACGCCGCCGGTTGCCGCCATCTTCCGGATTACGCGGTCCGGCTTGCAGCGCGGATGGCCCGGATTGAGAGCCTTGCAGTTGGCGTGCGTAATCAGGACGGGCTTGCGCGTGACCTCGATGGCGTCCTCGCAGGTGCAATCGCTCGAGTGCGAAAGGTCCACCGCCATCCCCGTTTCATTCATCGCGCGGACCACCTGCGCGCCGAATTCCGTGAGCCCGGTATCCCGTTGGGACACGCAGCCCGTTCCGATCCGGTTCGGCTCGTTATAGGTGAGCTGGGATATGCGCTGCCCCATGCAGTGGAACGTACAGACGTCGTCTACGGTGCGGAAGTGCGCGCCGTTCTGGAACCCGAGGATCACCCCGATGCGGCGTTCCCGTTTTGCGCGCAGCACGTCTTCCGTGCTGTTAATTTTTATTAATTGCTGGGGATAATTATTCAGAAATTCATTCCACCCCTGGAACCAGTCGCGGGTGGCCGCGAATGCCTGTTCGGGCTCCGACGCGTTCAGATCGACCGCCGGATGGAAGACCGTAATTCCCGAAGACAGCAGCTTACGATACTCCGCCTCCGGGAAGGCGCCCGGCAACTTCACCCAGCGCGACAGCTTCGACCAATCCAGCGTGAGCAGGCCGAGCATGTCCATAACCACTGATTCTTCAATCAGTTCGATGGCCCGCTTGGAATACCGCCGTGTTCCGCCGAACAGCGCGTAGTGCCCCCGGTTCACCATCGGCGCTCCTAGCAGCGCCCCGCCGGCGATTGCGGCTTGTTTGAGGAAGTTGCGGCGATTCAACATACACCCGGCCCGGAAAAGATTGCAGAGTCTGATTATGCACGTTTGCGGGCCGGAATTCCACACCTTGGGCGTTAAAAATCAATCATTTGAGCATAAGAATTCAATCGAGAATTGTGGATCTGAAAATATGAAATTATGCCTGAAAGGCTAAGTTCTTCTTAAGCCGTGCGTTCCGATGCCGCCTTGCCCGCGGGCGCCCTGTGCGCGCGGGCCCAAGCTGCGGTTATCTTGGAAGAATGCCGGATTCCCATGCCGAGTGGCTGGTGAGGGCCCGGGCCGCGATGGAAGCGGAAGCCGAAGCCATCACCGCCGCTGCCAAACGTTTGAATTCAGAGTTCGTTCGCGCCGTGGAGGCGATCGCCAGCCACACGGGCAAAATCGTCGTCACGGGAATCGGCAAGTCGGGCCGCATCGCCGAAAAGATCGTGGCGACGTTTTCGAGCACGGGCACCGCGGCGGTGTTTCTCCATCCGGCCGAAGCCGTTCACGGCGACCTCGGGGTGTACGCGCCCGAAGATCCTACCGTGATGATTTCCAAGAGCGGCACGACGGAAGAGCTGCGCCGCCTGGTGCAGGTGCTGCGCGAACTCCGGTCGCCGCTCATCGGCATTCTCGGCAACCCGTCGTCGCCTCTGGCCCGCGATGTCGATATCGTGCTGGACGCCTCGGTCCGCGCCGAGGCCGACCCGCACAACCTGGCCCCTACCTCCAGCGCCGCCGTAGCGATGGCCCTCGGCGACGCGCTGGCGCTGGCGGTCATGCGCGCCCGCCGCTTTACTCCCGAGAAGTTCGCCGTCTTCCACCCCGGCGGCCAGCTCGGCTACAACCTCACGAAATGCGTTCGCGATGTGATGCACTGCGGCGAGGAGGCGGCCTGGGCCTCGCCGGACGACCCCGTGAAACAGGTTGTAATCGCCATGACCCGGCGGCCGCTGGGCGCCGCCTGCGTCGTGGATGAGCAGCGGCGCCTGCTGGGCATCATCACCGACGGCGACCTCCGCCGCGCCCTCGAGGCCCACGACGACATCCGCACGCTTTGCGCCGCCGACATCATGACGAAAACACCCGTCACCGTATCTCCCGATGCCCGCCTGCACGAGGCCCTTCGTCTCATGGAGGACCGCCCCTCGCAGATCTCCGTGCTCGCCGTGGTCGATCCCCAGACGCGCTGCTGCCTCGGACTCCTCCGCCTGCACGATATCCACCACGCCCGTTAGTCAAAAAGAAATCGGCCGATAATTAACAAGCCTTGTGCGATCATGAATCGTTATTCATAATCGAATTACGTTTGCAATTTGTTTGACGCCGGGTTCAGATTGAATCTGCGCTCTGGTGGAAAAAAGGGCTGAATCGGGGGTGCGATGAGTTTTTTCCATCCGGGGACCCGGCCTTTTGCGCCATAAGTAACTCCATCCTTCGGAGGGATTTACGCCCATGACTCGATGTGCGAAGGGGATTCTCGTCGTTTTTGCCGCGGCTGGCATGGCAAGTGCAGGCACGGTGTCCTGCCCGCCACCGCCGGATCCCGGCGTGCCGATGAACGTGGTCGGGTTGGCCGCCTATTGCGGCGGGCTCACCTTCAGCAATTTCCAGGTGATGCCGTTCAGTAACGACAAGACCTTCCGGCCGCATGAGGGTTCGATCCGCCCGGCCGGCGGGTGGGCGAGTCTGGCATTCGATCTCGGAGCGCAACGCATTCAGCCGTTCTCCGACTCGGACCGCGACGAAAGGGACGAAAGCCGGGCGGTCAAACAAACGGCTTGCAACTCGCTGGTCGCGTCCTCGGACCGGCAGGCCGATTGCCCGAAGAGCGTGCTGCCGGCGGGTTTCTTCACCGCCCGCGGCTCGAGTGTCAAGGAAGACGAAACGTCTTCGCAGCGGACCTGGCCGGCAAAAACAGACGGTTCCCATTCGCCGGATTCTGAAATCCCAGACGGCTCGCAGGAGCCTGTTCAGAGCAGTGACGTCCCTGAACCCGCCGCATTCCTGCTTGCCGGGCCGGCCTTGCTGGCTCTGCTCGCGCTGCGGCGCCGCCGTGTCCAAGCGTAATTCTTCAGACCCGCACTACGACTTGCGGCCAGTCATCAGGTCCGTGGGACCGGGCAATTGGATCCTGCGGACCTCGGTGAAGCCGGCTTTTTGCAACCACTCCGTGTACTCGTCTTCGCTGTAGGAACTGCCGCGCTCCGTGCCCACGAGCATGTTCAGGGCGAACATCGCGGCGAAGAGCGGCGCTGTCTTGTCCTTCTCCAGGATGAAATCCTGGATCACGATGCGCCCGCCCTCATTAAGCGCCGCGAAGGATTTCCGCAGCATGTCCACGTTTTCTTCCGGTCCCAGCATGTGACAGATGGCCGAGATGAAAACCAGGTCGTAGCCGGTTCCGTAATCGTCCCGCCGCAGGTCGCCCACCCGGGTATTCACCCGCCCGGAAAGGCCGGCCCGCGCGATGTGCCTTTCGGCGATCTGCGTGACCGCGGCGAGGTCGAGAATATCGGCGCGCAGCTCGGGATTGGCCTTTGCAAAGGCGATGGAGTACGCTCCCGAACCGCCCCCGATATCCAGCATGCGGCCCACCCCGGCCGCGCCCACCGCATCGACCACCACCGGCGCGCGCTCGAGCGCGTTGCGGTGCATGGCGGCGATGAAGGCTTCGGTCCAGTCCTCGCCCCGCTCTCCGATTTCCTCGTGCCGCACGGCGGTGCCGGCGCGAACGCACTCGGTCAGCGTGGACCACCGGGGCCACAGGTGAACGGTGTGCATCAAGGCCAGCCGGGCCTCTCCAGTAAGCTGTTGGGATGACTCCGCCGTATTGCGGAACACGCCGTTGCTCTTTTCGATGATCCCGAGCGCGGCCAGCGCATTGAGCAGCATTTCGGTGGCGCGCGCGTCGGCGCCCACCCGCTGTGCCACCTCTTCGGCGGCGGCGCCGTTCCCAATAGCGCCGAACACGTCGAGTTCGATGCCGGTCAGAATCGCCCGGCTGTGCTGGAAAGCGCGAATGTAGTCGTTCAACTCCTGCGCCGCGGCTGCTGGTTGGTTCATGAATCTACTCTACCGCCGATATTGCAGGATGGCTTCGATCAGCCCGTCCGTGGTGAATTTCGAAGCTTCCACGGTGACATCGATGCCGTGCCGCCGCGCGGTGGCTGTGGTCACGGGTCCGATGGAGGCCACGCGCACGCCGGCAAGCGAGGCTGCGCCGGCAGCCGCTACGAAATTCGTGACGGTCGAGGAACTGGTGAAGGTGATCCAGTCGGGTTTTCGGGCGCCGCCGAAAATTTCCGCCGCGCGAGCGGGAGCGTCGTCCGGCGCGGCGGTGCGGTAAGCCTCCACCACGTCGACGCGCGCGCCTCGGGAGGCGAGCGCCTCAGGCGCCACGTCGCGGGCGACCGCCGCGCGCGGAATCAGAATCCGTTTGCCCGCTAGGTCCTCACCTTCAAACGCGGCCACGAGGCTCTCGGCGACGTACTGCGGCGGCATGAGATCCACTTTGAGCCCGAGCGCTTCGACCGCGCGCCTGGTAGCCGGCCCGATGGCGCAGATGCGCGCGAGCAGCGCCGCCATGTTCACGCCGCAGCTCCGCATGTGTTCGGCAAAGAACCGCACGCCGTTGACGCTGGTGAAGATGATCCAGTCGTAGGAGGCGATCCGCCGGATCGCGTCTTCGAGCGGCCGGTAGTCCTCCGCGGGGCGGATCTCGATGGTGGGAAACTCGATCACCTCCGCGCCGAGGCGGGCGAGTTTCGCCGAGAGTTCGCCGGCCTGCTCCCGCGCGCGCGTGACCACGATCCTGATTCCGGCGAGCGCTCCTTCCTTCATCATTCGCCGTAAACTGCCCGCAGAATTTCGGCGCCGCCCGCCGCGAGCAATGCGTTGCCCAGCATTTTGCCGAGCCCGGCGGCATCAGCCGTGCTCCCGCGCGCATTGCGGCGCACGATCTGGCTTCCGTCGGGAGCGGCGACGATGGCAACCAGGTCGAGCTCACTCCTTGCAACCGTGGCGTGGGCCCCAATGGGGACCTGGCATCCGCCGCCAAGCGTTCTGAGCACGGCGCGTTCGGCATCCACCGCCGCGCGCGTGGCCGCATCGTCTAACAGGGAGCAGGCCGCGGCCGCGTCGCCCTCCTCGCGTGTCTCTACCGCAAGCGCGCCCTGGCCCACCGCGGGACACATTACGTCCTCGGTCAGGAACTCGGCGATCCGGTCTTCCCAGCCGAGCCGCTTCAAGCCCGCTGCCGCGAGCACGAGCGCGTCGTACTGCCCCTCGGCTAGCTTGCGCAGCCGCGTGTCGATGTTGCCGCGAACGGACTCTATGACGAGGTCCGGGCGCGCCGCGCGAAGCTGCGCCACCCGGCGGAGTGAAGACGTGCCGACCCGCGCGCCGGGCGGAAGCTCGGCCAGGCGCAGCCCTACCAGCGCGTCCCGAGCGTCCTCTCTGGCCGGAATCGCCGCCACCCGCAGCCCCGCCGGCAACTCGGTCGGCAGATCCTTCATGCTATGCACTGCGACATCGATGCGGCCTTCGAGCAGCGCCTCCTCGATCTCCTTGGTGAACAGGCCTTTGGCTCCCACCTTCGCCAGCGGAACGCCGGTAATCTTGTCGCCCGTTGTCTTGATGATTTCAATGCGGCAGGCGTGCCCGGCCTCTTCCAGCCGCGCCTTCACCCAGTTCGCCTGCCACAGCGCGAGTTGGGACCCGCGCGATCCAATCGTCAGCATTCTTCAATCCGTGTTTTCGAGCCGGAACAACCGCCGGACGGCATCGATGATCTGAACGCCCTCGGGCTGCCCCGCCTGCCGCCGCAACTCCGAAATCGGCCCGTGGGCAATCTTGTTGATCAGCCCGCGCGTGAGCGCGTCGATGGCTTCCTCCTGCTGCGGCGAGAGCTTCCCGAGCCTCGAGCGCATCCGCGCGATTTCCGCAAGCCGCAACTGTTCGAGCTGATCCTGGAGGCTCACGATCGTCGGCGCCACCTCGCGCGTCCGGAGCCGGGAAATGGTCCGCTCCACCTCCTGGGCGACGATCTTCTCCGCCTGCTCGGCCCTTTTCTTCCTCTCGCCGATATTGGTTTCCACCACGCGCTGGAGGTCGTCAATGTCGTAGAGAAAAACATTGTCGAGCTCGTTCACCGCGGGTTCGATGTTTCTTGGGACCGCGATGTCGATGAGAAACATCGGCCGGTTCCTGCGCGCCTCGATCACGCGCTTCATTTGGGACTTTCTGAGGATATAGAACGGCGCGCCGCTGGAGGTGATGACGATATCCATTTCCGGCAGCGTCTCCAGAAACCGGTCGTATTCGACGATGACACCCTTGAAGAGCGCAGCCAGCTCCTTCGCGCGCTCGTGAGTGCGGTTGGTGACGAAGATCCTGCTCGCGCCCGAGCGGTGCAGGTGGCGCACCGCCAGTTCGGACATCTTCCCCGCCCCAATGATCATCACGTTGCAGCCGTTCAGAGCGCCGAAAATTTCGCGCGCCAGCTCCACCGCGGCGTAGCTGACCGAAACGGCGCTCTCGCCGATGCCGGTTTCCGAACGCACGCGCTTGGCCACACCGAAGGCCCGCGTCAGAACGGCCTCGAGCAGGCCGCCCACCATTCCGTGCGCCTTCGCGATGGCGTAGGCGGTCTTGAGCTGCCCCAGAATCTGCGGTTCGCCCACCACCATGGAATCCAGGCTGGCGGCGACGCGGAACAAATGGTGGATCGCCTCCTGATCGAAGTAGTGATAGAGGTGCGGGCGGATAAAGTCGAGCTGCACCTTGCGGCTCTCGCACAGGAAGCGGTCTATTTCGCCGCTCGGGTCGGCGCTGTCGTCCGCAGTCACGGCGATTTCCACGCGGTTGCACGTGGACAGGATCATTGCTTCCGAGCCGCAGCGCGCCCGGAGATCCGCGAGTGCCGCCGGGAGCGACTCCTGGTCGAAGGCGAGCTGCTCGCGCACCTCCACCGGCGCCGTCTTGTGGTTCACGCCCGTGATCAGCAGTCTCATCGGCTCAGAAGATTGCGAAGCCCCGTGTGCGAAGCCCACGTGATGACCGAGCAGCCCACCAGCGCAATCACCAATATCGCCGCCTTGCGGCCTCTCCAGCCCGCCGTGATGCGCAGGAACACGATCAGCAGGTACAACACCCAGGTCGCCAGCGAGATCACGATGCGCGGGTCGCGGATCCACCGCGTCCCCGCCTCGATCGACGCCCATGTGCTTCCCGCCACTACCGAGGCTGTGATGAAGACGAACCCGATCGCCAGCGCGCGCGACGTCAGCGAATCCAGCGTGCCGAGCGGCGGCAGCCGGTCGAACATTCCGCCGTGCCGCTTCTCCTTAAGCTGCTTTTCGCGGATGAGATACAGAATCGATGTGACGGCTGTGAGCAGCAGTGTGGCGTAGCCGATCAGAACAAGCACTACGTGCACCAGCAGCCACGCGTCGCGCAGCTTCGGGTTGCTCCATTGGACCGTCGGCCTTGCAAGCGAACCCACCAGCGCCATCACAAAGACCAGCGGGAATATGAATACCGCCAGGCTCTCGTAGCGGTATCGCCAATAGACGGCCAGGAACAGCAAAGCGATGAGCAGGGCGCAGAGCGAATCCGATTCAAAGAAATCATTGGCGGGGATGCGGCCCAGTGCTGCCGCCTGCTCGACAATCGAGACGGTATGCAGGATGAAGCCGGTGTAGAAGGCTCCGAGCGCCCACCGGAATGCGCGATCGCTGCGCTTACGAAGGAAGGTGAGCAAGGCGTAGAGCAGTCCCGCGGAGTAAAAAAGCGCCGCAATCCGCAGCCAGAACACGCTCAGGTCTTGCATGACACCAATCGGCTGAATTTTCCAGTATACCGTGCCTGGGCTCCCGCCCCCTCAAGTGCTCAGAATTGCAGCGGTGAAATTCTACACTGGCTGGCGGACGGCGGGCCGCGTTACGTGGCGCAGCTCGCGAATCACCGTGCCACCGAGCCTGCGCGCCAGCTTCGACGCCAGCAGGCCAGGAAGGTGTCTACCCCCGAGCTATCCCTCGATTTCCAAAAGCTGGAGCACCCTCGTGCGCAACTGCTGAGCTGTGGCGGAATCAGGAAGGATTACCAGAATCGTGTCATCGCCGGCCACCGTCCCCACGACTTCAGGCCACTGTTCGCGGTCGAGCGCGGCCGCCACCGTGTTGGCGTTGCCTGGGGAGGTCTTGAGCACCATAAGGTTCTGCGCAACGCGTACGTCCTGAACGAACTCCGCGGCCAGAAACCGGAAATCCGGACCCGCGGGCTCGGGCGTGATCTGGCGGTACCCTTCGGGCGTTTTTGCCAGCCCCAGTTCCCGGATGTCCCGGGAAAGCGTGACCTGGGTGGCGTTAATGCCGATCTCCTTGAGAGCCTGCGCCAGTTCCTCCTGCGTGTGTATGCGCCGGTTGCGGATCAGCTTCAGGATCTGGCCCTGGCGGTAGCTCTTGTTCATCGGGCGGCTCGCATTTCGTTGAGGCGTTGCGCGGCCTCCGCGAGCGCCGCGGCCACGGCGTCCGGACCCGTGCCGCCGGCAATCTCGCGCGATTTCATCCCCTCGCGCGGATCGAGCAGCCGCGCCATTTCGGGCGTGAACTCGGGGGCGAACGCGGTGAGTTCTTCCGCGCTCCAATCCGCGGGCCGCTTCTTTTGTCGCACGCTTTCCAGCACGAGTCTGCCCACGATCTGGTGCGCGCGATGGAACGGCGTGCCGGCGCGCGCCAGCGCCTCGGCGAGGTCCGTGGCGACGACCCAGCTTTCCTCCGCGGCCGCGGCGGGCGCTTCCGGGTTGAGCCTGACGGAATCCGCGACCGCCCGCGCCATCTCCAGCGCGCCGCTCAACTGATCGGCGGCCTCGAACAGCGGCTCCTTGTCTTCCTGCATGTCGCGGTTATAGGTGAGCGGCAGGCCCTTCATGGTCATGAACAGCGAGTTGAGGCAGCCGAAGACGCGCCCGGATTTCCCGCGAATGAGCTCCAGCGAGTCCGGGTTCTTCTTCTGCGGCATGAGGCTCGAACCGCTGGTCACCTGATCGCTCAGTTCCATCCAGCCGAACTCCTCGCTGGAATAGAGGATCCAGTCCTCGGCCAGCCGGCTCAGGTGAACCATGATGAGCGAAGCCGCGTAGAGGAAATCGAGGACGAAATCGCGGTCGGCGGAGACGTCCATGCTGTTGCGAGTGAGGCCGTCGAAACCGAGGTCGCGGGCCAGAGCTTCTCGGTCGAAGGGGAAGCCGCTGCCGGCGAGCGCGCCCGAGCCGAGCGGCATCACATTCACGCGCGCCCTTGCCTGCCGCAGCCGCTCCCAGTCGCGCGAGAACATTTCGAAATACGCGAGCAGGTAGTGCGGCCACAGCACCGCCTGCGCCCGGCGCAGGTGGGTGTAGCCGGGAATCACGGCGTCCGGGTAGCGCCGCGCCAGCTCCAGCAGGGATTCCATCAGCGCGAGCAGCCGCTGGCCGGCGCGGTCGATTTCCTCGCGCAGCCACAGCCGCGTGTCGAGCGACACCTGCTCGTTGCGGCTGCGGCCGGTGTGAATCTTATCCGCCAGGGCGCCGGTGCGCTCCTTGAGCTTGCGGATCACCAGCGTGTGGACGTCCTCGTCCGCCGCTCCCTCGAAGAACTCCGGGCGCTTCGCTTCGCCGGCGATCTGATCGAATGCTTCCACGAGCCTGGCGCGCTCTTCCGCGCTCAGGATCCCCACCCGCTCCAGCGCGCGGGCGAACGCCTGCGAGCCGCGGATGTCGGCCTCGATCAGACGCCGGTCAAAGGCGAGCGATCCCGAGAAGCGCTCGAAGATCTCGGAAGGCCCCTGTTCGAACCGCCCGCCCCAGAGCTTCATTTCCCTGTGACCGCGGCCCGGACGCGGATAGGCAGCCCGATCAGGTTGATGAACCCCTGCGCGTCCTTCTGGTCGTAGCTTGCGCCCATGGTGAAGCTGGCGATGTCGAGCGAATAGAGCGAGTACGGCGATTTCCGGCTGACCGGCTCCAGGTTGCCCTTGTACATGCGCAGCGTAACCTCGCCCGTGGTCGCCTGGCTTGCCGTTTCGAAGAACGCGTCGAGCGCTTCTCTGAGCGGGGTGAACCACAGCCCGTTGTACACCAGCTCGGCGTAGTCGAGCGCGAGCCGCTGCTTGTAGTGCAGCAGGTTTTTGTCGAGCACGAGCGCTTCGAGTTCGCGGATCGCCGCCAGAATCAGCGTGCCGCCCGGGGTCTCGTAGCACCCGCGCGATTTCATTCCCACGAAACGGTTCTCGACCAGATCGATGCGCCCGATGCCGTGCTCTCCGCCGATCTGATTCAGCTTTTCGAGCAGCGCCACCGGGGACATCTGCCGGCCGTCGAGCGATACCGGCTTGCCTTTTTCAAAACCGATGGTGACCTCGCCGGGCGTGTCAGGCGCGTCCTTCGGGCTCTTGGTCAGCATCCAGATCTCATCCGGAGCGGCGTTGGCCGGATCTTCCAGCGCGCCGCCCTCGTGCGAGATGTGCCAGATGTTGCGGTCGCGGCTGTAGATTTTCGTGGTGGATGCCGCGACGGGCACCTTGCGGCTGGCCGCGTATTCGAGCGCGTCCTCGCGGGATTTGATGTTCCACTCGCGCCAGGGAGCGATCACTTGCAGGTTCGGCGCCAGCGCCTTGTAGGTCAGCTCGAACCGCACCTGGTCATTGCCCTTGCCGGTGCAGCCGTGCGCCAGCGCGTCGCAGCCCGTGCGCAGCGCCACTTCCACCTGCTTTTTCGCCAGCAGCGGGCGCGCCACCGAGGTGCCCAGCAGGTACTTGTGCTCATATACCGCGCCCGAGCGCACCATCGGCCAGAGGTAATCGCGCACGAACTCCTCGCGCAGATCCTCCACGTAGACTTCCGATGCTCCGGTGCGCCGCGCCTTCTCCTCGAGCCCGGCGAGTTCGTCATCGCCCTGCCCGATATTGCCGCAGACCGCCACCACCTCGCATCCGTAGTTCTCTTTCAGCCACGGAATGATGATCGAGGTATCGAGCCCGCCCGAGTAGGCGAGCGCCACTTTCTTCGGTTTGTTCATATGTCGTATCGCAGGGGCGCCATTGGCGCCTGAACGGTAAAACGAGATTGTAACAGGCGGGTCAGTCGATCATCATCAGCAACAGGGCCTTTTGGGCGTGCAGCCGGTTCTCTGCCTGGTCGAACACCACCGATTGCTGCGATTCAATCACCTCGTCCGTCACTTCCTCACCGCGATGCGCGGGCAGGCAGTGCATGAAGACCGCGCCGCGCGCGGCCAGCGAGAACAGCTTTTCGTTTACCTGGTATCCGCGGAACGCTTTGCGCCGCCGCTCGGCCTCGTTCTCACTGCCCATGCTTGTCCAGACGTCCGTGTAGACGGCGTTCGCGCCTGTTACCGCCTCCTCGGGTACCGTCGTGATGGTGACGGTGGAACCCGCCGCCGCGGCCAGACCTTCCGCCTGTCCTACGACCTCGGGATTGGGCGCGTAACCCGGGGGGGAGGCGACGGCAACATCGGCCCCCAGCCGTGCGGCCGAGAGCATCAGAGAGTGAGCTACGTTGTTGCCGTCGCCGACGAACGCAACCTTCAACCCGCGCAAAGTTCCGAAGCGCTCCCGCAGAGTCATGACGTCGGCCAGCGCCTGGCAGGGATGGTAGAGGTCGCTGAGCGCGTTGATCACCGGGGCCTTGGACCACCGCGCCAGCTCAATAACGGTTTTTTGCGAAAACGTGCGGGCCACAATGCAGTTGGTCCAGCGCTCCAGGTTTCGGGCAACGTCCTTGATGGGCTCGCGCTCGCCGATCAGGCCGTTGCTGAAAACCGAGTCCCCGCCCAGTTGCTTAATGGCGAGTTCGAAGGTCATCCGGGTGCGCAGCGAGGGTTTTTCGAAGAGCAGGCTGAGCGAGCGGCCGGCCAGCGCGCCGGCGAATCGCTGCGGCGCCGCCTTCACGGCATCGGCGAGATCCAGGAGGTAGCCGACTTCGTCATGTGAGAGGTCGAGGTCGCAGGTCAGATCCTGCCCTGACATCTTGAGAATCGGATCGGCGGGCGCGCCGGCTTGCACTGGAAAATCCTCCCTCGCGAGTGGATAAATATTCACTCAAATGAATAATTACACAAAACGGAGCTGCGAGTCAAGGCAGCGACTGAGGACCGTGATTCGTCCGTAAGGAAATTTGGAGTGTAGTTGGAAACGGTTGATCGTAGGCCTAGGGAGAGACTGTGGGTTTTCACCTTGGAGGTGAAACGGAAGTGGCGTACAATCCAGGGTTCATGCCGAAACGATCGAAGCTCTCTGTGACCGAACAGCCGCTGCCGTTCAGCTACGATGAGGAAGCCACCGAGGA
>JBLNCW010000105.1:0-12115 GCA_050261015.1 Rhodospirillales bacterium | reverse complement strand
TTCCCCGGTTGTTGATCGCCAGAGCAATCAACCCCGACGCACCGATCCCGGTCATCAGGGCAACACGTCAGCCGATCACGCCAGAAAACCTGTTCGTATCCGAAGCCCTGAATCGCAGCTTCGCCGTCTGCCGTCATTGGCAAAATCCGAAGATGCAGGAAGCTGTGGGTGCGGAGCACAAATTGGCGCAATCAGTCACATTGATGCTTCGCCGCTTTCAGTCACGTAAACCGTGGAGTGATCTTCGGTTCCGGCCTCGTCCGAGCTTCCGGGCGCTTTGCGATATCGTTCGAGACCGCCTGAAGGCTGGAATTGTGCCGACGCAGCCCTTGTCAAGATTGGTCGCCCTGTTTGCGACGGACCCCGGTACAGTATCGGCATTCGAGTGTTCAGTCTCATTGCTGACTCTTCCGCTAACAGAGCATCCCCAATTTGAAGACCGCCTGTTCGAGCTTCTGTGTCTTGCATGGATTCTCGATTCAGTTCGCAGCCGCCTGTCCGACGTGAAGGTTTGGCCGACGAACCTGAAAGGAGCGGACGGGAAGCCCGTTCTCGAAGGGCGCACCATCTCAGGACATCGGTTTAGGGTCTACTACCAGACGGGGGTGGCACTCCCGTCGCCTCAGTGGACATACGCTCCTTCGGGCCAAAATCTAAGGGGCGTCATTGACATCCTCATCGAGATCGGAGAGGGTGAGAGCCGCCGCCTTGTTCTCGTTGACGCCAAGAACCGCCGCCAGTCGGAAGGAGAAGTGTTCTACAAGATGCTCGGGTATCAGCAGAATTTTCAGATCCCGATCTACAACGCTGTCGCTATCTTTCCAGCAGATGGAGAAAGGATTCGGATAAAGGCTCTGCACAAAGACGATCACAGAGTTTGGATGATCCGACTGCCACTAAGTTCGGGTCGTCAGGTAGTTCGGGCGATAGCCGAATCAGTTCTTAAGATACTTTGACCCTTCGTGCGGCGAACGTCAGCTTTGGGCGGGACTTTCCACCGTCCTGAAACAGCGGTGCTTCATCCTCCGAGACAGGTACGACGCATGGAGGGTACACTTCATATGGTTTGGACCGTGTAGCCGTTGCCCGTGCCTTGTTCTTGGGAATAGCTTCTACCTTTTGCTTTGTGAATCGTGACAGTGCGCCTTTCAAGAACTGCTCGTCCAATTCGCAGCAGATCCACCGACGCTGAAGTGCTTCACACGCTTCGCCCGTGACGCACGACCCGGCGAATGGATCGACAACCAAATCCCCACGATCGGTCAAGAACTTCGTAAAATAAGCAGGGATGCCCACCGGAAAGCGTGCCGGATGAACGGGAAGGCCGTGCTCACGGCAGTATTCCTGATAATGGCTGTTTGACTCCGTGTTCGCCAGTGCGATCAGATTCGGTGGAACGGAGCCACCGTTGTTCTTCTTGAATTTGGTCGAGATGTCGTGGCCCGAAGGTCGCTTTTTCGCTTTGTAACCTTTCACAAGAAGCTGGCGCATCGAGTCGCTATATGGCGCAATCACCCTTTTGTTGTTGGCCTTCGGCCACGGCGTTGTGGACAGCCACCAGATGCAATTCACTGCGTCTTTCACTCGCACACGCCGGACGTTCACCCATTCCGCTGGCGTCGGCAGCTTCGCCGGGTTCCACCAGAAATGCTCTTCGCAGAGATGGAACCCGAACTCGTTGCAGAGCATCATCAAAAGCTCAAAATGGTACAGGGATCGGGTTGGTGTGCCCGGATTCCACGAACCCCCGATGTCGATAACGAGGCTCCCGGAATCCTTCAGCACACGCCGGAAGCCATCTGCAAAGGGCCTGAACCAGTCAAGGTACTCGTCGGCATCCTTGTTCCCGTAGGACTTCTTCCGCACGAGTCCAAATGGCGGCGAAGTCATCACGAGATCGACGCTCTTCGGTTTCAACGTGCGGTGCAGCAGGCCGAGTGAATCCCCAAGGTAGATCTCTCCGAACCGAGTGCTGAAGAATGGTTCAGGTTCGGGATAGATGTCGGCTTCCCGTGGCGCTGGTGCGGTGCGCTCGGAAGCCAGGGGGATCTCAACGCTCTCGTGCAAGTGGCGGATGTACTCACTCAGGGTCGGGTAGCCCAACGCCGACGCAGCCGCCATCATCTCGGCGTGCTCGTCTTCTGTAAGCCGAACATTGACGATTCTTGACCTTGCTACGGCGACTCTTGGTCTGACCATGAACTCTCCCGTTTTCGTAAGACACGAACATGATAGCTCAATGGTTTTCGTATGACAAGAACATTTCACCGAATCATCGTTTTTTTCTGTGGAAAACTCGAAAAGTGGAAGTTGGTCGGCCACACCACTTCTTCTCGGCAGATTAGGCGTCGAAGAATAGACCACGCCAAAGGTCGGAACAGCCGCCATAGCCGGGTCCCGATACTGTCGATTGGTCGTGCGGTTCCAACCACGAATGGCGGTGATTCCGCAGGGCCGCTATCCGACCTGCGTCGATGATTCATCTCGTCGGAGGGCACAGGCGGCTGCGGAGTTCTTCAAGGGACGGCCAATCCGGGTAGCGATACGCCCGACGCAGCGGCGGTTCAGGAATTCAACAGACAGCGAAAATCGGATTCGGGTTCCCATCTGCCGGGGTTTAATAAACCCGGCCCACCCATTGTCAAGGAGGGAAGGGACCCTCTACACGGATTCCAGTTGGGACTCCCGCCTTTTGGGAGCTACCAGCTTAGCCCGGCAGTGAAGACGAGCGCCGAATCGGTCAGAAGCGCCATCGCCGTGGCTGGGCGCTTCGGAGCGGTTCTGAGCGACCTGTGCCGCTCTGCAAGGCATTCTGAAGAACTAACGCATTTGCGCCTCCTAACTTTAAGCGAAAAGGCAACTTAAGTTCGTACCGTATCGGGATGTGCAGCCGAGTGCGTTCGGAGCGTTGGAGTGAACCCCAAAACTGAGACAGCGAGTCAAGGGAACAAATACATTGAATGGACCGAGGAGATGGATTTGTCCCGAGCTGTTTACAGTCGTGACCTGAAGATCGCCGCCATGCGCGCCCTCGACGCAGGCGCTACCGGCGGCGAGATTGCCCGCAAATACCAGGTGAGCCCCAATCTGTTGGATCGCTGGCGCGGGGAATGGCGCGCCAAGGGCGAACTGGCATTCCCCGGTATCGGCCGGCGCGGAGCCGCCTTGCCGGCCGTGGATGACGCCAGGCGTATCGTCGAGCTGGAGCGGAAAATCGGCCAGCTCACGATGGAGAACGACTTCTTAAAAAAGCGTTAACGCATTTCAGGGACCATCACCCGCCAGCCGTCGTCAATGGCGGGGATGCTTGTCTGAAGAAATCCAGCAAGCCGCGGCGAAAGGCCAAGCCGTGAACGCGCTGTGCCAAATGACCGGCCTGAGTCGCGCCGGGTTCTACCGATCAAAGACGCCGCGACAGGCCACTCCGGTAGAAATGGAGATTCGCGATGAGATGCAGAAGATCGCGGTCGAATCACCGGCCTACGGCTATCGGCGAATCACCGCCGAACTCCAGAACCGGGGCTACACCATCAACCACAAGCGCGTGCTGCGGATGATGCGCGAGGATAATCTGCTCTGTGTGCGGCGGCGCAGGTTTATGGTCACGACCGACTCGCGCCACAACCTGCCGGTCTACCCGAACCTGGCTGCGCAAATCACGCCCACGGCGGTCAACCAGCTTTGGGTAGCGGACATCACCTATATTCGTCTGCGGGTGGAGTTTGTGTTCCTGGCGGTGGTGTTGGACGCGTTCTCGAGACGCGTGATCGGCTGGGCGCTCGGGCGAACCTTGGAGGCCGGACTGGCAATCGCCGCGCTCACCATGGCATTGACGGAACGAAAGCCGCAGCCTGGTTTGGTGCATCATTCGGATCGCGGCGTGCAGTACGCTTCCGCGGGCTATACGGAACTGCTCAAGCAGCACAAGGCTCAGATCAGCATGAGCCGCAAGGGCAATCCCTACGACAACGCGGCTTGCGAGTCTTTCATGAAAACGCTGAAGTACGAGGAGGTTTACCGCAACGAATATCGCGACTTCCAGGAAGCCCACACCAGCATCGGCGAGTTCCTGGAGCGCGTCTACAATCAGAAACGGCTGCACTCGGCTCTGGGATACCTTCCGCCGGCCGAGTTCGAGAGCGGCGCTGCATGAAGTTCAGGATGCGCATCACGCAGACCAACAACGGGGGCTCTGCCCCTGCGACCCCGGGATTTAACGCACTTCTTTGGGCCGTTTGCAGACCTGGAAGTCGGTTCTCGTACAAGATGTGCCCCGCAAGCCCTGGCACGGTTGGTCAACGGCTCTCAGAAAGCGCGGGACCGGGGGCGCCGAAGGACAGCGATCCAGTTCGGCACGACGTCGCTGCTCTGCTGGCGCCGCCCGCACTTCACGGTTGGCCAGATTGGGATGGACGAGGCGCTAGCGTTTGCGGCGGCTGATCGAAACGAGCAGCAAGCCGGCGCCTATCGTCAAAGCGGCTGTCCCCGGTTCCGGCACTGAAGAGGCGCCCTCATCAATCAGCACGCCGGCTGAGAAATTACCGCAACCATAACCCAGCTCCGTTGTGGGAGTGAAGTTATAGGAGGCTAACAACAATGTTACGAAGGCATTGCCATCGTTGCCCGCGGGACTCCCGATCGCATTCGCTCCGGATGTCGTGGTGATGAGGGCCTCGTATCCGTAGCCGCCGTCCGGCGACACCGTCATCCAGTACATGCCCGGCTCCAAGAAAAGGTTCAGGCCGTTTACCGTGATGTGGTTCTCGCCGCCGCCACACTTTCGACCGTTCCTTCGCCACTCCATGTCGAGCCGACTGTCGCCAACGGCGTTTGTGAGAACGGGTCGACTCGCGCGCGACCTATGGCTTGGTGCGCCTTGACTCCCTTACGCGCTACGTACTACTTTGTACGTGAATGATTCGCTCATTTCGATGCCCGGAAACCGAGCTGATCCACGAAGGACTTTGCAGCCGGAAATTTCGGGGGATCGAAGAGCAGGCCAGGAAAAGGTTGCGGTGGTTGCATGCCGCGACGAGTCTGGCCGATCTTGGCGCCATCCGTGGCAACCGCCTGGAGGCGCTAAAGGGCGACCGCGCCGGCCAGTACAGTATTCGGATCAATGACCGTTGGAGGATCTGCTTTTCCTGGCGCGAAGGCAACGCTCACGACGTCGAGATCGTGGATTATCACTGAATGGAGGACCATGCATGGCAAGGCGTAAGAGACTGCCGCCGATCCACCCGGGCGAGTTGCTCCGGGATGAACTCAACGAGATCGGGGTCAGCATGAACGAACTGGCCCGCGCGCTGCGTGTACCGATGAACCGAATCAGCGCAATCGTCAACGGTAAGCGGGCGATCACGGTGGACACCGCGATGCGCCTCGCCCGCTATTTCGGAACGTCGCCGCAGTACTGGTTGAACCTCCAGAACGCCTACGACCTGGAGATCGCGGAGCAGACAATCCGGCCGCAGATCGACAGGGAAGTTCTTCCGCGACGCGCTGCGTAGCTCTTGATTGCCGGCGCTAAGAGGCGCCGGCAGCCTCCGGCACCGTCCTCGGCCGCTGGCCTGCGCGAGTTTGGACTCAACCCCCCACCAAGAGGCATGTAATTTCTCGTATGAAGGGGTATACCTCCCACCCGCGTTCGCGTTGGGAAAGATGGCGGGTTGCGGCGATACTGCCTTTTCGACGCCCGGTTCACCGTTTCGCGGGATTGGCCGGGGCGCGATGCAGCCTTATTATGGATTCGAAATGAAAGATTGCCGCGGAACGTTCGCCGTGGCGGCTGCTGTAAGAGAGAGCCGCGGGGTGGCACTCGAAAAGATAGCGCGCTCCACAAACATCAACCTTAACTACCTGCAGGCGATCGAGCGCGGCGAGTTCGAGATGCTGCCGGGCGGCGTCTACAATACCAGCTACATCAGGCAGTACGCACAGGCTTTTGATTTCGACGAGGAGGAATTACTCCAGGCCTACCGCCAGACGCAAGCCGGCGACGAGGAGACGTCCCCGGATCTGCGCCAATCGCCGCGCCGGAGGCGGTCGATTTGGCTCGCCAGACCGAGGATGACGCAAGAGAGCGGGTCCTGAGCGACCTGGACGGGAAGCCCGCAATCCCTGCTGATGAGCAAATCGAGGTTGCGCAGCAGGGCGGAGCCTCCGGTGAGCACGATGCCGGTTTCGATCAGGTCGGCGCTCAGTTCGGCGGGAGCATCCTCGAGCGCCTCCCGTATGGCATTCACGATGCAACGCAGAGGTCTTGAGAGGGCCTGCCGGACCTCGGCCGCGCGAACGACGGCTTCGCGCGGCACCCCGTGAACGAGACAGCGCCCCTTGACCCGCATGACATTTTCTTCACTATCCGGCAACGCCGAACCGATCTGAATTTTTAGTCGCTGGGCGGTTCGCTCGCCGATCGCAAGGCGGTGGACTGCCTGGACGTGGGCGATAATCGCGGCATCCATTTCGTCGCCCGCCACCCGGGCGGCCCGAGCGCTGACGGTGGTTCCCATCGAGATGACGGCGATGTCGGTCACGCCCGCGCCGATATTGACGACCATGCGGCCGCGGCTTTCCTCAATGGGGAGTCCCGCGCCGCGCGCGGCGGCCAGCGTCTGATCGACAAGCAGCACATCGGCGGCTCCGGCGTCTTTAAGTGCTTCCACCATTGCCAGCCGCTCGATTCCGGCCATGGTTCCCGGGACGGCGACGGCGGCTTTCAGGCGGTTCAGGGGGCCGGCAAGCCGGGCTTTTCGGAGAAAGCGGTGCAGCATGCCCTGGAACAGCCCAAGATCGCCGAGACTCCCGGCTCGCACCGGCCGCTCGGTGCGGAGCCTCTCAGGCGTCCGGCCAAGCCCGGCCTCAGCTTCCGCGCCCACGGCTTCGATGCCGCCGCCGGCGCGCACGGTCACAAGAGACGGCTCGTTGACGGCGATGCCGCGGCCCTTCACGTACAGCAGGGTGTTGGCTGTTCCCGGGTCCAGGCCGATGCGGGCGAAAGGGCGCCTGATCACGATTCGGTCCTGTGATTTCGCATGTGTGAATCTCCCATTCGTGCAAATCGGATGCCACAGCGCCGGGGCAGGGCAGGCGGCGTTTGAGCCCGAAAGTTGCCTGAAAACGCACAGTGATGGCCGTTGGCGTCCAATGAGGCGGCGGGCGGCTTCTATCCAAAGGGCAGAAGAAGCCGGAATTTGCAGGCGGAGGGGTCCGGCGGCGCGGCCGGTTTCGCACCTGGCGTTGGTAACTCTCTTGCACCGCACAGGGAGAGGCTTAGTGATGCTGACATTCAGGATTGCGGAGCCGCACCAGGTTGCCCTGCGGAAGGTGCGGAGCGCGCTCGCGCGGCATGGGCTGCGCACGCCCGCGGAGTTGGACGTCGCCGCGAGGATCAAGCAGGAACTTGGAGCCGGTGTTGCACCGTGTGTCGTCCTCTACGTCGACGACCCGGCGGTGCTGCTGGAGGCAGTGGTTTTCAACCGGGGAGCCGCGCTGCTGATTCCCGTGCCGGTGGTTGTGACGGGAGGCGAGCGGGAGACCGAGGTTCTGGTTCGGAGTTCGGAGTCGCTGGCGGGGGTTGCGCAGGAAAGCGTTCGAGGCCCTCTGCTCGACCTTAACAGAAGAATTTCCCTGGCGCTGGACGGCATTGCCGAAAGGCACGAAGCGCACTTGAGCGTCAGTCCCTCCATGGATATACGCTGAGATAGAGGGCAAAAGAGGCCTCGATCACGCGAACGCTGTTGAATCGAAACAGTCCAGAGCCCGCGCTGAGGTGGCTTGCCATCGTCGCGGCACTGGTGTTCGCCGGGTTGGCCGACTGGCTCGCCGGAGGGGCGCTGGCTCTCCTTTACAGCATCCCGGTGGTTCTTGCCGCGCTGCTGGAAGGCCGGCTTGCGGGGCTGGGCACCGCCGCCCTGTGCGGGATCGGACTGTTCCTGTTGCCTCGCTCTCACGGCGGCGCGGGAACGGCGGCGGAGTTGCTGGCGCTGGCGTTCCTGGCCTGGCTGGTTGATTCCCTGACCGCACGGGAGCGGAGACTCAGGCGTCATCACCAGCAGATTGCGGAGCAGCTCAGCAGCGTTTACGAGAAAGTCCAGGCGAACTTCGAGGGCATGAAGCGCGCCGAGCGCCTGTCCGCCATCGGGCAGCTTTCGGCGGGCCTGGCCCACGAGATCAGGAACCCGCTGGCGAGCATTTCGGGGGCGGCGGCCATTCTCAGCCGGAGCCGGGACCTCAGCCCGACGGACGCCAGGTGCCTGGAGATAATCACGAGCGAAAGCCAGCGGCTCAACGGCCTGCTCACGAACTTTTTGAACTTTGCCCGCCCGCGGCCGCCGCGCCTGCAAACAGTGCAGTTGGAGCCCGTTTTGGAAAACGTGCTCGGACTGGCGGCTCACGGCGTTCGCGGCAAAACGGTGCAGTTCGAGAAAAAGATCGACCCGGACCTGCAACCGGTCGAATGCGACCCGGAGCAACTGGAGCAGGTCCTTCTGAACCTTATGATCAACGCCATTGAGGCGAGCCCGGATGGGAAAACGGTAACGCTATCGGCCGGGGTCGAAGACGGCAAGATTTCGATCGGGGTTGTGGACCGCGGGCATGGCGTGGCGCCGGGGCATATAGACCGGTTGTTCGACCCCTTTTTCACCACCAAGGAACACGGCACGGGGTTGGGGCTTCCGGTTGCCCATCAGATCGTGCGGCAGATGGGCGGGTCGCTCGTGGCGCGCCCCAATGCCGGCGAGGGCATGACTTTCGCGGTGCTTCTCCCGGCCAAAGAAAAGATAAAAAGATGAATCCTCCTCGCATTCTGGTTGTAGACGATGATGAGAACCTGCGCTGGGTCCTCCAGACGCAGCTTGAGCAGATGGGATACGCGGCCGTTACGGCGGGAAGTGCGGCGGAAGCCATCGCGGCTATCGAGCAGGAGCCGCCCGCGCTGGTGCTCACCGACTTGAAGATGCCCGGCGTCTCCGGGATGGAGCTGCTGGAGCAGATCCGCCGGGATTACTCCGAAATTCCGGTGTTGATCATCACAGCGTTCGGGACGATCCAAAACGCGGTGCAGGCGATGCGCGCGGGGGCGTACGATTACCTGACCAAACCCATCGACTATGACGAACTCGCGCTGGCGGTGAGCCGCGCGCTCGAGCACTTCCGGCTGGTGGAGGAAGTGCGGACGCTGCGGGCGAGCCTGGACCGCAAGTACGGCTTTGAGAACATCATCGGCCACTCGGAGGCCCTGCTGACGGTGCTTGACACAGCCGCGCGCGCCGCGCAGAGCAATTCCACAATCCTGATCCATGCTGAGACGGGGACCGGCAAGGAGCTCCTGGCCCGGGCCATTCATTTCAACAGCCCGCGCCGCGACAAGCCCTTCATCACCATCAACTGCGGCGCGATCCCGCGCGATCTGCTGGAATCCGAGCTGTTCGGGCACGTCAAGGGGTCGTTCACGGGCGCGATCACGCACAAGGTCGGAAAAGTCGAACTCGCGGACCGCGGGACGCTGTTTCTGGACGAGATCGGGGAGATGCCTGGCGAGCTCCAGGTGAAGCTGCTGCGGCTCCTCCAACACGGCGAACTGGAAAAAGTGGGGGCGATGTCGCCGGTCCGGGTCGATGTGCGGTTCATTGCCGCCACGAACCGGAATTTGAAGGCCATGATCGAGGATGGAACATTTCGCGAAGATTTGTACTACCGCCTCTCGGTCATCCCGCTGGAACTGCCGCCGCTGCGGGACCGAGCCGAAGACATCCCGGAACTGGTGCAGCACTTCTTTGTGAAGGCGAAGGAAGCTCAGGGCCGCCCCAACCTGGTCCTTCCCGCGAGCCTGCTGCCGCGATTCCAGGAATACCGGTGGCCGGGAAACATACGGGAGCTTGAGAACGTCATCGAGCGGATTGTGGTTCTGGCGCGGGGCGACGAGATTACCCTGGCGGACCTGCCGGATTTTCTGCGCCGTGAGCGGCCTGCGGTGGACATGCTGCAACTGGAGCTGCCGGCCAGGGGAATCAGTCTCGAAGCCGTGGAGAAGGAGTTGATCCTGCGGGCCTTGGAGAAGTTCCACGGCAACCAGACCCACGCCGCCCGCTACCTGGACATCAGCCGCAAAGCCCTCATCTATCGGATGGAGAAGCACGGCATCCGGCGTAAGGCTGCTGAGAGCGAGGAGGAGATGCTGCCGGCGGACGATTCTCAGGCTCGGTGAAGGCAGCCCGGAATGTTGCCAGCGCCGCGGGGTCCGAAGCGCTCCAGAGGGCCGGAAGAGGGCCGCTGGTGCCCGAAAAGGACCAGTGATGCGCGCTTTTGGGCAACAAAAGCGCGTGGAAGACGCTAAGAGCCCGGTTTTTCTTGCCTTATCATTGGCGCGGCACGTGCTCCATGGCATGTAGACCGACATGTGAGGAGGTAAGACAATGCCGGCGACCACTTCGGTTTCCCGCAGCGATGAGCGCCGTGTGCTTGGCGCGCAGATGGCAAGGCTGGGCGTGAGGTTGCTCAACAAGTACGGCCGCGTGCTCCAGTGCGAAACCTGCGAGGCCACATGGTGCCCTCAACCGGCCGCTGACGGATCTCTTCCACAAGGTTTCTGGCGCTGTCCGAACAGGTGCAACTGGTAGCACAGCACACCCCGGAGTTTTCGAGGGGAGGGAAGCATGGTCAACAGGAATGGAAAAGAAACCGCGAAGATCCCGCAGCCAGAATATCCGCCGCGCGGCATCGTCCTGAGGCTTGAGGACCTTCCGGCCACTCCGCTCAATGTGGAACGGATTCGGGAACGAGTGCGGCTGCTGAACCAGCGGCTTTTGGAATCTGGGACGCCGTTCCGCTTGCGGGTAATGTGAGGCGGAGGCCGGACTCCTCCAAACCTTAAGCCCTTGTTGTATCCCTCCGTGCGTCTCCGCGCAGGGCTAAGATGACTTTGTGATCTGCCGTATTGGGCTGGAGGGAAAAGGGTGAAGAATCTTGCACCGGTTCTTTCGATCGTGATTTTGGGCCTTGTGGCGCCGGGCCGGGGGCGTGCAGCCAGGCCGTTTGAAAACGCGGTTTGCGACATCCATATTCTGAAGACCTATCGCGCCGGCAAGAACAGCTTTGTGGAAAGCACTAACCGGCACGCCGGCTGGTGGACGGGCAGAGGCTTCCGCGCGACTCTGCTCGACATCAAGGGCACGGGATCCGTGCGGCACATCTGGAGCACCTGGATGAAGGACGGCCCCTACCTCGAGTGGCAGTTCTTTGTCGATGGGGAAACCGAGCCCAGCATCCGAGGCAGGTTCGACGAGATCGTCGCGGCCGCCGACCACGTGAAGAGTTCGCCGGCCATCGCCTCTCCCGTTCCGCGCGACCCGGCCAAGCGCGACCACAACCTGTACCTGCCGATTCCGTTCGAGAAAAGCATACGCATCGATGTGGTGCAACTGACCGACAGCGTGGATCTCTTTTTCACCCAGATCGATTACCGGACCGAGGACGACAGTCTGAAAGGAGTGCGCCTGCGCTCACGGCAAAGGGACGGCCGACTCGAGTTGTACTACGAGGGATGGCAGCCTCCCGCCGCTCGCCCGCCCATTCGAACCGAAACCGTCCGATTCGACCAGCGCCGGATCGCTCCGGGAGAACGCGTGCTGATCGGCTCGGCGGCGGGTCCCGCGATTGTGCGCAGGCTGGAACTCAACGCGCCGATCTCGCACCCGCTGCGGATGCTCGTGCGCTTCGATAACGCATCCGGATACGCGATCAACGCGCCAACGGCGCGCTATTTCGGCGAGTTCCAGGGCGCGAGCTTCGAGCGCATCGATGAAAGCCGCGCCGTGAACTACCTGCCGATGCCGTTCCGCGAGAAGTTTGAATTTTACCTGGAGAACGAAGGCTCCGCCCCGGTTGAAGCCGTTCTGTCACTGGACATCGAGCGGGTCCCGGAGTTCCGTCCGGACTGGGGCTATTTGCACGCCTGGTACAACCGGACGGCCTCCACCAACGGGCATAGCCCGCACCAGGTGCTCTATACGCGGGGCCGCGGGCACTGGCTCGGCATGTCGCTGTTCAACACTGGCCATGACCACGGCGGCGGAGATTTTGCGATCGTCGATGGCGAGTCGGAAAGTCC
>JBLNCW010000104.1:0-27209 GCA_050261015.1 Rhodospirillales bacterium | reverse complement strand
GCCGCTCCTTCACGACTCGCACGACCGAGTTCTGCTGCCCTCCTGCCCCGCAGATTGGCTTTCCCCAGACGCTACGCGCGGATTAGGGGCCGCCCCAGCGAGCCGGCATGTAGACTTGTATGACGGAGGTTGTATGGAACACACTACCCGCAGGGAGTTCCTGGAGGTGAGCCTGGCATCCTCCGCTGCGGCGCAGGGTTTTCCCGTCCTCCGGCGCAAGGATTTTGAGCCCGCCTATCTTCGTCTGGAACGCACCGGGGAGCTGGCCAAACGCGCGGCGGAACTTTACTCCATCTGCAAAAGCTGCCGCCTTTGCCCGAGGCAGTGCGGCGTGGACCGGACAATGGGAGAAAAGGGCGCCTGCACCGGGACGTCGCGGGCGAAAGTGTATTCGGCGCATCCGCACTTCGGCGAGGAGCGCCCGCTGGTGGGGCGCCGCGGGTCGGGCACGATTTTCTTCAGCAACTGCAACCTGCTTTGCGTTTACTGCCAGAACTGGGAGATCAACCACCGCGGCGACGGCTCATACGCCAGCGACGAAACCATCGGCCGCCTTATGACGGACCTTCAGGACGCCGGCTGCCACAACATCAACGTGGTCACTCCCACGCACGTGCTTCCGAACATTATCGGCGGTCTACGTTTCGCCATCCGCCGCGGCTTGCGCATTCCGCTGGTCTACAACTGCGGCGGGTACGAATCGCTCGAGGCTATCAAGCTCCTCGACGGAATCGTGGATATCTACCTGCCGGATTTCAAGTACGCGGACGGCGCCCTGGCGGCGAAGTACTCCAGCGGCGCCCGCGATTATCCGGAGCGGGCGGCGGAGGCCATTCAGGAGATGCACCGGCAGGTAGGCGAACTGGTGGTGGACGAGAACGGCATCGCGCTGCGCGGCCTGATGATCCGGCATCTCGTGCTGCCGGACAACATCGCCGGCACGGATAAGTTCGTCCAGTTCGTGGCTAAGCTGAGCCGCTCCACTTACGTCAACATCATGGCGCAGTACCGGCCGGAGTACAAAGCCGTTAAAATCCCCGAGCTTTCCCGAAGGATCACAACATCGGAATACAACCAGGCGATACGCTGGGCGAAAGAGGCGGGCCTGACACGGCTCGATCCGCGATAGCGCGCCGCGAAGTCAGAAGTTGACACGAAGCTTCACTCCCGTTGTGCGGGGCTGAACCAGCCGCGTGAAAATCAATTCAAAAAAGGCGAGGTGTGCAAGAAGGTAAACGACAGTTAATTGACGAGGCTGCTGTCCAACAGTTGCAATCTTCATAAGTGTGCAACAGTTGTTAACCGTAAAAGAAAAGACCCGGCATCGGCGTGATAGTCTATGGAAAATATAGGCATACATACATACACACATACAAGGAGGGGCTCTCTATGAGCGGAACTGTCCCGATGATAACGCCGGGTTCGATCACAGCTATGACCGGACTCAACAGGCGCCCTGTTTACTTCTTGACGCTGCAGCCTTCGACTACGCCCAACCTCGTCGTGAAGGGGGAAACTCGAGGCGCTGCGGGCTCGCCCGAGGTCTCGATCCACTGGAGCAGCAAGTTGATGAAGAACGTCAACAACAAGCTGGTGAATACAAAGATCATGACCCCGCAGGAAATCCAGGCATTCAGGGCGTTCGCCCATACCCATTTTCCACCGACCTCCAGCCAATACCAGAACAGCAATGTGAACTACATTTGGGTCAAGATGCCCATGGTTCAGGGCCTGTCGGACGCGGACTTCCTTGTCCACAACGGCAATTTCGGAACCGCGGACGTCTCCAAAATTCAGGCAGCCATCAGCAAACTGGATGATGACAAGGTCTGGTCGGAATTGGGGAAGGTGGTGGCGGTCGATATCTTCAACGGCAACAACGACCGATTTGACACAACCACCGGCCAGTGGCAAAACTACGGCAACATCATGTTCCTCGCCTCGGGGGCCACGAAAGTCATCGGCCTGGATACCTACGACCCAAATAGCCCGACGGCTGACCTTGCCTCCGGAGGAGCGTATCCGGAATTGCTGACCCTGATTGATCCCGTGAAGCGGGCTGCCTTCGCCTTGGCGTCCGTGAAGTCCGTCGGTGACGTATTCAGGCGAGAACTGGCCGGCGTGCAACCTGGCATGACACACCTCAGCATCCCCGTCGCCGGGAGGCCGGGAACAGACCTCTGGATCAGGGTAAACCGGTTGCCGGACTTCTTCATGCCGTACAAGCAGAATTTTGAAGACGGAATCCGGCTCGGCGCGGATCAACTCAAAAACTATCTCCTGCAGAAGCACAGGCAGTACTCAGCCCCTGGGCGCCAGACCCTTATGGCGGCGCACCGGGCGCCAACGCGCCAGACATTCATGGGGGGCCACCGGACCCAGCCGCAAAAATCGTTACCGCCGGGCATCATCGCCAGGATGAAGTATTTGGGATGGCTTCCGTAGTTACTCGTTTCGCAGCGACGCGGCCGGGCTCATTCAACTCGCCCGCCGGCGAGGGCTTCGAATTCCGGCCGCGCCGGCCGCGTTTGATCGGGTCCAGGTGAGGAGCTACATTCGTACCCGCTCCAGCGGCACGCCTTGCTTGCACAACTCGCAGCAGGCGGCGTCCTGGTAGTACATGGCGTCCAGCTTGGCCAGGTAATACAGCGGCAGTGGGCTGAGATCTTTGGTATCCGGCGCCGGTTGGTAGATGATCACTCCAACCGCGACGACCTCCGCCCCGTTCGACTCGACCAACGTCTTCAACTCGCTGAGCTTCCGTCCCGTTCGCAGGATGTCGTCCACCAGCACCACCTTTTCCCCCTTCACCTGTTCGAGGTACTGGCGGAACCGCAGCGGCTGGCCGGGCTCTTCCTCCTCGGCCCAGTACACCTGGTGTGCGCGAAGCGCTTCGCACACTCCGTAGGCCACCGGCAGGCCGCCCGTAGCCGGCGCCACGATCGACAATTCAGGAATCATGGCCCGAATCTCGGGATTACTGCGAAAGAGCCGGCTCAGGCCGACGCTCAGCACCTTGGCATGCTGGTAGTAGCGCATTGCCAGCGCCACCTGCAAGTACTCGTTGCAGTGCAACCCGTTCGGATACTCAAAATGTCCGGTCCGAAGCGCGCCCGTAGTGCGCAACAGGTTCACCACGTCTTCCTGGGTTGGTACAAGGTCCATATCACACCGTCCGTGTCAATGTGCTCCCTTCCCCGTCAGTACGTGGGGAATCGTTAACAGCAGTATTTTCCAGTCCAACGCCAGAGACCAGTTGTCGATGTACTCCATGTCCATCTTCATCCAGGTCTCAAAGTCCAGATTGTCGCGCCCCTGGAGCGCCCACAGGCACGTCAGCCCGGGACGCATCCGCAAGCGGCGTCTCTGCCAGGTCTTGTATTGCTCCACTTCAGCCGGAACCGCCGGCCGCGGCCCCACCAGCGACATATCCCCTTTCAGCACGTTCCACAGTTGCGGCCACTCGTCGATCGAGAACTTGCGCAGGCGGCGCCCGAGCGGAGTCAGCCGAGGATCATTTGGAATCTTGAACGCAGTGGACTTGCAGTTCAGGTGCCGGAGTCCCTCCTTCAGCTCCTCCGCGTTCTCGCACATGGAGCGGAACTTGTAAAGCGTGAAGCGCCGGCCGTTCAGCCCGCAGCGCACTTGTTTGAAAATGGCCGGACCGGGCGAGGTCAGCCGGATCAGCGCCGCCACGAGGAGCATGAACGGCGCGAGCACGATGAGCGCCGCCGCGGCCACCACCACGTCGGTGATCCGCTTGACGAGCAGCCGGATCTCATCGTGCGGCGTCGCCGAAAAGGTCAGCAGCGGCATCGACCCCAACCGCTCCAGGTAAATGTCGCTGTTCACATGCGGGAAGAACTCCACCATCAGGCGTGTCCGCACGCCTTCCTCGTCGCACAACACGAGCACGTCTTCCAGGTCGGCCAGTTTCCTGCTCTCCACAGCGAACAGCACTTCATCGATCACTTGCCGCCTGAGCAGCAGAGGCAGGTCCGCCAGCGCATGCACCTTATATTGCTCTCCCAGGCGGATGGTTTCCGGGGCGGCCTCCGGGTCGTCGGCCAGGAACCCGGCCAGCCGGACTCCGAACTTCGCGGCGCCTTCAAGCGCGGCTCCCAGCCGCCTCGCGCTCTCGCCCGTTCCGACCACCATCACGTAATTCGGCGCGCCTTGCCGCACCGCCATCACCACTCTGCTCGCGGCCAGCCGGAACGCGCACAGCATCACGAAGGCGTATACGCCGAAAAAGCCGAGAAACGGCCGGCTCAAGTCCAGCCGCAGCGTGTACTGAAAGAACACCAGGGAAGCTAAACCGAGCAGCGACTGGTGGAAGCTGTCGCGCAGAATCACCTTCGGGTTGCCGGCTTCCAGCCGTTCGTAGACGTTCAGCCACAGCCCCATCCCCAGCCACGCCAGCAGCGAAAAACCGAGTAGCAGCGCCCTCACTTCGATGGACAGGAAAAAATCGCGTTCCAGCGGGAGAACGATACGGCTCGCGTACGCCGCGGTGAATGCAATGGCGGTGAGAAGGATATCCGACAGACCGAAAAGAATTCTCGCCTTCCTGCGGCGCCGGCTAAACATCTCAGGCTAGAGAATACCACGTGCGCAAGGTGAGGATGCCGCGGCGCACGTGAGTCTCGCCGGCTGCGCTCCCGTCTGAATCAGGCAAAAATCGCCCGCCCGAATTAGGCATATTTCATTCCGTGGTTGATGGCTGCGGCTCCCCAAGCTGTTACAATCGCTTTTTTAGGGCTGGCTCACTTACCGGTTGTTATTAGCGCTTCTTCATTTCCCGGCAGTTCCTTCAATCAAACCGCGCCGCGCGCGGTGAAACGCAGTGAATCGCAGATCACATCCAGCATGGAGACTCGTGGGGCTGTTCTCCACCCGGAAGCGCGCCGCTTCGCTTCTGATCGCGCTCGTGGCGGTTGCGGCCGCGCTCGACATCGCCGTACCGTTCGTCACCCAGCGGCTCATCGATTCCCTGGTTGCGTCTTTTCAATCTTCCTCCCCGCTCGAGCTGCGCGTATTACTGACCTCGGCGCTGATGATCCTTGCGGCAACGGTCTCGGCCCGCGGCATTCGTTCGCTCTACAATTATTTCCTGTTCAAGACCGTCACGAGCATAGAGGACCAGGTCCGCTATCAGGCGTTTGAGAATTATCTCCGCCTGGATGCGCAGTTCCATCATGGCGCCAGCAGCGGCCAGCTCATCGGCCGCATCGACTCCGGCTGCGGCGCCGTGTTCGCCGTCCTGTTCGACATCCTGGGCCAGAACCTCGTGCCACCGCTGATCATTTTCAGCGGAGTCCTGGCCTCGCTGCTTTACAAGAACCCGTGGATAGCGCTTGCCATCTGCCTGCCGCTTCCTGTTTACCTCGCGGCAGTCCGCGGGCTCACCGTGCGCATCTACGAACTGGAGCAGCAAGGGTGCGAGCGGTTCGAGGAAGTTGCGAAGGAACGTTACGACGTCGCCGGCAATGTGATCACAGTCAAAAAGTTTTCCCAGGAGCGGGCGGAAATCCGGCGGCAGTACGCGCTGCAATGCAAAGCGCGAGACACGCAGTTTCGCGGCGAACGGCTATGGAGCCTTGTGGAGAACACCCAGAGCCTGATCGCCACCGCGGGCAGCGTCAGCGTGATTTTCCTGGCGGGATGGTTTGTACGCTCGGGCCGCGCCACTGTGGGCGAGTTCGTCCTTTACCTCACGCTTTCCGGCATGGCCTATCAGCCGATCTCGCAGCTCTCGACGATTCTCCCGCGCTTGCGCCGCAACATGGCCCGCATCGAGCGCCTTTTCGGCGTTCTCGATCAGCGCGCCTCTGTGGTCGACATCCCCGGCGCCCGCGCCCTCCCGCCGCTGAACCGCGGCATCGAGTTCCGCAATGTATGGTTCCGATACGGCGACAGCCAGCGCTGGGTGTTGCGGGACGTGAATCTCTTCGTTCCGGCCGGCGCAACGGTCGCTCTGGTCGGCCGCAGCGGCAGCGGCAAATCCACTTTCATCAACCTTCTGCTGCGCCTGTTCGACCCGCAGCATGGCTGCATTCTGATTGACGGCGTTGATATCCGCGAGGTGACTCAGGAAAGCCTTCGCTCACAGATCGCCGTGGTGCCGCAGGAGGTCGACCTGTTCTCGCGCACCATCGCCGAAAACATCGCGTACGGCCGTCCCGGGGCGTCGCGCGAGGAAATCGAGGAAGCCGCGCGAGTCGCCCTCGCCCACGACTTCATCTGCCGTACCGGCAATGGCTATGACAGCCTGGTCGGCGAGCGGGGGCTGAAGCTCTCAGGCGGCGAGCGCCAGCGTATCGGGATCGCGCGCGCCGTTCTGCGCAATCCGCGCATCCTGATTCTGGACGAAGCCACCAGCCATCTCGACAGCCAGAGCGAACACCTGATCCAGCAGGCCACTCACCGCGCCGTCCGGGGCCGCACTTCATTGCTGATCGCGCACCGCCTCTCAACCATTCTGCATGCCGGCAGTATCGTGGTCTTCCGCCGCGGCGGCATCGAAGCCATCGGCACGCACCGTGAACTCCTCGAAATCAGCCCAACCTACCGGAGACTGTACAGCTACTACTCGAACTCCCCCGGCGGTGGCCGCGCCGCACGCCAACCGGAGTACGAGATGGCCGTCCCGGACCTTACGCCAGCCGCTCAACCCGGCGCCGCCGGGGTCGAAAAACCGTAAGCCGCCTCTGACTTAACAGCCGGGCTCCACGCTATACTTTCCTTTCAATGCTCTTACTCACCGGTCCTCCAGGATCCGGGAAAAGCCACCGGGTGCTGGAGCTCATCCGCGCAGGGCTACGCCGGGGTTCGTTGGACTTCCGCCTGCTGGTCCCGACGGCGACCATGGCCGAACATATCCGCAATCAACTGGCGAGAGAAGGCTTCGCGCTGCGCCCCGGACTCATCACCACCCTCTGGAAATTCACCACGCGATGGGTGCAGGAGTACCCCGAGGTCCCTGCGGCAGCGGTCGATCTCATCGTTGATCGCGTGCTCGGAACCAAACCGCCGGAAGCCTTTGCGGCCGTGGCCGGGCTGCCGGGATTCCGCACCGTGCTGGCGCGGCTGATCGACGAGTTCTCTTCGGCCGGATACGATCCGCGGCAGGTCGCGAGGGCGTTGGATTCAGCCGGCTGCCAGACTGCCGCTACGGAGGCCTTCTGCTCGGTTTACCGGCAAGTGGAGCGGGAGTTTCGCCGCCGCGGGTGGATTTCGCGCCCCGCGCGGCTGAAGGCGGCGGCGGACGAAATCCGCAGCCGCGGCTTGGGCAGCATCGGCCACGTGTATCTCGATGGTTTCTTCACGCTCAGCGGGCCGGAACTGGAGTTCATCGACGCCATCCGCAAGCACGTCCCTCTCACGGTGACGCTGCCGCTTTGGGAAGGCTCCGAGGAGGCCCGCACGGCGCTGTTGCGGCAAAGGTTCGCGGAAACGCGGCTGAACGGGCCTTCCTACAGGCAGCCGAAGGTCACGCTGTTCACCGCCCGCACCATCGACCAGGAGGCGGAAGAGATCGCGCGCCGCATTCTCGAACAGGTTGCCGCGGGCCGGCAGTTTCGGGAAATCGGGATCGTGCTGCGCAGCCGGACGCCATACGTTCCGCTGCTCCAGGCAGTTTTCCAGCGATTCGGCATTCCGGCGCGCTTCTACTTCGCGGAGTCCCTGGAGAGCCACGCGATCGTGAGATACCTGACGGGCGCGGTGGAAGCGATGCTGGGCGGCTGGGAGCACGAAGCCGTGGTCGAACTTCTCAAAATGACGGCTTCGGGCTTCGGCACGACACCCGCCTGCGACCGGCTGGAATTCGCCGCCATCAGCGCGCTGCCGGGGAAGGGACTCGACCCGCTGCGGGAGCTTTGCGACGATCCGCGGCTCCATGCCTTGCTTGACCGCCTGGCGACACTCGCGCCCTGGGCGGGACTGCGGCAGACGCCAGCGGAGTGGGCGGCCGCGGCCAAGACTCTTCGTTCGCTCGTGCGGACGCCCGCCATCACCGACGGCGTCTCCCATGAGGCGGCGGCGCTCTGGCGAAGCCAGGCGGCTGCGCTCGCGGCCTTCGATTCCGCGATGGATGAGGCCGCCGCTGCGCTGCCGGAAGGTGTTCTGCTGCCTTTTTTGGAATTCTGGCGGGCCGCGCAGCTTGTGCTGTCCGAAAGCCGCCTGCGCGTGCCCGACGGCCGGCGGAACGTAGTACACGTGATGGACGTGTATGAGGCGAGGCAGTGGGAGCTGCCGGTCGTGTTCGTGTGCGGGTTGCTTGAAAAGCAGTTCCCGATGTACCACAGCGGCGATCCGGTATTCCCGGAGGACACGCGCGTTGCGATGAACAGAGCCGGTCTCAACGTTGCCACCGCGGCGGGGCGCCGGCGCGAGGAGGAGTTCCTGTTCGAAATCGCTGTGAGCCGCGCCGCCTCCGAACTCGTTTTGAGCTATCCGGAGACAAACGCTAAAGGCGATCCGAACGTGCCTTCGTTCTTTCTCGACAAGCCGGCGCTGGACGCAGTGAAGGCGCGTTCGGTGCGCCCCGCGGGAGTCCCCCGGAACGCCGTGGCGGCGCCCGGCGCACCTTACCTTCGCGACGCGGAGTTGCTCGATTTCGTCCGCGTGCAGCACAGAACCCTTCGCCCGACCGCCATCGAGACGTTCCTGGCCTGCCCATTTCACTTCTTCCTGGCGCACACGCTCGGGCTCGAGGAGCCGCCGGCGAGGCCCGCCGACCGGCTCGGACCCGCGCTTCAGGGCCTGATCGTCCACGAGACGCTGGCCGAGTTGCAAAACACGGGTGATTCGCTCGATGCGGTGTTCGAACGCGTCTTCAACGAAGTGACGGCCAGCGAGCGCGTGCCGGCCGGCTGCCGCGCGGAGATGGCCCGCATCGCCATGCTGCGCGATCTGCGCCAGTATCTCAACGAAGCCCTGCGCCTGGTCGGCTGGGCAATCTACACGGAACAGAGCATACGCTTTCCGATCGAAGAGGACATCGAGATCAGCGGCCGGATCGATTGTTACGCGGTGAGCCCGGACAAGCGCGCCGTGGTGATCGATTTCAAATACAGCGGCCCGCAGGGCATCGCAAACCGGATTCGCGGCTACGAGGAGGGCGCGCACGTCCAGGGCGCTCTCTACCTGCTTGGGCTGCATCGCGTGCACGGGTATACTCCGGCGGGCTGGTTCTACTGCGGCCTGCGCGGCGAGGTGAAAGTGGACGGCTGGCACATCGGCATTCCCGGTTTCGAGCAAATTGGCACGTCCTGCACGCCGCAGGTGCTTTGGGAAAAGCTCGAAGCGGTTCGCGCGGCCACGGCGCGCGCGACGGCGGAGATTCGCCAGGGCCGCGTGGCGCCGGGCGGACGGAATACCGGCGGATGCGACTTCTGCTCGTTTGCGGACGTCTGCCGGATGACCGAAACCGAAGCGCTTCTCGTCGGAACGGCTGCGGAATCACTGTAAAGGGAGAGGGCGGGCTGGGCCCGCTCATTTATGGAACAAGTTACCAGCGAAACGCCCACGTTCACGCTGACGCGCGAGCAGTCCGACGCCGTCGAGCGGAGCGGCCAGGATGTGTGCGTGGTCGCCGGCCCGGGTTCGGGAAAGACCAGGGTGCTGGTGGAGCGCTTCAGCCGGCGTGTGGAGCGCGGCGCGTCGCCTTTGCGGCTGCTCGCCATCACGTTTACCGAAAAAGCGGCCGCCGAATTGAAGCAGCGCCTCGCGCGCAATTTCGCGGGGCAACAGCAGGTGCGCGAGCAGATCGAGCGCGCCCCCGTCTACACGATCGATGCCTTCTGCGCGCACCTGTTGCGGGAACACGCTATCGAAGCCGGCATCGACCCGCGATTCGAGGTGCTGGATGCCCTGGAGGCCTCGGCCGAGCTTTCTGTTGCCGCCGAAGAGGCGCTCGACAGCCTGCTGCGGGACAAACCGGACGAGCTGCGCCGCCTTTTCGCCGCGCTCGACCTTTCCGACCCCGTGCAGGGCTTGGTGAACGTCTACCAGGCCATGCGCGTCACCGTCATCGACGTGCGCGGAGGGGCGGCTCGCCGAAAGCCGGACGGCGCCGATGCGTTCCCGAAGCTGCTGGAGTGCATCCGCGGAATCATATCCGAGCGGCCCCGCGACTGGAACCCCGGCCAGAGACTGGCGCTGGCGCAGGTCCAGGAATGGTGCCTGCGGGCCCTGGCGCTCGAAAAGGATCCCGTTTCGCAAAAGCATTTCAGCGTGCTGGCCGAGTTCGACTGCAATCTCAGAACGCTGCGCAGGAACAACCCCATCTACGAAGCCATAAAGGAGATGAAGCAAAAGCTGGTGCCGGCTGCGCGCCAGGCGCTCATCGCCGAGTACTATGCGCCCCAGAGGGCGCTGCTGTTCGAGGCCATCGACCGGCTCGACACCTCATACCGCCGCCGCAAGCAGGAGCTCAACGCGCTGGACTTCGCCGATCTCGAGGAACTCGTCATCCGCCTGCTGCGCGATCGGGAGCCGCTGCGCAACCGCGTTCGCGAACGCTTCGACGAGATCCTCATGGACGAGTTGCAGGACACCAACCCGCTCCAGGCAATGCTCATCGAGCTGATCCGCAAGCCGAACGCCTTTTTCGCCGTGGGCGACATCAATCAAGCCATCTACGGCTTCCGACACGCCGACCCCGAAGTTTTCCGGAAGTTCCGCAACAGCATACGGGCGCAGGGCCGGCCGGTGGATCAGTTGCGCGAGAATCACCGCAGCCGCGGCGAGATTCTATTCGCGGCGGAAAAGATTCTGGAAGGCGCGGACGGCATCGAGCCGCAGGAACTCGAGCCCGCCCGTAAGTTCGCGGCGAAAAGCGAGCCCTCGGTGGAGGTGATCGCGGCTTTCGCGGAAACGGCGGACGAAGCGGCGGCGCTCGAAGGGCGGCTGCTGGCGCGCAGGATCCGGGAACTCGAAGGCTCGCTGCTGATCGAACCGCGGGGTGAGCAACCGCGGCCGGCGGAGCTGGGCGACATGGCCGTCCTGGTGCGCAACATCAACGCGCTGCCGGCGATTGAAGATGGGCTGCGCGAGCTCGGCATTCCCTTCCTGATCAGCCGGGGAAAGCACTTCTATGAGGCCCGGGAGGTCACCGACCTGGTTCATCTGCTGCGCGTGATCAACAACCCGCGGGATGAGATCAGCATGGCCGCCGTGCTGCGTTCTCCGCTGGCGGGTCTGCAAAACGAGACTCTGTTCCGCCTCAAGCAGATCGGCAACCTGGGCGCGGCCTTGAACTGGCTGGATCACGTCAACACCGCCGCGCTCCTCCCTGGCGAGCTCGATCGCGTGCGCGCCTTCCGGGAACGGCTGCGCAAGCTGCGGTCTGTTGCCGACGAGGTTTCGCCGGACCGCCTGCTGCTCGAAGCCATCGACGGTACCGGTTACGAGAGCTCGCTCACGCCCCACGGCCGCGCGAATCTTCGAAAACTGCTGGTGCGCCTGCGCGAATGGTACGACGCGCACCCCCGGCCGCTCAGCCGCCTCGTGCGGGAGCTGGAAGAACTGCGCGAAGCCGATCCCGACGAACCCGCTGCGCCCCCGGAAGATTCGGCATCCGCCGTCCGGTTGATGACCATCCATAGCGCCAAGGGCCTGGAGTTTCCCATTGTCTTCCTGGCCGCGCTGCACAAAGGAGTTTCTAACGAATCTCCGCCTCTGACGTTCTCCCCGGCGGCGGGCGTGGTGGCGCGCTGGCTCGATCCCGCTACCGGCGAAGCCTTGAAGGACCTGCCGTACACCCTTTTTTCCGAAGAGCAGCGGGCCCGATCGCGTGAGGAGGAGAACCGGCTGCTTTATGTCGCGATGACGCGCGCCGAGGAACACCTGGTGCTTTCGATGGCGGTCTCCGGCAGAGGGCCGAGGAACTGGGCGGCAAAGGTCTCCGAAGGGCTGGGGATCAATCTGATTGCCGCCGATAACGAGCCAACCGTGATCGCGCCACCAGGGCTGAAGCCGGGGCGCGGCTTTCAGGTGCGCGTGCTGCGCGCCACTAGCGCGGAGACCGGCGAGGTCCGCCCCATGGACGCAGTGCCGGCCGGCAGCGAAGAAGAGCTTCCCCGCCCCGTAATCACCGGCCAGCAGGACTCCACGGCGTCGGTCACCTCAATCGTTCTCTTCAATGCCTGCCCGCGCCGCTACTACCTCTCCCGCTATCTCGGCTGGCAGGCTGCGCCTCGTGCGGAGATCTCGCGCGTAAGGGACGCCGAGGACGAGCCGCTGGACGCCAGCGAACTGGGCCGCCAGGTGCACGACCTGCTTGCCGATATGCCCGTTCTGGACGCCACCGCTCAGGCGCGCGAACTGGCAGCTCGATTCCGCGCGAGCGACCTGGCGCGCCGGGCGTCCTCCGCCTCGCGCCTGGAACGTGAGTTCGATTTCGTCTTCGCCATTGACGACTGCGTTCTCCAGGGACGCATCGACCTATGGTTCGAGGAACGCGGACGGCTGGTACTGGTGGATTTCAAGACCGACGACGTGGACGCCGATAGCGCCGCCGAACGCGCGCGCAGCTACGCGCTTCAGATGCAACTCTATGCGCTGGCGCTCGAACGGTTTACCGGCCGGGCGCCGAGCCAGGCGCTGCTCTACTTCCTGCGGCCGAATATCGTGGTGCCTGTGGAAGTGGAGCCCGAACGCCTCTCCGCTGCCCGGGAGTGCGCCCGCGCTTTCCTGAGGGCCCAGTCGGAGATGCACTTCCCCACCCAACCCGGCAGCCAGTGCTACCGCTGCCCGTTCTACCGCGGCCTGTGCCCGGCCGTGCAGGCGTGAGCGCGCGTCCTCACAATCCCCGCCCGCTACACTAGAATTTGATACACGTGGTGAAGAGGGGTTACTGGGCGGGGGTGCTGCTTGCCGTTTCGCTTGCAGTCGCCCAGATTGGCGCGCGAAAGCTGCCTGGGCCGATTACAGCGGGTGAGGGCGACCTGATCGGCGGACCGTTCGCCGTCAAAGTCGGCCCGCAAAGCGCGACGGTGGCCTGGGTGACGAGCCACAAGAAAACGGCACGCGCGGGCAAAGTCACCTTCAACAACCTGCTCCCGGGAACAACCTACTGCTACGATTTCCAGGCGAACGGCAAGACCATTGAGGGCAGCTTCAAGACCCCGCCGGCTGGCCCGGCCCCGTTTCAATTCGTGGTTTACGGCGACACGCAGGCCGGCCACCGCACGCACCGGCGCATTGTTGACGCCATCCTGAGGACCAAACCGGACTTCCTCATCCACACCGGCGATCTTGTCTCCAACGGCAAGAAGGCGTCGCAATGGAAAAAGTTCTTCGAGATCGAGCGCGCACTGCTCCGGAGCACGGCGTTCTTCCCGGCGGCGGGCAACCACGAGGAGAACAGCCCGCTGTTTTTCGAATTTCTGCAAACCAAGCCCTACTACTCGTTCGATTGGGGCTCGGCTCACTTCACGATCCTGCAAACGGATTTCGAGAATATTCCCGACCCCGGCTTCTGGCAGAAGCAGCTACAGTGGCTTGAAAAGGACCTGGCGGCGAACCAGGGCGCGGACCTGCGGTTCGTGGCGTTTCACCGCCCGCCGTACAGCGCAAAAAAGAACCGCGGCATCAACCCCAACACGGTGAAGTTCGTTCCGCTGTTCGAGAAGTACAACGCGACCGCCGTCTTCAGCGGCCACGACCACGCCTACGAACATTTCTTGAGCAACGGAATCCACTACTTCGTATCGGGAGGAGGCGGCGGACCACTCTACGACGTGGATGCGCCGCTGCCCGGAATCACTCTAATCCTGGAGAAGACCTCGCACTTTCTGAGAGTGAGCGTGAACGGCAAACGGGCGCTTCTCGAAGCCGTCACCCCCGGCGGCCGGATTATCGATCACGTCGAATTGAGAGGGTGAAGCGGGCGGGTGCTTACGAGCACCCGCTTGTTCCTCCGCAGTTGGCGCACTTGAAGCAACTGCCGTTGCGGGTCATGATGGAGCCGCATTCCGAGCAGGCGGGCGCGTCGTCGGCCACGGGGGCAAATGGCAGGCTCGGCTGCGGGTCGGGCTCCGTTGGCCTCAGCTTTTGCGTTTCGCCCGCTTCGGTCAGGGCGTATTCGGGCCCCAGAAACCGCGCGCCCATCCAGCGGAAGATGTAATCGAGCACCGATTTCGCATAGGGGATCTTCGGATTGCCGGTCCAGCCGCTCGGCTCGAACCGCACGTGGCTGAATTTATCCACCAGGAACTTCAGCGGCACGCCGTATTGCAGCGCGAAGCTGATGGCAGTGGCGAAGCCGTCCATCAGCCCGGAGAGGGTTGACCCCGCCTTGGCCATAGTGATAAACAACTCGCCGGGCGTGCCGTCTTCATACAGCCCGACGGTAACGTAGCCTTCATGTCCCGCAATCGAGAACTTGTGAGTGATGGACTGCCGCTCGTCGGGCAGCTTCCGCCTGACCATTCTCTCCGCGGGCGCGGCGGCGGGCCCGGCGGCGCGCTTCTCCTTCCCGTCGCCGGAACTGAGCGGCTGCACGCGCTTCGAGCCGTCGCGGTAAATCGCGACCGCCTTCAGCCCCAGCCGCCAGCTCTCGATGTAAGCGTTCATCACGTCCTCGACGGTGGAATCCTCGGGCATGTTGATCGTCTTCGAGATGGCGCCGGAGATGAACGGCTGCACGGCCGACATCATGCGGATGTGGCCCATGTGATGGATGAACCGCTCGCCGTTCTGCGGGCGTAGACTGCAATCGAACACCGGCAGGTGTTCCGGTTTGAGGCCCGGCGCGCCTTCAATAGTGCCCGTGGCGTCGATGTAGTTGACAATCTGTTCCACCTGCTCGGGCGTGTACCCGAGGCGGATCAGCGCCTGCGGCACGGTGTTGTTGACGATCTTGATGACCCCGCCGCCGACCAACTTCTTGTACTTCACCAGCGCCAGGTCGGGCTCGATGCCGGTGGTGTCGCAGTCCATCATGAAGCCGATGGTGCCGGTAGGCGCGATCACCGTCACCTGTGCGTTGCGGTATCCATGGCGCCGCCCCGATTCGTACGCCTCGTCCCAGATCTTTTGCGCCGCCTCGACGATTCCCGGGGCGTGCTGCGGGTTGATGCGGCTCACCGACCCGCGATGCATGCGGATGACTTCCAGAAACGATTCCTCGTTCTGCTGGTAGGCGGCGAATGGCCCCACTGCTTCGGCAATCCGCGAACTGGTGAGATAGGCCTGGCCGCACATGACCGCGGTGACGGCGGCGGCATAATCCCGGCCCTCATCGCTGTCGTAGGGAAGACCCAGCGACATCAACAGCGCGCCCAGGTTCGCAAACCCCAGGCCAAGCGGCCGGAACAAGTGCGAGTTGCCGGCGATCTTCTCGGTGGGATAGCTCGCCGAATCAACAAAAATTTCCTGCGCGAGGATGATGGTGTCCACAGCGTTCCGGAACGCTTCCACGTCGAACCGGCCGTCCGGCCCCAGAAACTTCATCAGGTTGAGGGAAGCCAGGTTGCACGCCGAATCGTCCAGGAACATGTACTCTGAACACGGATTGGACGCGTTGATCCGCCCGGAGTTCTTGCAGGGGTTCCAGCGGTTCACCGTGGTGTCGAACTGCATGCCCGGGTCGCCGCACTGGTGCGTTGCCTGCGCGATCTGCTTCAGCAACTCCCTGGCCTTGTAGCGCTTCACCGGCTGACCGCTCACGACGGATCGCGTCCACCAGTCGCCGTCCTCCATGGCGGCGCGCATGAACTCATCGGAGGCGCGCACCGAGTTGTTGGCGTTCTGGAAGAACACCGAACTGTAAGCTTCGCCATCCAGCGAAGCGTCGTAGCCGGCGTCCACCAGGGTGTGCGCCTTCTTTTCCTCGTTGGCCTTGCACCAGATAAACTTCTCAATGTCCGGGTGATCGACGTTCAGGATCACCATCTTGGCGGCGCGGCGCGTCTTCCCTCCGGACTTGATGACGCCGGCGAAGGCGTCAAAACCCTTCATAAAGCTGAGCGGCCCGGAAGCGCGGCCTCCGCCGGAAAGGGCGGCATTCTCTTCGCGCAAGCTGGAGAGGTTCGTGCCGGTGCCCGACCCCCACTTGAAGAGCATGCCCTCGGTCTTGGCCAGTTCGAGAATCGATTCCAGCGAATCGTCTACCGAGTTGATGAAGCAGGCCGAGCACTGCGGCCGGCTCTGGCCCGGCGCGAGGCGCGCGATGGCGTCCGAATCCGGGTCGTAATACCAGCCGTAGCCTCTGGCCTCCGACACCCCGACGTTGAACCAAACCGGGGAGTTGAAGCTCGCCTTTTGGGTCAACATCAGGTGGGCCAGCTCAGCGCGAAAGTTCTCCGCGTCGGCATCAGTCTTGAAGTAGCCGCCGGCCTTGCCCCATTCGGTGGTAGTATCCACCACGCGGCGCACAAGCTGCGCTACGCTCGACTCGCGCTCCGGCGAGCCGAGCCGCCCGTGAAAATACTTGCTGGCGACGATGTTGGTGGCGGTCTGCGACCAGTCGGCAGGCACTTCCACGTCTCGCTGCTCGAAAATCACCGCGCCCTTGTCGTTGGTAATGCTTGCCGTGCGGATTTCCCAACGGCACTCGTCGTATGGCGTCCGGTCCTTGCCGAGGTTGGCGGTAAAATAGCGTGGAAAAGTCAATCCTTTCCGTTCCGTGCTCTTCGATTTCATGCTCCAATTCTGGACACGGCCACTCAAATCGACGCTAAGCTGACCCATCAGGTCCGGCTCCTCTCAGTTAAGAATTATTTCCGGGAGCTCCTCAAAATCCCAGGAAAGGAGCGCCACGGTTTGCAATCTTGCCCCAATATGTTGGGCTGCGTCAAGAAAAATATCTATATGCAGTAGACCTATTTACAGTCTACCGAAAAATTCGGCGTTCCGCGCCCGGTACGGAGGTTCTACTCCCTACAGGCCCTCGGGAACTCTACCTCCTTCATTCTCCGCCGAAGGAGGCCATGAGAATTTCCGTCGGAATCTCCGTGATTTTGCTGAGTTCGCTGTCTACGGCGGCCGGCCCCGCCTTCACAGTCTACAACCAGAACTGCGCTGCCCGGGCGGAAGCCCCTACAGAAAAGCCGGCAGCCGGACGATTAAATTTCTTGTTCAGCCGGCTCCGGCGGCCCTGAACGGGGACGAATCGACCATGTATGCTCTTGAGATTGTGACGGGACTCGCGGCGGCCGCAGCCGCTTCGTTTGGGGTGGCCCTCGTGCTGGCGCTGGCCGCGCTCAAAGGGCTGCTCGGCGCGCTCTGGAAAGTCTAGGCGGGCCGAAATATCCCCGGCGCCAAGCGTCTAAACCCGGGCGCCGATTCGTGAATCCCGAGCACCAGGAAACCGCCGGCCGCCAGGCATGAGGCCAGGCGGCCGGCAATCTCGCGCTGGATGTCTTCGGCGAAGTAGGTGAAAACCAGGTTACGGCACAAAATCAGCTCGAAAGGTCCCTCCGGCATCTCCCGCCTGATGTCCTGAAGGGAATCGCACACCGGTACGGAACTCCGCCCGCAAACAGCCGTTTGGTTCGAAGGCCTCCTTGCGCCACGGCGGGGGAAGGTCGCGCAGGCTGCCTGCAGGATAGCAGGCTTTCCGCGCGCGCTCGATCTGGTGGGCGTCCGTATCGGTACCGAGAATCGCATGGCGGCGCCCGGCGCGGCTCAGAAGGATCGCCAGCGTGTACGGTTCCTCCCCGGCGGCGCAACCCGCCGACCAGCCCCGGATCTCCGGCGCGCGGAGGTTGGACTCGAGAAATTGCCACACGGCGCGGTCTCTGTAGAAGCGTGTGAGGGAGATCCGGCAGGCCGCATCCAGTACGGCCCATTCCTCCGGGTGAGTCTTCAACCAGTCACGGTACTCCTCAAGACCGGCAAGATTCAGCTCGGCGATGCGCCGGGCCATGCGTTTGCGAACCTGACCCCGCACTCTGCGAAATCCCGCCCAGCGGAGCCCCATTTGCGGCATCGCCCATTGCAGAAACGCCACAAGGTCTTCGTCCCGCACAATTCACCACTTCAGCACAGATGGCGAACCGGCCTGTTGTGGTGAAAGAGTCCCGCTCCTACTTCGGCGTTCCCGAGAAGAGCGTGACGCGGTATTTCAGCACGAGCGCGCGCCCGTCGATCACCGCGGGGCGCAGGCCGGGATAGGACACGTTCAGAAAACCAAACCCGTGCCGCAGCAGCCACGGGTTGGGATAGCCCGGGTTGGACCGCATATCCTCAATGCGCGCGCCCGCGGGCCGCCCATTAAAAGTCCCTTCAAGCTGCGCCCATGGTTGAATCGCCTGAATGCCGTCCTTTGGGAGGACGCCGTCGGCGGTTCGAATCACGGTCTTCTCCGCTCCGCCATCGCGCGGCGCGAAGCGGAAGCAGAAGCCGCCGAAGCCCTTGTTCTGGTCCGGCTCGCCAGCGATTTCCACGCGCGCGTCCACGGCGTCGAACTTGAGGGTGAAATCGAGCCGGCGGGAATTGTTTCTGACCGGCTCAACGCGGATCTCCACCTCTTCCTTGACTACCCGGCGGTCTCCGATATACCAACCGTTCTGAACGCCCAAAACGGCGTACTTCGCCTTCGCATCGAGCGACGTCCAGCGCTCGAATTTCTGGCGGATGCCGCGGATCGTCCACAGATCGTATAGTTTGCCGTCCACCATCACCACGGGCCACATCCAGGAAATTCCGCGGTGGTGGGGATGATCCGGGTTGAAGTCGTCCGTGAGCACTTCGCCGCCGGGCGCGTACACGGGATGCAGGTAGGTGGAGCGGCGCATCGATTCCGGGAAGCCGTCCTTCAGAATCATCCCGAAGTTGTATCGGAAAACGGGCTTCCCGCCGTCGGTAAGCTCCATCGCTTCACCATTCACCTCGCGGAACGCGAAAGGGCTTTGTGCCTGCACCAGCGATAGGGAACAGGTAGCGATAATGGAGAGAATCAGTTTAGTCATGCTCGGTCAGAATCGGGGCGAGCACAGCGGTCCGGCGGTCGAAACCCCCGAAGGCATTATCCTACCATCAATGGTGCATTTGCTGATTGTGGAGGGGCGGTCCGAAGGTCCTTGGAGTTCGCCGGCCTCGAGGCGGCACACCGCGGCCTCGCGGGCGTGATGGCCTGCAATCGCAGCGGCGAAACCTGCGCCAAAAGGTACTAATCGTGGGCGGGCAAGGTCTTAATCGCCGCGGTTTCCGCGGCAATCACGTTTCCGTTCAGCAATCTCGCGCCGGTGACGGCGTTGCGCGCCTCATTCTGATAGACGAAAGTCTCCAGCAGCGATCCGCGCTCGTAACTGGACGCCCGCAACCTGGGCTCCCCGAATTCGGCCCGGAGATCCTCACGCCCCATTCCAGGGGTGATGTCTTTTTCGGTCGGGAATGGCGGCTCGCGCCGGACCCAAACCGGCGGCGCGGGCGCGGGCGCGGCGGCTGAATCGGAGACCTTCGCGCGCGACGCGCGAGCTTTCGGCTTGGCCGCCGGCGGCTCTTCCGGCGTCTTCTTCGCGGCTTCCACGTCCGGCGCCGCCTGTTCCGGAGTCCTCAAGAGTCCGGAGACAAAAGACCCGATTTCCCACAGGGCGAAAATGCCCACAAAGAATGCCGAGGCCAAGAGAACAACTCTGATAATGTTCTGCACGCAAATGCCTCTCTGCTGGTTTGAACCTAACACCCGCGTACCAGAGGGTCAAGCACCATTTTTCAGTTCAGCGCTTGCTCGGCTAATTCCTAAGGATCAGGAACAGAATGAGGCCCAGGAGAGCCAAACCCAAGAGAACGATGAAGACAATTAAGGGGAGGTTCGAGCTCCTGGGGACAGCCGGAGCCTGGGCAGGCGCCTGCACCGGCGGTTGCATCGCCGGGGGCTGATACTGCGGCGGCGTGACGGGCGCTGGGGGAGCCTGCACGGGCTCATACTGCATGGGCGGCAGCGGGCCGGGCGCCGGCCCGGAGGCGGCCGGAGGCGGGCCGAACAACCGCGTGTACTCTCCGGGGCCGGACGGCGTCCCGACCGGCTGCGCCTGCTGCACGGACGCGGAGAACGCTCCCGTTGCGCCCTGCGGCTGAACCGGCGGGGGCGCCGCCGGGGGCTGGCCCGGCAGCATAGCGGCTCCGAACACGCGTGTAAACTCTCCCGGCGGCCGGGACGGGGGCGGCACCGAGGGCGGCGGCGGGACCGGCATGATGTCCCGCGGGGGCGGCGGCGGAGCGGGCGGCACCAAATTGCTCAATGCGAAGCTGTCCGGGCTCTTGAAAAGCTGCGTGAACTGCCCGGGCGGCGGGGCGGCCATTTTGGGCGGCTCCGGAGAGAGTGGTGTAGCCGCCGGCGACAGAAACAGGCGTGTGAATTCTCCGGCCTGACCCTCTCCGAGAGCTTGTGCCCCTGTCCCCGACTCCGGACTCGGGGCCGCCGGAGCAGGTAAAGGACCCGACGCGGGCGCCGCCTGGAAAAGCCGCGTGAATTCGCCCGGTTCTGACGCCGACGGCGGGGGAGTAGCTGCTGGAGGCGGCGCGGCGGCTTGGGGCGGCGGCGCCGTTGCGGCGCTCACAGGGGCTGCAAAGAGGCGCGTGAATTCGCCCGGCTCAGACGCCGGTGGCGGGGGAGTGGCGGCTGGCGGCGCGGCGGCTTGGGGTGGCGGCGCCGTTGCTGCGCTCACAGGCGCTGCAAAGAGGCGCGTGAATTCGCCCGGTTCTGACGCCGGCGGCGGGGGAGTAGCGGCTGGCGGCGGCGCAGCGGTTTCAGGCGGCGGGGGCGCGGCGGCGAGAGGCTGCGTGGGCGCCGTCGACGATACTTCTCCGAGCGTGACCCGGAACAACCGCGTGAACTCGCCTCCTTCGACTGCGGCCATAGCTGGAGGAACGGCGGGCTGCTTCGGCGTTGAAGGAGGCGATGGAAGCTGCGCCGGCACTTGATATCTTCCCGCCTGTCCCAGTTGGTCGCGAGCCGGAGGCGTCGACTCCAGCCACGCGCGCACGCTCTTGAAATCCGGCAAGACCTCCGTGACGGCGTACGGCATTCCCTTGTGGTCGCTCAGTTCGAGGATTTGTCCGCTGCCCTCCGCGGTCGGGTCCACGGTGCGCCGCGACAGTTCACTAAGCAGCGATTCCCGGCCGGGCGCTCCCGCCCCGAACAGGATGTGCACGAAGACGGGGCGGCCGGTCGCAATTTCGCGCGCTCTGAACGTCTTGGACTCGCTGTCGTTTGCGACTACCTCTCCGAGTTCATACTTCTTATCCAGCTCCATGAGATTGCCCCAGAACAGTACTAGACCAGATTACACCCAAACCGCGAATTTCAGACGTTAATCCGCGGCAACATACAGCTTGCTTCGCACTGCGATGCGCTTTGCGTTTGGTTTCTGCGCGGGCGGCGCATATAATACGACTTTCAGAGCGGCATCGGACAACACAGCCTATGAAACATTTGTCAAGACTTGTGTGGTCTGAGGGGATGCACTTGGGACCCCACCACTTTCAGGCACAGAGCCGGTACTTTGAGGACTCCGTGCGTTTCGCGCTCGAGAACCTGTATTTCGCGCCGTGGGGACTCAGAGGGTGCGAACTTGATGCCGAGGCGCTGCTCAACGGCACGCTGGCGCTGGTGAGCGCCCGCGGAACATTTCCCGACGGTCTGGTTTTTCAAATGCCGGATGCCGATCCCCTACCCCCCGCACGCAACATCACCGACTTGTTTTCACCGGTGCGGGAGAGCATGACCGCCTACCTGGCGATCGCGCCGCGCACCCCGGACGGCTTGAATTGCGATCTCAACGGCGGCAACGGCTCCGCGGCGCGATTTATCGCCGAGACCGTTACGCTCCACGACGACAACACGGGGCGGGACGAAAAACCTGTAAAAATTGGGCGCAAGAACATCCGGCTGGTGCTCGACACCGAGCTCACTGCAGACATGGTTTCGCTGCCGGTAGCGCGCATACGGCGCGACGGCTCGGGCCACTTCATCTTCGACCCGAATTTCATTCCGCCGGTGCTGGATTTCAGCGCGAGCGAGCGGCTCATGATGCTGCTGCGGCGCCTGGTTGAAATCATGGAGGAAAAAAGCTCCAATCTCACCCACGCGAAGCAGGGCGGCAAGAGCGCGGCCGGCTGGTCGAGCCAGGAGGTGGCCAGCTTCTGGTTCCTTCATTGTGTGAATTCGAGTCTGGCGACGCTCCGGCACCTGTTGTTCGGCAAGCACGGCCACCCGGAGGAACTGTTCAACGAATTGTCGCGGCTGGCGGGCGCGCTCTGCACCTTCGGCCTGGATTCCCACCCGCGCACGCTGCCGCTTTACGATCATCAAAATCTTCAGGATTGTTTCGAGGCGCTCGACGAGCACATACGGCGGCACCTGGAAGTGCTGATGCCGACTAACTGCTTCCCGATCCGGCTCGAGCCGCTCGACCATTATTTCTGGGCCGGGGCTGTGCCCGATCAGCGCTGCCTGGGCCCCGGCAAATGGATCTTCGCCATCCGGTCCCCGAAGATCGGCGAGGGGGATTTGATCGAGCGCACGCCGCGGCTGGTCAAGATCTGCTCGAAGGAGTTCGTGCCGAAGCTCGTCCAGCGGGCGATGCCCGGGCTGGTGCTGGCACACATCCCCGTTCCGCCGGCCGCCGTCTCGCCCCGCCTGGAAACACAGTACTTCTCGGTGAACCGCGCCGGTCCGTGCTGGGAACACATCGTGCAAACCCGGCAAGTCGGCGTCTATGTGCCGGCTGAAATTCCCGAGCCTGAAATCGAACTGCTCGTTGTTCTGGAGTCCTGACACATGGGAACATTCACATCGACCGCCGGTCCCGAGGCGGGAGCGTACTCGGCCGGGCGGCGCCCGGAGAATTTGGCGCTGGTCTTTCAGGAGGTGCTGACTGCGATCGTCCGGCTTCGCAGCCACCGCCAGGTGGTCACCGACGCAGAGGTGTTCCGCGCGCAGATGCGCGAAGCGCTCAAGGCCGCCGACCAGGAGGGGCGCACGCGTGGCTACACGGCCGAACAGACCAAGCTCGCGATTTTCGCCGTGGTGGCCTTCCTGGACGAATCCATTCTCAATTTGCAGCAGCCCGTCTTCGCGCACTGGCACCGCAAGCCGCTTCAGGAGGAGCTGTTCGGCGTTGATATCGCGGGCGAGATATTCTTTAACAACATTCAGCGGCTGCTCGGCCAGCGCGATTCGCACGACCTGGCCGACGTGCTGGAGGTATACGAGCTCTGCCTTCTGCTCGGGTTCCGCGGCAAGTACGGCTTGGGCGGGCAGGCCGAGCTGCGGAACGTGATCGAGACGGTCAAGGAGAAGCTGAAGCGGATTCGGGGCGCGTCACAGGAGTTGTCGCCGTCGTGGGCGATCCCGCCGGGAAAGATCAAAATGACGCGGTCGGATCCCTGGGTGAAGCGGCTGCTCTGGGCGGCTGTTGCCTGCTTTGTCCTGGTGATCGTGCTGTTCGGGGTTTATCGGGTCACGCTGGCATCCGGCGTTTCGGAGTTGCAGGCCATTCCGGTTCAGGTGAGGGGTTAGGAGCGCCGCATGAATTATCAAGTGGGAATCGCGATCGGCCTGGTGAGCTACTTTCTTCTCGCCTGGTTCGCGAGCAGGCTGTTCGGGCTGACGGGCGCCGACCTGTGGGTTGTGCGGGGCTTTCTCGCCCTATTCGGACTTTCAGGCGCCGGGCTGATCTGGTGGTACATGAGCCGCAAGAAGAAGGCCGAGGCGGAAAAGGCGGGAAGCGCCGAAGCGGCTGGTGAGAGCGGCGAAATCGATCCCATCGTGCGCGACGCCGAGGCCCGCCTAACGGCTTCGAACATCGCCAAGGGGGCCAAGCTAGCCAACTTGCCGGCCATCTTTCTCATCGGGCCGGCGGGCTCGGCCAAGACACACTGCCTCGTGCACTCCGGGCTTGAACCGGAGTTGCTCGCCGGGCAGGTGTACCACGGCAACACCGTGGTCCCCACGCGCGCGGCGAACTTGTGGATCGCCCGCCAGACTGTGTTCGTGGAGGCGGGCGGCAGCGTGCTGAATCAGCCGCCGCAGTGGCTGCGGCTGGCGCGGAAAATGGAGCCGAGGCGGCTGGCCGCGGCCCTCGGCAAGGGCGAGCAGGCGCCGCGGGCCGCCGTGGTCTGCTTCGACCTGGAAGAGTTCTTGAAACCCGGGGCGCGGGATAACGTCGCCGCCGCCGTCCGGAACCTGCATGCGCGCCTGGGCGAGATTTCGCAGGCGCTCGGCATCAGCTTTCCGGTGTACGTCCTGTTCACCAAGGCGGACAGGCTGCCGTTCTTCCTGGAGTACGTCCGGAACTTGGGGAACGAAGAGGCGACCCAGGTGGTCGGCGCCACGCTGCCGATCATTCAGACCCACGGGCAGGGCGTCTACGCGGAACAGGCCAGCCAGCGCCTCAACGCGGCTTTCGACGAACTGTTCCAATCGTTCTGCGACAAGCGCGTGGAGTATCTGGCGCGCGAGAACGCGCCGGAAAAACTGCCGGGCATCTACGAATTCCCGCGCGAGTTCCGCAAGCTCCGCGTGAACATCGTGCAGTTCATGGTGGATCTGTGCAAGCCCAGCCAATTGCGCGCCGCCCCGTTCCTCCGCGGGTTCTACTTCTGCGGCGTGCGGCCGGTGGTAGTGGACGAAGTCGCCGCCCCGGCGGCGGCCCGACCGGTGGAGCGCCCGGGACTCGAGGTAGCATCCAGCGCCACCGGGATTTTCAAACAGGGCATGCGCGCTCCCCAGGCCGTGCAACAACCCCGCGTGGTGGGTACGAAGCGCATACCGCAGTGGATCTTCCTGACGCACTTCTGGAACGACATTGTGCTGGCCGACCGCGACGCGATCGCCGTGAGCGGCGCCAGCGTGAAAACCAGCGTGCTGCGGCGGACCCTGTTGCTTACGGCCGCCGCGCTCTGCCTGCTTTACTCGATCGCGCTGACGGTCTCCTGGGTGCGCAACCGGAACCTGGAAGCGCGGGTGATCGAGGCGGCTAAGGGCATTTCCGCGGCGCCGGTTTCCGGGCAGGAGATAGCCAGCTTGGACAGCCTCAAACGGCTGGAGTCCCTGCGGCAGGAACTGGCGACGCTTACGCAGTACGAACGCGAAGGCGCGCCGCTCAGCATGCGCTGGGGACTCTACACCGGCGGCCGGCTGTACCCCGCCGCGTACCGTCTTTACTTCGCCCGCTTCCATGCCCTGCTGTTCGGCTCAACGCAGGCCTCGATGCTCGACAGCCTGCGCCGGCTGCCGGCTGCTCCGGCGCCCACCGATCCGTACAGCCCGCCTTACGACACACTCAAGGCGTACCTGATCACCACGTCGGAATGGAAGCGCAGCACGCGCGCGTTCCTCTCTCCCTACCTGGCGAACAGGTGGTCGGAAGGGCGCAACATCGACCCCGAGCGCCTCGCGCTGGCGCAGAAGCAGTTCGATTTCTATAGCGAAGAGCTGAGCGTCCGCAATCCGTTTTCGACGCAGGGCGACAGCGCGGCAATCGAACACGCGCGTGGCTATCTGAAGCAGTTCAATGCCGACGAGCGCATCTACCAGGCGCTGGTGGAGGAGGCTTCCAGGCGCGCGCAGCCGGTCAACTTCAATCGCATGTTCGGCAACGAGTCCGTCACCGACCCGCGCGAGGTGCGCGGCGCCTTCACCAAGGACGGCTGGGCGTTCATGCAGGCCGCCTTCAAAAAACCGGATTCGCTGTTCGGAGGCGAGGACTGGGTACTGGGGCCGCAGACGTTCGCCAATTTGGATCGCGCGCAACTGGAGAGCAAGCTGCGCGCGTTCTACCAGCGCGATTTCATCGCACAGTGGCGTGCCTTCCTGCGGGACGCCAGGGTCACGCCGTATCGAAATCTCTCCGACGCGGCGAAGAAACTGTCGCTGACCTCGAGCAATCAGTCGCCGCTGCTGGCGCTGCTCTGTCTGGTGGCCCAGCATACCAACGTCGATGTTCCGGAGGTGAAAAACGCCTTCCAGGCGCCGCAGCAGGTTGTGACGCCGGCGTGCCAGGCGCAGTACGTGGGACCGTCGAACCAGAACTACATGAGCGCGCTGCTGAGGCTTCAGAACTCGGTGGAGCAGGCTGCGGCGAGCAATGCGGGGCCGAACGATCCGGCCGCGGCGATGGCGCTCTCACACGCCAACGAGGCGCGGTTCGTAGCCCAGCAGATCGCCCAGACGTTCGGCGTCGATACCGAAGGCAGGGTCCCCGAGATGGTCAGGAAACTCATGGAGGACCCCATCACCGATGTCGAGCGCGTGATCAAAGGCATGGGGCCGGGGGTACTCCGGGCCAAGGGCGCCGCTCTGTGCGGCCAGTTCAATGCGCTGATGGCGAAATACCCGTTCAACCTGAAGGCGTCCGAGCGGGCCACCATCGACGAAGTGAACCGCTTCTTCCGCCCGCCCGACGGGCTGCTCTGGAAGTTCTATGAGGAAGGCTTGCAGCCGCTGGTTCAGAAAGAAGGCAGCCGCTATGTGGCGAAGTCAGGCGGGACTATGAGCGTGACGCCCGGCTTTTTGAACTTTTTCAACCGCGCGGCGGCCTTTGCCGAAGCCGCGTATCCGGCGGGCGCGCAGCAGCCCAGAATCACCTACAGCTTGAAGTCGGATCTGAGCGGCTCCAACCAGAACATCTCGCTCACCCTGGACGGTCAGACTTTTACCAACAGCGGCGGCAAAACCGCATCCAAACAGTTCACATGGCCGGGACCCGCAGCGGGCGCCCGGATGCAGGTCAAATTCGGCGGCGACGCGTTCAACTGGCCGGCCTACGACGGCCCCTGGGCCGCCTTCGAATTCTTCGGCGATTCGGAAGAGAAATCGCCGCCTTCGGGCTCGGTCTACCGGCTCGAATGGACGTTGCGGACCGGGCAGTCGCAGCGCGCTGTCACCACCAGTTCGGGCCAGCCTGTGTCGGTGCGCTTCGACCTCGACATGATGGGTTCTCCCCCAATATTCCGGAAGGGGTATTTCAGCGGATGGGGCTGCGTCGCCGACGTGGCCCGATAAGGCGCGTCGACCGCACGCTGCCGGCGCTCGTCGCTGCCCCGGATTTTCCATCACAAGAAGGGACATTTCTATCGAGGAGAAACGGGGGACATTTCTCTCGAGGTTTGACAAGGAACCTTCCCCCGGGGGCCGCGTAAAATCCTGAGTGTAAATTAGGGTCTTGACAAGGGCCATCCGCTGCTGGCTCCAGTGGAAGTATTCAGGACTTTCACGAAAGGAGCATGACAACGGATGGCCAAAGATA
>JBLNCW010000103.1:0-10289 GCA_050261015.1 Rhodospirillales bacterium | reverse complement strand
CCTTTGCAGCCCTCGCCGGAAATCGGACGCTTCGAAGCTAGGTCGTGCCCAGTTTGATGCCGCCTCATGTCCTCAACGTGCCGAGATCGGGCACGTCCCCTCCTTAGGGACGGATCACGGTTGTCGTCCGCCCGGGGCGTGTTATTCAATATTCTTAGTTCCTGCTTTCCGTATGATCATTCGCGCTGGGCAAATGGCGGCTTTCGAGGAATCGGCGGTTCGCAATTTCGAGCGGGAACTGGCGGAGCACTGCCGCGTTTTCGCGCCGGGATTGACCGAAACAGCCGGGGCGTCCGCCGTTGCCGCTTTCGTCGAGAGCGGCGTCGCCCGCGCCCGCTCGTTCGGCTTTACGCTCCGAGGCCCGGTGCGGCTTTACGTCGAGTTGATGCTCTCGTTCGGCTGGGAGTTCGAAACCGACGGCCAGTTGCACTGGGTGCGCGCGGCGGAGGGTGAGGACGAGATGAGCCGCGCCCAGGCGCTGCGGAGCGCCGCTGCCGCTTACATGCGGCAGGTAATGGGGCCGAAACGGGAGCACGCCGCCGCCGCGCTCGGCCGCCTCGCCCGCCTCTCGGCCGACATGTGGCAGCGCCTTTCCGGCTCGTTCGACGCGCGGCTCGGCCAACTGCTGTCCGCCGTTTTCCCCCAGAAACTCGAGTACTCCGGACTGGATGCGCTCCGGGCCATGATCCCGCGCGCCGCCGTCACGGCTTCGCAAGCCGGCGTGAGGCTGGAGACGGCAGTGGCGGTGCTGGTAACGCTCATGTTCGTCTTCGGGCACGGGGCGGCCACGGACCCGATGTACGCCTGGATCCCCGCGGCGCTCAGCGATCCGAACATCCCGAATCCGCAGCACCGCGCAGAGAAACTCTATGAACAAACCCGAAGCTATGCCGGACGCGCCTTGCGCGAACTCCAAAGTTGAAGCAGCCGGCGGGAGGTAGCTCATGGTCCCTGGAATTCCTGGAGATCCCGCAGCGGGCAGCGACGCCTTCCTCCCAATCGACGCAGCCATACTCCGGCCTGAGCCAGTCTGCACGGAGGTCGAAATCGAGATCAACGGTTCCCCGGATCCCGCGGGCGACCTGGTGCAGCTTCGCTCCGAGCATCCGGATTTCCGGCCGGTGGTGAAGGGCAGGATCCGCTCGAAGGCTCCCCAGCCCAATGCCGCCATCATCGTTCTGACCAACCCGGACGGGCGGCTCCGGTTCAACGGCGAGAGGACGCTTTCCCTCACCGTGCCCAACAGCGGCGCGTGGGCGGAGTTCCAGATATTGGGTGAAACCGGCAGCGAGGCCATCGGGGACGCTGTGATCGAGGCACACTGCGCCACGGACAACGGCCCGCTCGCGGGAACCAGGCGCCTCACCGTGTTCTGGTTCGACAACGCAAAAATCGACCTCACGCCCGGAGGGCGGTACGAGCTGAGCGGCGGCCTGTACACCAGCGCCGCGCCGGCGGTCAGGCTCAAGGCCGAGGCCGCGATCCGGCCGGCGGGAGTCGATGCAAGCGCGCCCCAAGTCCGCAACCTGCGCGTGGGCGTCATGCAGACCGCGCTCGCAGGGAACATCGGGCGGATCACGTGGGGAAATCCCACGGTCCGGTTCAACCCGGCCGTTCCCGCCGGGATCGAGGTTGTAGTCCCGCAGCAGGTGCGTCTCACGCTGAACCTGCCCATCACCGCGAACACTTCCGGCGCTGATTCCGCACCGCTCTGCGACCGGCGCGGGATCAAACCACCCACTGGCTGCGAAGGCGGCGGACCGGTGTGGCTGGATTTCACTCCGTCGATCCCGGCGCCGGCCGCCTACGTGACCGACGCGGTCGATGCGGCAGGAAATAAGGTGGGCGAGGTGGAGTACAGCCTGCTCGATGCGACCGTGGAAAGCTCTTTCATCGCCTATGCCGTGGTGTGGAACCAGGAGACGCAGCAGGTGACGGCGCTGCGCCAGCGCCGCTGGAGTATTCACGCCGGCAGCGCGGCCGCGGGCCCGCACAGATTCGCAGCCGAGGCGGCGGACACGGCGGTGACAATGCCCCCGTTGGTCGGCGGTCCTTTTGCCGCCGAGGCCGCTGCCGATCCGGCGAACCGCACCACCGCGCCCGTACCCGAGGCCGGCCTCGTGAAGTTCATCAAACCATGAGCGCGCCCGGAACGCCTGCCCGGGCGACCCACCCTGGATCGTTGCGGCGGTGACGCCCGGTCCCAACAGCGGGAAGGCGGCCACGCCGGGCGCTGTCATCCGTTCGGACACCGGGGCGATGGCTGCGCCGCCGGAGGCTGGAACCGCGCTCATGAAACAGGGAACGTGGCGGGCGTTATCGGATAGCCGGGGCGGAGCGCCGTACGCCTGGGTTGAGCCGCTCGCCCCGAAGCACAACCTTACGCCCGAGGACCGCTACTCGCCGTTCGTCTTTGGCGGCACCGTGCTGTTCCGCCCTGCGCCGGAAGTCAAAGAGCCGGCGGACCTGGGCCCGGTAACGTTGCTCTTCCCCGACTGGGCGCAGCACGTCGCGCCCGCGCTTGAGCTGTTCCGGGGCAGTCCCGGGCTGTTCAAGCGCGGCAGCGGGGCGGAGGCTCAGCGCGAGTTAGTCGGGCTGCTCGCGCGCGACAACCGGCTGGCGGCGGTGATGGCGCTCCGGGCCCTGCAAGGTTCGCCCGCGCTGAGCCCCAAAAATGAGCGGGTCTACCTGATGAGGGTTTCGGGGCACTTTGCAGCCGTGGTGCTGTACGTGATGCTGGTCGGCCCGGGCGCGGGAGACGCGCTTGCAGCCGAGGCGGTTACCGCGGTGAAATAGGCGCACGATGCCGCCGGAATTCGCGCGCTGGCGCTGGGCGCATTCGCGGTCTCGCTCTTTGGCGATGCCGAAAGCTCCTCGCGGGCGCGGAAGGTGCTGGCGGCTGCATTCGAACAGGCGGGCGCGGTGGGGGCGCATCCCGGCTCGGACCCGTATCTGTTCGCAATTCAACGCGGAGCAGGACTGCTATAGCGCCGCCGCGGCGGACATGGGACGGCTGCCGGCCATCACGTCCATCCGGCGGGGGGCCACCAAACCGGCCAGCGCCAGATTGTACCGGCCCTGCGCGCCGGTCTTCTCAAAAATGTGTTTGAGATGCACCTTGACGGTGCCGGGGCTGATGCCAAGCTCGGCGGCCACTTCCCGGTTTTTCAAGCCCTGAGCCACCAGTTCCATCACCTGCTGTTCCCTGGGCGTCAGGCCGGAGCGGGCCCTGCGGCGGTCGCGGCGGGACTCGAAGCGGAAAACGCTTCTCTCCATCCAGGTGGCGCCGGCGGCAACCGACCGCAGGCACACCAGCAGCGTTTCCTGGTCGGCCGACTTGCGGATGATGCCTCGCGCGCCCGCGCGCACGAATCGCAGCGCTTCGGCCTCCGTCATCGAAACGCCCCAGACCACGACCGAGCCGCGCCAGCCAATCATCTTCAATTCATCCAGCGCGTCCTCAACGGCCTGGGCTCCGAAAGCTTTGTCGATAATCAACAGCGCAGGCTGGAACGCACGGACAAGCTCCAGGGCGGCCGGCAGGCAGTCGCCGGCGCCGCCGAATTCCAGATCGGGGCAGGCTTCCAGCATGGCGCGCAGACCGGCTGCGGTTACGGGCTGCGTGTCACAGATGGCAACGCTCTTTTTCATGCGGAGGACTCCAAAATGGACTAGTGCGCCGAGGCGGCCGTTCGTCTCAAGAATCCTGCGGCGCGGCCGATGTGAAAGATGAACCGGCGTCGCGCCGTCGCTTTACATGCCCGAACCGCACGCATCCCGAGCCAGCCGGGCCTTGCTAGTGTCGCCGGACCCGCAGATGGCGGCCGAACTGCGGCGCCTGCTGGGCCGCGAACTTCCGTTGATGACGACTGTCGTTCTCGACAGCTACCCCGGCCGCGCCAAAATGGCGCAACTCACGGCGGACCAGGCGCAGTTGTGCTTTCTGGACGCCGCATCTGACCGAACGGCCGCGTTCGAGACGATGGCTCACGCCGCCGAAGTGTGCCCGGAACTCCTCATCGTCGCCCTGCTGCGCTCGAACGATCCCGACCTGATCCTGCAGTGCCTGCGCGAGGGCGCCAGCGAGTTCCTCGTACAGCCGTTCACCTCCGAGCAACTCCACGCGGCGCTCTCGAAGCTGTCGCGTTTCCGCGCCTCGCGGGTCACCCGGGAAACCGAGCCGGGCGGCCGCGTATACTGCGTCATGCCGGGCAAAGGCGCCTGCGGGGCGACCACCCTGGCCTGCCACCTCGCGTTCGCGCTCAAACGGAACCAGCAGGACCGCGTGCTCCTGGCCGACCTGGACTGGATGACCGGCACTACCGCGTTTCTGCTCAAGCTGAAGTCGAGCTACAGCTTCGTCGATGCGCTGGCCCACGCGGGCAGCCTCGACGCCGATCTGTGGAAGGCGCTGGTCACGCCCTGCCAGGGCGTCGACGTCCTGCTCCCGCCGGAAAACCCGGTCGACGGCATGGGCGAAACGGCGGACCCCGCCTGCATCATCAGCTACGCGCGCCGGGCCTATTCGGCCGTCGTGCTCGACGCCGGCGGGGCGTACGGGCCCTGGAACGCTGCGCTGGCGCGGCTGTGCGACGACCTGCTGATGGTGACCACCAACGAACTCGGCGCCCTGCACTCGGTCCAGCGCGCCCGCGCCTATCTTCAAAGGAACGGGACGGACCGCTCGAAGATGCGGGTGGTAATCAACCGCGACCGCAACGACGCGGGGCTGCGGCGGGACGAAATCGAAACGGCGCTGCAATGCCCGGTGTTCGCGGTCTTGCCGGCCGATCCCGAGGCCATTAAAAAGTCGATCATCGAGGGCAAACCGGCCGCGCCGGGGAGCAAGTTCGCAAAGGCCGTATCGCGCCTCGCGCAGCAGCTCACCGGCAAGGATGGCCCGGCCATCGAGAAGAAAAGCTCCGGCTCATTTCTTTCGAGCTTTCTGAAAAGGCTTACGGGCTGATCCGCCCCGCGGCGTTGCGCAGGGCTTCGAGCGTGGCCGCTGCGGCCTTCTCCCAGGAGAATTCCGCGGCGCGGCGCGGTCCGGCCGCGGAGAGGCGCGCGCGCAGGTCATCGTCGGACACCACGCGGTCGATCGCTTCGAGCATCGCCTTGTGGTCGCCGGGGTCAAACTGCACGGCGGCATCCGCAGCCAGCGAGGCCAGCGGCTCGATCGAAGAGCAGGCCGTGGGAATGCCGGCGGCGAGGGCTTCGAGCACCGGCAGCCCGAATCCTTCAAAAGTGGAGGGGTAAACGAACGCCCAGGCATCGCGGAACACGCGATACAGCTCCTCGCGCGCGAGCCAGCCGGTGAAACGCACGCAGTCCTGCAAACCAAGTTCGCCGACCAGCGCTTCAAGAGCCGCAGTGTGGAAACCCCGGACCCCGGTGATCACCAGTTTGAACTCCGGCCCCGCGCGCCGCAGTTCGGCATAGGCGCGAATCAGCGGGCCGAGATTCTTGTGCGGGTGCAGCGTGGAAGCGCACAGGATGTACGGCTCGGGACAGCCACGCTCCCGTCCGATTTTGAAAAACCGCGGATCGACGCCGTGCAGCACCGTGCGGACCCTGTCCTCCCGCACCCTGTAAAACCGCAGCACATCCGCGCGGGTGGCATCGGAAACGGTCAGCAGAAGCCGCGACGTGTGCGCGGCGGACCACAGGAAAAGGCGCCAGAACGGCAAATCGAACCAGCGGAAGTACTCCGGGTGGCGCTTGTGCTGCAAATCGTGAAAAACGGTGACGTTCGGGCAAGCCCGCAGCGCCGGCGCCGTGAAGCCGGGGTTGAACAGCACGTCCAGCCTCCGGCGCGCGGCCTCCACGGGCAGCACGGTCTGCTCCCAGAGGATGCGTGCCGGGCGGAACGTGGCGGAAAGTCTCTGCGGCGCGTGGCGGAAATTCGCCTGCGCGGGCACGAGGTCCGGCCCGGTTTCGCGGTTGGTGAAAACGGTGTATTCGTTTTCCCGATCGATGGCGGCGAGCGCAGCCAGCAGGTGCCTCAAGTAAATCTCGGTGCCCCCGACCCCGCCGGGAATCAGGTAAAGGGCGTTGATGCCTATGCGCAGCGGCACGTCAGCGGCCTTTAAGGGCGCGCTCGGCTTGCGCGATTCCCTGGCGCGCCAGTTCGTTCATGCGGTTGAGCTTGAAGGCCAGGCGGTAGTCGGCGAGCGCCCTCTCCCAGTCGTTCTCCGAGGCGTAGAGCGCGCCGCGGTAGACGTAGGTCATGTCGTAGCGGGGATCAATGGCGGCGGCGGCGTTGAGAGCGGACAGGGCCTCCTCGCGCTTACCGTCTTTGATATACACGTAGCCGATCAGCGAGTTCACGTGGGCGTTATTCAGGATCGCGGCCGCTTCGCGCAGTTTCGCAACCGCCTCCTCGCGCCGGTTCAGGCATTCCAGCGCCAGCCCCCAGTCGGTAAGGAGCCGGTAATCGGGCGGGGCCAGCCGACCGGCTAGTTCGAACCGCGAAAGCGCCTCGGCGCAGCGCCCCTGCGTGAAATGGGCAAAGCCAAGCTGGAACTGAACACGCTGCTTGTTCGGCGATTTCCGGGCGGCGTCCTCCCAGAGAGCCAGCGGGCCGGCCCACACTTTGCTGCGCTGGAACGTGAGCACGCCAAAAATGCAAAGGACTGCCGCCAGCGCGGCTGCCTTGGTTGCGGGAGTGGTTTTCCAGCGGCGGAGGAAGTCCAGCACGATCAGGATCAGGCCGATGACCGGCAGGTACATGCGCCGCTCTGCGACGGGGTCGGCGATGGGCATCACCGACGAGGTGGGCGCCAGCAGAATCAGAAAAACGAAATATCCGTACGAAGCCAGCGGGTAGCGCCGCCGGAAATAAAACGCGGCCGCCGCCAAGCCTGCCAGGCCGGCGAGGCCGAAAATCGCGCCGTGCTCGAATATGGTGCGCGAGACGGCAAAGTCGTAGTCCACCGTCTGGCCGTACGGCAGAAAGAACAGCCTGATGTACACCCAGATCGCGCGGCACTGGGTGTAGAAGTACTCGTACCAGGTGAATTCCTTCAGCGAGAATCCCGCCGTGTCGGCCTCCAACAGCACGCGGATAATCATCCGCGCCGCCAGCGCCCCTCCGATCACCATCAGGGCATACAGGCGCCAGTTCCGCACAATCCCCTTCAGCGAGAATCCCGGGGGCCAGTAGTAATCGGTCAGCAGAAGCAGCAGCGGCAGCACCGCGGCGTGCTCCTTGGTGCTGGCGGCCGCGCCGAAGAGCAGCAGAACCGCTACCGCGGCGATCCAGGAAATGGATTCCGAGCGGCGGTAAAGAAAGACGACGAACGCCGCGTGAAAAAACAGCACGCTGAGCACTTCCGAGCGGCTCGCCACGTAAGCGACGGACTCGGTCTGCACCGGGTGCAGCAGGAACAACGCCCCGGCGAACGCGGCCAGCGCGGTTCCGGCGGTCCCGCCGCTGCCGGCCCAGGCGAGCAGCCGCCTGGCTGCGAGGAAAACGAGTACACTTGTCGCCAAGTGGCAGAGCACGTTGAACAGGTGGTAGGAAAACGGCTCGAGGCCGTACAGGCGGAGATTCACCCAAAAGGAAATCATCAACAGCGGGCGGAGGCCGAGCCAGTTTTTCAGCGGCGCATTGACGAACTCCTGTCCCGTAAAGGGCAGGTAATGATCGTCGAAGACGAACTCGCCGCGCAGCGCGGGGCCGTACACCTCGAGCACGGCGACGAGCGCCGCCGCCAGCGCGACGGCGTAGTGCCACGCGCGCAATTCAAATGCCGCCGGAGGGGCGGCAGCTTTTTCCTTTTTTTCAACGCGTCTGGATTTTTTCATCGAGTGAGCGCAAATGGAATTCCAAAACCGCAACGCGCTGGGCAAGCGCGATGTTGGCGTCTTTCAACGCCGAGATGAGCACCGAAAGCCGAAACAAAACGATCAGAAAGACGCAGCCCACCAGTGTGAGCAGCGCCAGCGGAGCGGCTGTCAATCCCAGCATCACGGCCGCGCGGCTCATCAACGCCTCGGAACGCGAAACCAAAAGCAGCGTGAGCGCCGCGCCCAGCCAGCTCACCGAATACTCGACGCGGATGTGCGACCGGCGCACCGAGAACAGCACCAGGGCGATCAACACCAGGCTCAGCCCCGTCAGGAAGTTCATCAGACCGTCCATTGTTTTCTCCGCGTTTATCGCTTTCTGCGCTTCGGCTCGTACTTGAGCACGTTGACGAAAACGCCAAGCAGCACGTGAATGATGTAGTAGAGTGACTTCAAAGCGGTGATGGTGCTCTTGCCCGCGGCGCGCGGCCGCATGCGGCACGGCACCTCAACGAAACGGAACGCCTTGCGCTGCAACACGACCAGCGCTTCGATCTCCGGGTACTCGAGCGGGAAGCTCCTGCTGAAAACCTGGAGCGCCTCGCGGTTCACGCCGACGAAACCCGACGTCGGGTCGTGAACGTACTGTCCAAGAATGGGCCACAGCACGAGGCGGAAAAAGCGTATCCCGAGCCCGCGGATGAAGCTGGAATGCGCGTGATCGTTGTTGACATAGCGCGAGCCGATGACCATCTGGCAACCGGAGGCGCGCAGCATCTCGTAGATCTTGGAGATGTACGCGGGGTCGTGCTGGCCGTCGCCGTCGATGCGGATGACGTAATCGTAGCCGAGCTCGAAAGCGAGCTTGTAGCCTGCCTGCACGGCGCCCCCGAGGCCGAGATGGTGCGGCAGCGGAAGCACCTCAGCGCCCGCGGCTCGGGCCAGCGCCGCCGTGTTGTCGAACGAGCAGTCGTCGATGACCAGCACCGGGACGCCGGGAAGCTTCTCGCGCACCTCCCGCACCACGTTCCCGATGGCGCCTTCCTCATTGAATGCGGGCACGACGATGAGCAGCGAGCCGGCTTCGGGAACGCTCATAGAACAGCCACCTCCCGCGCCGCAATCCGGTGTTTCTCAAGCAGGGCGCGGAATTCCGCGGAGGTCAGCCGCGCCGTCCTGCGGAGCGCGCGCCGTTTCTTCCAGATGCTCCAGGCGCGAAAGGCAACCGCGGCGTGCGCCCGGACGACGATGAACGCCAGGTCGAGCATGCCGTGATTCCCCTCGGTGAAACGCGCCGCCATCCCCCGGTTCTGAAGGATGGAGACGAAGTGCCAGACGTACCGCGCCAGGGTTTCGCCCGGAGCGCGCAGCAGAAGGCCGGCCGGGAAATTCTTCAGCAGCACGCACAGCCGGTTGCGCTCCACGTAGTAAGCCTTGAGCGGCGACGCCCTGCCAGCCGTCGCCGAGTAGCCGTGATCGACCCGCGCGCCGGGGACGTAGATGCACGTCCAGCCCGCCCACCGGGCGCGCAGGCCCAGGTCCGTGTCCTCGCAGTAGAGATAGAAATCCTCGTCGAACATGCCGATTTCATCCAGCATTTCGCGGCGGTAGAGCGCGGCCGATCCGCTGGGCAGCAGCACCTCTTCGAGCCGGTTGTAGCGTTCGGGCGGCTCGAAATGCCCGCGCTGCTTGCTGGTGCCGTCGCCGCAGACGAGCATGCCGGCCGAATCGAGCTGCCCGCTTTCCGACAGCACCACCTGCGAGGCGAACATGCCGACGCGGGGGTGCGCCTCGGCGGCGGCGACGAGCTGGGCAAGCCAGTCCGGATGCGCCACGGCGTCGTCGTTCAGAGTGGCCAGCAGCGGCGCCCGGGAGTAGCGAAAACCCGCGTTGACGGCCGCGCCGAACCCTATGTTTTCCTTCTGTTCCAGGATGACGGCGCCGAAGCGGTTCGCGCCGGCCTCCCGCGCGAGCTGCCTGCCGCTGTTATCGATCACCAGGATTTCAAAGCCCCGAAAGGACTGCCGCACCAGCGAAGCTAGACACTCCACGAGCGCTGGTCCGGCAACCAGCGTCGGAATGACGACGGATACTCGGGGCTCGGACAACTCACGATTTTAACCCGACTCGGCGCCCCGGGTGCCCCATTCCGCCCCCGGGTGGCCGTTTACGCCGGCAAGACACCGGCCCGCGCCGCCGCCCGCCGCGGCCCGTCCCGCCCCGGATGCCTTCCGCCCGCCGATGCTGGTATCCTGTTGGGAAAGCCGCAACGAATCTCAAAGGAGAGATGGCCGAGCGGTTGAAGGCGCACGCTTGGAAAGCGTGTATACGGGAAACCGTATCGAGGGTTCGAATCCCTCTCTCTCCGCCAGCTTTATTATTGTCCGGACCGGACACATGGGTAACACTTTGTTCCTGAGACATAGGTAACACATTTCCGCAGTCGGCGGCTTGGTGTGGGCACCCTGCATGCCTCGGCCGGCGACAAGCCTGCCATTCCC
>JBLNCW010000102.1:0-50353 GCA_050261015.1 Rhodospirillales bacterium | reverse complement strand
TCGCGGCGGCAGCGTACATCCTGGTGCGTATGCGCAATCTGCTGGCGCGTCCGGTTGGAGTCCCCCGAGCCATGGGAGAAGTGTGCACGCGCGCGGCCAAAGCGTGCAAAAAGAGCAGCAGATACAGGCACTTAGCCTGTCTAATAGCACGTCAGACAGACTCGCAAATTGATTCGACCTAAATGCAGTTGCGGATTCTTCCTAAAATCGGCGTTTTTCCGCAACCTGCTAGGTCGTGCCCAGTTTGATGCCGCCTCATGTCCTCAACGTGCTGAGATCGGGCACGTCCCCTCCTTAGGGACGGATCACGGGCAACAAACGCCAGTGGAGATTGCGGGTTTTTCCTGGTGATATGCTGAAGATGGTTTGTCCCGTTTCAAGCCGTACGCCTGGGCCATCCTAGGTACCGCCGTTGCGGTCATTTTCCGGCTGCTGCTGGTCCCGGTGCTCGGAAATCCGGTTTTCTACGGCACTCTGTACGTTGCCGTGGTGGCGTCAGCGGTCTACGGAGGGCTCGGGCCTGCGATTGTGGCCACGATGCTCGGCGCCGTGACCGCCGACCTTTTTACCGTGCCGCCGCACTGGAAGCTCCAGATTCACAGCGCTGAAGACCAGCTCAGCCTGGCCGTATACCTGCTCATCTCGGCGGTCTTGATCGCTTTTGCCGAAAAGCAGCGCAGGACGCGCGCGCAGCAAGCAGCCGCAGCCGAGCGCGCCGAGAACGAAGCGGTTCGCGTCAGCGAAGAGCGCTTCCGGCGGCTCGTGGAAGTGAGTTCGCAAACCGTGTGGATGGCGAACGCGGAAGGCGAGCCTTACGCCGAGTTGTCTTCCTTGTGCCCTGTTTCGGGACGCGAACGGGAGAAATGGCTTGTCCCCTCAAACTGGCTGGATGCCGTCCATCCCCAGGACCGGTCGCGTGTAGTGGAAGCGTGGCGGAAGGCCGTCGCGGCGGCTACGCCCTTCCAGGATGAGCTGCGTGTGAGGAACGCTGGCGGCGAATACCGCTACATCTCCTCTCATGCCGCCCCGGTTTTCAACCAGGATGGCTCCGTCCGCGAATGGATCGGAATGAGCGTTGACATCACAGACCGCAGGCTAGCGGAGCAGGCGCTTGCCAAGGCCATGCAGCGGCTCGACGCCCACATGGAAAACTCGCCTCTGGCCGTGATCGAGTTCGATCCGCAGTTTCGCATAACGCGGTGGTCCGCGGAAGCTTACAAAATGTTTGGCTGGCGGGCTGACGAAGTGATGGGCCGGGCTATCAAGGATTTCCGATGGGTTCACGAAGACGATCTGGAAGCCGTCAACGGTGTGGCCAGGAGCATGGTAGAAGGCAGACGTCCCCGGAACCTGCAGGTCAGCCGGAATTACCGCAAGGACGGCTCGGTGCTGGAGTGCGAATGGTACAACTCCGCGATTTACGACAAAGAAGGCAACCTGACCTCTATACTGTCCCAGGTTCTCGATGTCACCGGCCGGAAGCGCGCAGAGGAGAAGCTGAGGCAGTCGCAGAAGATGGAGAGCATTGCCGTGCTCGCAGGCGGGGTCGCGCACGACTTCAACAACCTGCTTGTCGGCATTATCGGCAACGCCAGTCTTGTACTGGACATGCTCGAGCCTGGCAGCCCGGCCAAGGACCTGATCGAGCGGATCATCACGTCCGGAGGGCGGGCAGCGTACCTGACGGGCCAGATGCTGGCCTACTCCGGCAAGGGCCGGTTTGTCGTGGAGCCGGTAGACCTTTCCGGCCTGGTTCGGGAGGTTGCCGGACTCGTGAGGCCGTCAATGCCTAAAACAATTGCACTCAGCCTCGACCTGGATCCGCAACTCCCCGCCACGCGCGCGGACCGCGGCCAGATGCACCAGGTCGTCATGAACCTCGTCATCAACGCAAGCGAGGCCATCGGCGAGCGCGGGGGGTCGATCCTCTTGCGAACAGGCGTTCAGGCATCCGGTGAAGGCCGCGCACGCGAGACGGAAGCCTTGGATCTTTCGCCCGGCAAATACGTTTTCCTGGAAGTGTGCGACACCGGGCCGGGAATGGATGCGGCCACGAAAGCGAGAATCTTCGAGCCTTTCTTTACGACGAAATTCACGGGCCGCGGCCTGGGGCTTGCGGCCGTTTCCGGTATCGTCAAGGGTCACGGAGGCGCTATCGCAGTGTCTTCGAGCCCCGGGAAGGGGTCCTGTTTCAGAGTTCTTTTGCCCGCCGAGCTGAACTAACCTCTTCAGAGTGGTTGCGAGGCGCTCGGGGAACTTCGACTACGCCGCGGTACAATCTTCTTCCTGCAAAGACCGTTCGACTTCGATTGCCGCTCTACATCCGGCAGCGGCGGCGGTGATCGCCTGGCGGTAAATGCGGTCCTGAACGTCTCCGGCGTGGAAGACGCCGGGAACGCTGGTGCGCGCGCCGCCTTTTGAAATGATGTAGCCGTCCGCGTCGAGTTCGATCTGGCCCTTGAACACGGCCGTGTTCGGCACGTGGCCGATCGCCAGAAAAAAACCATCCACCGCCTCCTCCCACCGCTTGCCGGTTTTCACGTCGCGCAGCAGCACGCCCGTAACGGTTCCCTTTTGCACGTCGAAGATGTCATCGACCACGGCGTTAGTGATCCACCTGATCTTCGGATTGCTCCTCGCGCGATCGAGCATGATCTTGGAGGCGCGGAACTCCTCGCGCCGGTGAACGATGGTGACTTTCTCGCCGAAGCGGGTGAGAAAATTGGCTTCCTCCATCGCGGAATCGCCGCCTCCGACCACCATGATCTTCTTGCCGCGGAAGAAAAATCCGTCGCAGGTGGCGCAGGAACTCACCCCCCGGCCGATCAGCTTCTGCTCGGATTCCAGCCCCAGCCAGCGTGCCGACGCCCCCGAGGCGATAATGACCCTGCGCGCTTCCATCCACTCGCCTTCGATGTTGAGGCGGAAGGGGCGGCTCGAGAAATCGGCTTCCAGCACCGCGCCGGTTACGTATTCGGCGCCGAAACTCAGCGCCTGTTTCTTCATGTTCTGGACCAGCACCGGACCGTCAATTCCCTCGGGGAACCCCGGGTAATTCTCGACCAGCGTGGTGATGGAGAGTTGCCCGCCCGGCTGGTGTCCCTCCACGACAAGCGGCTTCAGATTGGCGCGTGCCGTGTAGATGGCCGCGGTGTTGCCCGCGCAGCCGGAGCCGACGATAATCACGTTCCGCATAGCAGTCTGATGATCTTTAATGCTAGCATTGTCCGCGCCTCAGGCCGCTACGCCAGCAGCGCGCTCGTGATCCGGTAGGCCAAAAAAGCGCCGCCCCAGGCCAGCGCGCTCATGTACGCAAACTGGATCAGGGGCCATTTCCATCCCGCGGTTTCCCGCCGGACCACCGCAATCGTGGAGATGCACTGCATCGCGAATGCGAAGAACACCAGCAGCGAAACCGCGCCGGCGGGCGAGAGGTCCTGCCGCAGCGCCTGTTGCAGCCCGAGCGAACCGGCGTCCGGTTCCATCCCGTAGATCGTGCCCAGCGTGCCCACAATCACCTCGCGCGCGGCCAGCGAAGTGATCAGGCCGATGCCGATCTTCCAGTTGAAGCCGAGCGGCTCGATCACCGGCTCCACCGCCCGCCCGATGGACCCGGCCAGGCTCTGCTCGATCGGCGGCGCCGCTCCCCCGGCAAGCGGCAGGTGCGCCAGGATCCACAGCACGATGGCAACCCCCAGGATCACTGTTCCGGCGCGGCGCAAGAAAATCTTCGAGCGGTCGAGCAGCCGCAGGCCCAGCGACCGCAGCGTCGGCCGGCGATACGGCGGCATCTCCAGGACGAAGGCGGAGCGCTCGCTCTTCAGAATCGACGACTTCAGCACGCGCGCGGTCGCCACGGCCGCGGCGAACCCGAGCACGTAGAGCCCGAGCAAGGCCGCGGCGCGCGTTCCCAGCAGCGGGCCGATCAGCGGGCGCTCCGGCAGGAACGCCGCGATAATCAGCGTGTAAACGGGAAGCCGCGCCGAGCACGTCATCAGCGGCGCGATCAGAATGGTGGCGATCCGGTCGCGCTTGTTCTCGATCGTGCGCGTCGCCAGGATGGCCGGGACGGCGCAGGCGTAGGCCGACAGCAGCGGAATGAACGACTTGCCTTGCAGTCCCACGCGGGCCATTGTGCGGTCTGCGATGAGCGCCGCCCGCGCCATGTACCCGGAATCCTCCAGAATTCCGATAAAAAGGAAAAGCAAAAGAATCTGGGGCAAAAACACCAGAACCGAACCCACGCCCGTCCAAACGCCCTCAAGCAGCAGGGAACGCAAAACCGAAGGCGGCATCAGCTCCCCGACCTGCGCCCCGGACCAGGTCACCAGCCACTGCACGCCGTCCATCATCGGGCGCGCCCAGGTGAAAATCGACTGAAAAACCAGCACCACGACCACTGCGAAGATGACCGGCCCGATCACCGGGTGGAGGAAGATCGCGTCGAGCTTGCGCGTCATCTGCGGCGGGCCCGGGGGCTGGTACGATGCCCGCTGTCCCATGCGGGCGGCCCAGGCGCGGCACTTCGGAATATCCTCAACGGCAGGCAGTTCCGCCGGCGACGGCGCCGTTCCGTGCTCCGCGAGAAACCGCCAGATGGGCTCGAACCCTTCCCCTCGCATCGCGCTGGCCAGAATCACGGGCGCGCCGAGCTGCTTGCTGAGCGCCTCCGTATCCACTTCCCCGCCCCGGGCTCTGAGGTCGTCCGCCATGTTGAGGACCACCAGTGTGGGCAGGCCGAGCGCCAGAATCGGGGCAGCCAGCATGAGGTGGCGGCTCAGGTTCGTCGAATCCAGGATCAGCAGCACCCCGTCCGGACGGGCCACCCCCGGCATGTTGCCGGTGAGCACGTCGCGCGCGACCTGCTCGTCCTCCGAACACGGCTGAAGGCTATAGATGCCCGGAAGGTCGATGATCGTGACTTCGCGGCCGTCCTCCAGACGCGCACGGCCGTCGCGCCGCTCCACCGTCACCCCGGGGTAGTTGGCAACTTTCTGCCGCAGACCGGTTATCCGATTGAAAAGAGTGGATTTTCCGGAATTCGGAGGACCGACAATCGCTATATTCCGCGTTCCGGATCCGTTTGTCGTTACGCGGTTCTGTAGAACGCCGGCGATAGTGCAGCGATCGCAATCGGACATGCTAGTCCGCCGCGGCGGTTGGCGCCGGGCGTAGCCGGAGGCGTGCGGCGGTCTCACGCCTCAGGGCGATTTCCGAGCCATCCACGCGAAAAACGCGCGGATCGCCTCCGGGCGCGCTCAGCGCCGCAATTACGGCGTTGCCGGGTACAAACCCGAGTTCCATCAGCCGGCGGGACACGTCTTCGGGAAGATCGAGGCAGTCCAAAACGCCCTGTTCGCCCTCGCGCAACTCGACGAGGGTCGAAGGCCGGCTGGTGAAACTGGGTTGCATGAATTATCAGTATCGAACGTGGGCCGCTGCTCTGTCAAGATTTACTTGCAATGGACTTGCAACTAGCGCTCCCTACGGCAGCGCCAGAGGGCTCCGGCGCTCCTCCCCAAAAGCGGATTTCCGGCTCAAAAACTCCAGAAAAGCCCGCCCCCGCTTGCGGCCGTTGTTCAGCCTGTACTCCAGTCTCTGAAGAAATACCAGCACGCCCAGGACATCGGCATCGCGCACGGAATGAACTCCGGACCGTTCGGCGACAGCCTGGCGGAACTGTTCCAGCCCCTGCTGGACCCGGTCCTGAATGCCGGCGGCCAGCAGGTTGGCCGGCCGGTCTTCATAGTAGAGGCCGCTCTGGCGCGTGCGGTAGGTGCGCACCAAGGACTCCAGCACCTCGCGCACGTCGAAGTCCACCACGCCGGGCATGTTCAGGGCAGCGGCGAATTCGCGGATGGCCGCGGCCAGCAGCGGCTCCTGGCTACGCAGAAATTCGTCCGTGATGCGGATGTCGCGGTTCGGAATGGTTTCGGGGTCGATTTCCGGGAGTTTCTCGCGGAGGCGGGCTTCCTGAAGGTGAGGGCAGTCCAGCGGGCAGGCGATGGTGTTCTCGCGCTCAGTGCCGCAGCACAACGAGCAGATCTCGCCGCCGACTCCAGGGCACATTCGGCGGGGGCGGCGCGTTTCGCAAACCTTGCAAGTCATAATAGAAACTACTGCCATCATCGCATATGCCCCGAACCGATCTCTTTCTCAAGGTTGAAATCGAACACGACGCCGGCGAGCGGCCGGAGCACCTCGCCCAGGAGATCTGCCGCGTTGTGCAGAAGATTTACGGCGTGCGCTCGGCCGACCTCTCCAGCTACGTGACCCACCCCGATTCGTAGCGAGGGATCAAGAGAATACTCGGATCGGCTAAAATGGTGCCGAAGTGGAGCAACTGCCCCGGCTCTACACGGAACTCGCCGGCTGGTGGAACTTACTCTCGCCGCCCTCGGAGTATGCTGAAGAGGCCGAGGACCTGCTTTCCATGCTGCTCCCGGCTGTTGATGCGCCGCCGCGAACCCTCCTGGAACTTGGCTGCGGCGGGGGCAGCCTTGCCTTCCATCTCAAAGGGCGCCTGAAACTCACATTGACCGACCTGTCGCCGCAAATGCTCCCCGTTTGCCGCGCCAATAATCCCGAATGCGAGCACATCGTGGGCGACATGCGGTCTCTGGAACTGGGGCGCGAGTTCGACCTCGTCCTTATCCACGACGCGATCATGTACGCCGCCGATCCCGCGTCGGTCCGCGCTGCGATTCGGACCGCCTTCCGGCACCTTCGTGCAGGCGGAGCGGCGGCGATTCTGCCCGATTGCGTGAAGGAAACGTTCAAGCCCCAGACGTCAACCGGCGGTAAGGACGGCCCGGACGGCCGCGGCCTTCGCTACCTGGAGTGGATTTGGGATCCCTGCCCCACGGACGACACCTTCGAGGCCGCCTACGCGTTCTTGCTGCGCGAACGGGACGGCACGGTACGCGTTGCGAGCGACCGGCACCGGCTGGGCCTGTTTTCACGCGCGGCCTGGCTGCACTGGCTCGCGGAAATGGGATTTTCCGCCGCCTCGCGCCTCGATCCGTGGGGCCGCGACGTCTTCATTGCGCGGAAGCTGTAGCATCTTCCGGCCGGCGCCTCAAAACAGGCCCAGCACCGGCGCGCTCAGACCTTCTCGGGAACCACGAAGGGTTTGCGGTACTGGCGCGTGAACATTTTCGTCGCTTCCGAATCGCCCGGGCACGTGTAGGTGTCCGCATCGAACCGGATGCTCCGGCCGAGGCGATACGAAATGTTCGCCAGGTGGACCAGTGTGCACGAGATCGCGCCTTCCTCTATGGGCGCGTTCAAATCCTCGTACTTGCGGCTCCGGACCGCCTGGATGAAGTTGGCCCAGTTGTTTCCGCCCTGGGCCAGACTGGGGCCGGGCTCCTGGTCGGGACCCAGGAAGCTGTAGTATTTGTTGTACCCTTCTACAACCACGTATCCCTTCGACCCGTACCAGATGTTGCCGATGGTGTTCCGGTCCTTCCTGCCCGGCGCGTCGTTGATGCCGGCTTCATGATTGCTGATCCAGTGCCGGACCGTGAACTCCAGCATCTTCTTTTTCCCGCCGGTGCCATTGAATTCAAACAGCGCGGTGATGGTGTTGGGCGTCTCCTGGTCGTCGTCGAACATGAAGTGCCCGCCGATTGCGGTGACCTTCGTCGGATAGGTGACGCCGAGCCCCCAGCGGGCATTGTCCATTTCGTGAATGCCCTGGTTGCCCATGTCGCCGTTGCCGTAATCCCAGAACCAGTGCCAGTTGTAGTGGAAGCGGTTCTTCGTGAACGGGCGCACCGGCGCAGGCCCGAGCCAGAGATCGTAGTTCACTCCGGCCGGCACGGGCTCGACCGGGGCCCGACCGATCGTGTCGCGCCACTTGAAGCAGATGCCCCTGGCAAGGTACACCTCGCCGATCAGTCCTTCCCGCATCTGCCTCACCGCTTCCTGTACCGCAACGCCGGAGCGGCTGTTGGTGCCGTGCTGCACGATGCGGTTGTATTTCTTTCGCGCGGCTACGATCTGTTTGCACTCGAACATGTTGTGCGAACAGGGCTTTTCGATATACACGTCCTTGCCCGCCTGCATCGCCCAGATTGCCTGGAGCGTGTGGCTATGGTTCGGCGTGGCGATCGAGACGGCGTCGATGGATTTATCTTCAAGGAGCTTGCGAAGATCAACATACGCCGCCGGCCGCTTTTTCGTCAGCTTCTCGGCAAGCTGCAAATTCTGGTTCAGGACGTTCTCGTCGATGTCGCACAGGGCCGCGATCTCAACGTTCGGCATCCTGGCGTACGTCTGAATGTGGCTTCTGCCCTGGCCTCTAACGCCTACGCAGGCCACACGCACGGTGTCGTTCGCGCTCTGCAGCGCGCTCGCACGCAGGCTGCCCGTTGCAGCCGCCGTGCCCATCAGGAAGTATCTGCGGTTCATTTGGCGTCTCCAATCTATTAGTCGCAACGGATGTAAATACTATAGCAATGCCGGTCGGCCATGGTCCGGTTGCAAAGCCCGCCCGACTATGATCGGCTGAAAGAGACGGGCCGTTTCCCCAAGCACGCCCGCGAAGGGTCCGGCACGCCGGAGGACTCGCATCCTATGGAAAAAGCAATGTTTGCCGCCGGGTGTTTCTGGGGAGTCGAAGAGACATTCCGCCGCATAGACGGCGTCACGTCCACCAGAGTAGGTTACGCCGGCGGCTGGGTTCCCAATCCCAATTACGAACAGGTCTGCACCGACCGCACCGGCCATGCCGAGACCGTAGAGATCGAGTTCGACCCGGCGCGCGTCAGCTACACGGACCTGCTGCGCGCCTTCTGGGAAATGCACGACCCCACCACGCTCAACCGCCAGGGGCCGGATGTCGGCACCCAGTACCGTTCCGTGATCTTTTTCCACACGCCGGAGCAGGAGGCCGCCGCACGGGCCTCAAAGGACGCGCTGGAGCGCTCGGGGCGATATCGCAATCCCATCGTGACCGAAATCCTCCCCGCGCCGCCGTTTTACCCCGCCGAGGAATACCATCAGCGGTATCTCGAAAAGCGCGGCCTCGCGGCCCATTGCCATACTCCAGTTTCTGAGCCGCCGCGGGGTTAAGCTGGTCTTAGGGGCGCTTCTGCCCAGCCCGCCCACTCGGAGGTAAACCATGGAACCCCAGCAAGCGTTGTTTCTGCGCGATTTCCTGGTTCCGCAATTTGAGGAAGAGACACGGGAAACCGCCCGGGTCCTCGCAGCCGTCCCGGAAATCCACCGCGAATACCGGCCCGACCCGAAGTCGCGGAGCGCGCTGGAACTCGCCTGGCATATCCTCAGTTCCGAAATCTGGTATTTGGAAGGCATCGTTCACGGCCAGTTCGCGCCCGAGCCGGCACGCCTGCCGCGGCACATACGGAGCATTCAGGACATCATCGACCTGCACCGGACGAGCATTCCCGAACTGCTCGGCCAGGTGCGGCAGCTCAAGGAGGCGGAACTCCTGCGGCGAGTGCCGGTCAACGCCCAGGACCATCCCGCGGTCGTCTACCTGTTGAGCCTGATCCGGCACACCGCCCACCATCGCGGGCAGCTATGCGCTTACTTGCGGCCGATGGGGGCGAAGGTGCCCACGGTCTACGGCGACGTTGGCGACGAACCGGCGCCCGCGCCGGCGCGATACTGAAGCCGCCGGCGTCATCTCATCTTCGTGATGCGGTAATCGCGCATCGCCGGCAGGCGCACGAGTTCACACATTTCAAAAAGCCTGGAGCGCGCGCGCTCGCCGATCTTATCGGCAAGCGTGGCGCGGTACTCCACCTGCGCAACGCCGGCCGTGCGCTGGACGATGGTGTCGCCGGCATCGGGATCGGGCAAATTGGTCGTTGCCAGCAGCGGCTTGCGCTCGTTGCAGCGCTGGGTTACGATCGAGGTCATCGTGTCCTGCACCCACTCGGCCGCCCGCTGCGAGCCGATATCGTCGAGCAGCAGCACGGGAGCCTGCAGGCAGCATTCGTACGCGCTGCGCTCGCCCCCGCCCGCCTCGGCGTTCCACCCCGCCCTGATTCGCTCCAGCAGGTTGCTGTAGTCGAAGAACAGCCCTTCAAAGCCCTTGGCGATCAAGGCCCGGAGAACGGCCACCGCCAGGTGGGTCTTGCCCGTACCGGTCGGGCCCATCAGCAGCAGGCCGGGCTTCGGGCCGAAGGGAAACTCCCGGATGTACGCTTTCACCCTCACCAGCACCCGGCTCAAGGCGTCATAAGCGATGGGATTATCGCTCGGGAGCACGAAGTTATCGAACGAGGCGTTGCGGTACAGCGGCGGGATGTTGGCGTTGGACTCCAGATCCGGCGGCTCCGCCGCCAGCGCACACGCGCAGCGCTCCGCGCCCGAGATGCCGTCGCGCTCCACGATGATCCACCCCGATCCTCCGCACTTCTCACACACCATCCGCCCCATTATCCATCAGTAAGGGATTGGATCGCGCTACTCGATCTCGGCGAGCACTTCGCCCGCCGCCACGGTGGCGCCCTCGCGAGCCGGCAGACTCGCCACGCGCCCGGCTTTCGGCGCCTTCATCTCGTTCTGCATTTTCATGGCTTCCACGACCAGCAGCCCTTGTCCCGCCTCAACAGCGTCGCCCTGAGCCACCAGCGCGCGGACAACCTTCCCCGGCATCGGCGAAACCACTTTCTGCCGCCCTTCCCGCTGAACGCCGCCGGGGGCGGGGCTCAACTGCCGCGGGTCGCTCACTTCCAGCACGAAGCGCCGGCCGCGTATGTGGACGGCCATGCCCTCCTCGACCGGCTCAACGCGCACCTCGAAGCTTCTGCTCCCGAGCAGGACCGAGTAGAGGCCCGGCTCGACCTCGATCACCGAGGCGCGGCGGCCGTCCGCGATCCAGTCTTCCCCGTCGCGCTCGATGCGAAGCGGGCGCGATTTGCCGCCGCTGCGAACGTGCAGAATCATCTGAGCAGCCTTTCCCTCCCCTGCGTGCGCCAGCGGCTCGGCGCTTCTGCGCACGGCGGCACGACTTCCCCGTGGGTGATCGTATGGATAGCGGCCACCATCGCGGCGACGTGCTCGATATCGGGATCGCCGTCCGCCGCGGGAAACGCCTTGCGCCGCAGAAAATCGTCGATGAAGCCGGTGTGCAGCAGCCCCTGCCGGTAGTGGTCGTCCGCAAAGACCTGGCGGTAGAATTCGAGCGTGGTCTTGATGCCGTCCACCGAGTACTCGTCGAGCGCGCGAACCATCCTCTGCACCGCCTGTTCGCGCGTCCGCCCCCAGACGGCCAGTTTCGCCAGCAGCGGATCGTAGTCGATCGGCACGGTCCAGCCCACATAGACGCCCGCATCCAGCCGGATGCCCGGACCGTACGGGCGGCGCAGCGCGGTCACCCGGCCCGGCGACGGGAAAAAGTTGTTGTACGGGTCCTCGGCATAGATGCGGCACTCGATGGCGTGCCCACGCCAGGCCACATCCTGCTGGCGAATATCGAGTTCCTCGCCGGCCGCGAGGCGCAGTTGCAAGTGCACGAGGTCGTATCCGGTGACCAGCTCGGTGACGGGGTGCTCCACCTGCAACCGCGTGTTCATCTCGAGGAAATAGAAATTGCGGTCGCGGTCCAAAAGGAATTCCACCGTGCCGGCGTTGACGTACCCCGCCGCCCGCGCCGCGCGCAAAGCCGCTTCCCCCATCGCCTCACGCAGCGCGGGATGGCACTCCACCAGCGGCGAGGGGCACTCCTCGATCACCTTCTGATGTCTTCGTTGGATCGAGCACTCGCGCTCGCCGAGGTGAATCATGTTGCCGTGGCTATCAGCCAGGATCTGGATTTCGACATGGCGCGGCTGCTCGATCAGCTTTTCGACGTAGACTTCGTCGCTGCGGAAGGCGCGCCCTGCCTCGCTGGCGGCGTCGCGAAAGGCGGATTCGAGTTCGGCCTCCGTGTCGACGCGGCGCAGCCCCTTTCCCCCTCCACCCAGCGCGGCTTTCAAGAACACGGGATAGCCGAATCGCGCCGCCGCTTTGCGCGCCTCGGCCACGCTGCCGGCCGCCTTCTCGGTCCCCGGGACGACGGGCACTCCCGCGGACCTGGCTAGCTGCCGCGCGGCCGTTTTCGAGCCCACCGCGCGGATCACGCTCGAAGGCGGCCCCACGAATACGATGCCCGACTGCTCGCAAGCCTCGGCGAAATCGGCGTCCTCGCTCAGGAAACCGTAACCTGGATGGATGGCTTCAGCGCCGGTGGAACGCGCGGCGTCCAGAATGCGATCGATCCGCAGGTAGCTCTCCTGCGACGGCGAAGGGCCGATGTGCACGGCTTCATCGGCCATTCGCACGTGCAGCGCGGTGCGGTCGGCATCGGAAAAGACTGCGACGCTCGCGACGTTCAGCTCGCGGAGAGCTCGGATGACACGCACCGCGATCTCGCCGCGGTTGGCAACCAGGACTTTACGGAACATTCAACGGCTTCGCCAGCCCTTACTTGCGATTGTAGCGCGCCGCCCGCCGACAGGCCGGGCCCGCCGTTGCCGGCCTCATTGCCCGATGGCGGGCAGCCTACAACCTGCCGAACTTCTCGACCGCTTTCGAAAGCGACTTGAACTGCTCTATGAAGGGATACGTGGAGTGCTCGGTGAAATCGAGCTCCTGCGCTTTCTTGAGCACTTCGGCCGCCTGCTTGCGCGGGACCACGACCACGCCGTCCTCATCGGCCACGATGATATCGCCTGGATTGACCGTCACGCCGTCGCATTTCACCGGCACGTTGGCCACCGCGCGGTAGTGCCCGATGGTGGTCCCGGGAGCCACTCCGCGGCTGTAAATCGGGAATTGCAGCCGCCTGAGCTGCGGGGTGTCGCGTATCGATGCATCAACCACCGCGCCCACGACGCCGCGGTACTTCAGCGTGGTCCCCATCAGCCCGCCGACCGCGCCATACCTCAGTCCGTCTTCGGCCACAAGCACGAAGACCGATCCGGCCGGGGCAGTGTCGATCGCATTCATCATCGCCTGCGTCGCCGCGGAACCCTCCTTGTGCTCTTCCCTCTTCAGGAGGACCGTCACCGCAGGCCCCGCGAACCGGGTTGGGAACAGCGGGCGCATGTCGCCCCCCATGTAATTCTGCGTGCCGTAGAGTTGCTCGATGGCATCGGCAATCGACGCCACTTCCGTGTTGCGAAAACCTTCGATCAGCGCGTCCTGCTGCGGCTGAGCAAACATCCAGCCCACGAACAAAAGCGCGAAGAGCGCCGGAATCGTCCAGATGAACAATTTCTTTCTCATATTGATTGCTCCCTGAAAAGTGAATTCACCAGTTCTCGATGTTTACCACACCCCCGGCGGCCCCTGCATTCCTCCTCCACTTCCTGTAGACTCGTATTCCGGATCGAGACTCAGGAGGATCTCGCATCATGAAGCGAAGCGCTCGCCTCTGCCTGTTATTCCTCGTTACTTTCACTTTGATTGCACAAGCCGCGCCCGCGGTGAAGGTCTGGGAGGAAAAGACTAACATCCCGACTTATCTTGCCGGCCCGCCGGAACCTAACCCGATCTTTTATTTCGGGCGGCAGTCGCAGGGCGCCGAGGGCCGCGTTTATCCCTATCCCCTCTACGACGTGCTGACCCACAAGAAAGTGGACAAGCAGTATACGATGGTCTACCTCGAAAACGAGTATGTGAGGATCGGCGTGCTGCCCGAGATCGGCGGCCGCGTTTTCGAAGGGGTGGACAAGACAAACGGCTATCATTTCTTCTACCGCCAGCACGTGATCAAGCCGGCCCTGATCGGGCTGATCGGCGCCTGGATCTCGGGCGGCATCGAGTGGAACATCCCGCACCACCATCGCGCCTCGACTTTCATCCCGGTGCAGTACCGCATTGAAGAGCACCCCGACGGCGGCAAGACGGTGTGGGTGGGCGAACTGGAGGTGCGGCACCGGATGCGCTGGGCTGTCGGCTACACGCTGCGGCCCGGAAAGGCCTACCTGGAAACCTCCCTGCGCATCGTCAACCGGACGCCCGTAGTGAACACGATGTTGTGCTTTGCCAACGTGGCGGTGCACACCAACGAGAATTATCAGGTCATCTTCCCGCCCCGCACGCAATTCGGCACGCACCACCACAAGCGCGAATTCACTACCTGGCCCATCGCTACCGGCCGCTATGGCGGCGGAGACTTCACCAAGGAAGTGGACGTGAGCTGGTACAAGAATCACATCGCCTCGAATTCGATTTTTGCCTGGAATTACGAGGACGATTTTTTGGCCGGCTACGACCACGGCAAGAAGGCCGGCACGATGAGCGTCGCCGACCACAACATCGTCCCCGGCAAGAAACTCTGGACCTGGGGCAACGGCCCTCGTGGCCGGATCTGGGACCGCCTGCTCACCGACGAAGACGGCCCCTACATCGAACTGATGGTGGGCGCTTATTCGGATAACCAGCCCGACTACAGTTGGCTTCAGCCCTTCGATACGAAATCTTTTGAAATTTACTTCTATCCGTTCCACGATATCGGCGGCGTGAAGAATGCTAACCTGGACGCCGCCGTCAATCTGGAAGTCAAGGACGGCGCCGCGGAACTGGGCTTCTACACGACGTCGGCCTACCCGTCCGCAACCATGACGCTGACGGCCGGCGGCAAGGTGCTGTTCGAACAGAAGGCCGCCATCAGCCCAGCCAAGCCGTTCACGACGAAGGTCAACCTGCCCGCCGGCATCGACCAGTACAGCTTGCGCGCGTCGATTTCGGCCAACGGCAAGGAACTGGTTTCCTATTCGCCGCTCCGGCTGGAAAAGCTGCCCATGCCGGAACCCGTCACGCCGCCGCCCGCGCCGCAGGAGATCAAGACGAACGAGGAGCTTTACCTGGCCGGTCTCCGCATCGAGCAGTTCCATGACCCCAATCTCGATCCCGAGCCGTACTGGGAAGAGGCGCTCCGCCGCGACCCGGGCGACGTGCGCGTGAACACCGCCCTCGGCATCAACTATTTCAAGAAGGCCCGCTTCGCGGAGGCGGAAAAACACTTCCGCAAGGCAATCGAGCGGCTCACGTACAAGTTCACGACGCCGAAAGACGCCGAGCCGATCTACTATCTCGGCCTTGCGCTGAAGATGCAGGGCAAAACCGACGAGGCGTTCACCAATCTCTACAAAGCCACCTGGAACCTGCACTGGCGCGGCCAGGGCTATTATTCGCTGGCGGAAATTGGCGCTGCGCGAGGCGAGATGAACGCGGCGCTCAATTTCGTCGAGCGCTCGATCGAATCGAACGCGCTGAACATCCGGGCACTGAGCCTGAAATCTGCCGTGCTGCGCCACCTCGGGCGGCCCAAAGATGCCTTGGAGGTGGTGGCCGAGGCGGAGCGCAAGATCGACCCGCTCGATGTACGCCTGATGGCGGAGCGCTGGCTGGCGTCCAAGACTCCCGACGCCGCAAAGCAACTCGCCACAACGATGAACGACGCACCGGCCACCGCGGTGGAGACGGCTGCCGAGTACCTCGCCGCCGGCCTCTGGCAGGACGGCGCCGACGTGCTTCTCCATGCCGTTGCCGCCGCTCCCGACAAATCGAAGATCAACGCGATGGTTTACTATTACCTCGCCTACTTCGCGGAAAAGCTCGGGCAGCAGTCCAAGGCGGCGGAATACTACCGCCTGGCCGCCTCGATGCCTCCCGATTACGTGTTTCCGTTCGAGTTCGAGGCGATAGAAGTGCTCCGGCAGGCCATGAAAGCCAATCCGCGCGATGCTCGCGCGCCCTACTACCTGGGCAACCTGCTCTTTGATTTGCAGCCCGAGGAAGCCATCCGGCTCTGGGAAGCTTCGGCGTCGCTCGATCCGTCCTTCCCCATCGTGCATCGCAACCTGGGCATCGCTTACTCGCACCGGAACAGCGGCAATTCGCTCGAGAAGGCTATTGCGCACTTTGAAAAGGCGGTCTCGCTCGAGCGCAAGTATCCTCTGCACTTCGCCGAGCTCGATGAGCTGTACGAGGCCGCGGGCGTCGCACCCGAAAAGCGGCTCGCGCTCCTCGAGAAAAACCACAGCGTGGTCACCGGGCGGGACGACGCCCTGAACCGCGAAATCAGCCTGAAGGTGGCTGCGGGCAAGTACGACGAGGCCATCCAGTATTTGACCGGGCGGCGATTCGCGGTTTGGGAGGGCGCCAACCTGAACGTCACCGAGCAGTGGGTCAACGCCCATCTGCTGCGCGGCCGGCAACGTCTGGCCGCAAAGAACTACCGGGAGGCGCTGGCCGATTTCCAAGCCGCCGCCAACGTTCCGGATAACCTTCCGCTGGAAGGAATGAGCGGCGGCCGCGAAGCCGAAATCGCGTACTGGACAGGCGTCGCCTATGCCGGGCTCGGCGATCAGGCTCAGGCCAGGCAGGCGTGGGAAAAAGCGGCTGGCCAGCAAACCATGGCTCCCCGCTCGCGCCGGGGCGGGGGCCGCGGGCTGTCGCCGCAGACGGTGCAGCTATACTACAGCGCGCTGTCGATGCAGAAGCTGGGCCGGTCAGAGCAAGCCGCGGCGGCCTTCAAGAACCTGGTCGAAATGGCTGAGGGCGCCATCAAGCAGAACGCTTCCGCCCCCGACACGGGTGCTCAGTTCCGCACGCACCAGAACTACCGGTCCGCGGCGGCAACGGCTCATTACGTGGCGGCGCTAGGCCACCTCGGTCTGAACGACCGCGACAAGGCCCGCCAGCAACTCGCCCAGGCGCTGCGCTTCAGCCCCGATCACCCCTTCGCGAAGGCCGCACTGGCCGAGCTGAACTGATATCCCCACCGTGAAGCGGGCTCGGCCCGCTTCACGGACAGAATCACTCTTTGTACCTTCTGACGCCGATGGCGCCGACGGCCAGCAGGCCGAATCCTATCAAAAGGAAAGCTCCTGGATCGGTCAGAGTTTGCGCGGGCTGAAACACCAGGGCCGGTTCGCCTCCGCTGGCGCTGAAAACAAACAAAAAGATAACCACTGGAATAGAAACCAACCCCTTATGCATCCTGCCGCATCCCCCTGATACATCAATGTTACGGCTTCAGAGGCGGCAAGATCAAGATTTGTTAACCTTCGGGGCCTTACCGCGCCCCTGCGATTTTGAACACGTAAGCCTCCCGGGCCGGCAAGCTCGCCGATAGCGCGTCCGGCACCCGGATCCGGAGCTGCCTGCCGCTGATGGAAGCAGACATCGCCTCGCCGGTTTCAAGCAGAGTCACGCGCACCCCGGAGGGGGCCTCCACCTCGTCGATAACGATCTCCCCGAGGGGCCGCCGCGGCACGATCGCGTAGACCGCATCTTCCTTCGCCGTGAAAAACGCTTCGATGCGGGCGAAGCCGGGCGGGGGCTCGTCCACCAGCTTTCTGATGTCGTACTCGGCGCGGAACTCCTTCTGTTCGAGCTTCTGGACCTCGCCCCGCCCCCACTGCTTCGAGCGCCGCCACGGGCGCGTGCCGTAAATCGCCTCGCCGTTGGGCCCGAGCCACTCGCCCATTTCCAGCAGCCGCAGCTCCATGATTTCCGGGATGCGCCCGTCGGCCATGGGGCCGATGTCGAGCAGCAGGTTGCCGCCACGGCTCAAGATATCGATCAGCATCAGCAGAAGCTGGCGGGTCGTGTGATAGTCTTGGGCGGTCTCCACGCGGTTGTATCCGTAGGACTGTCCCATTCCGCGGCTCTCTTCCCATGGATGCCCGCCCTGGAGCATGCCGGCCGTGTACTCCGTGGTGTAATAGCCGCCGTGCCGGTGGCGCGTCTCCTTGCCCCAGCGGTCGTTGATCACCACTTCGTCGCGGACGGGCGACTCGTTGAACAGCCACGCCAGAAGCTCCGGCGACCTCCATTGCTCGCTCGGCATGTCCCATTCGCCGTCGGAAAAGATGATGCTCGGCTTCGCGTGGGTGACCACGTCCTTGAATTGCGGAAACACGTGCTCGGCGACGTAGCGCTTGCGGTCCGAAAGCCACAGCGGGTTGTACCATTCATAGAGCGAATAGTAGAAGCCCATCCGGAGGCCCTTGCGGCGTCCCGCCTCCGACAACTCGGCCAGCAGGTCGCGCCGGGGCCCGATGTCAACGCTGTTCCACGGCCGTCCCCAGGCGCGGTTCGCCTCCTCGCTCTTCCATAGCGTGAATCCGTCGTGATGTTTCGAGGTCAGAACGACGTACTTCGCCCCGGCGCGCCTGAACACGCCGGCCCAGTGATCGGGGTCGAACATCTCGGCGCGGAACATCGGAGCGAAGTCCGGATAAGTGAAGTCGCGCCCGTAGACGCGCTGATGAAACCGCCAGGTATGCGCGCCCCGTCCGGACGCCCCTTCCGCCTTCATTCCGTTGGTCAGCGAATGCCAGTACCACTCGGAGTAGGGCGTTTCACCCTTCACGTTGATGGGGGCGTAAGCCGGCACCGAGTAGACGCCCCAGTGGATGAAGATTCCGAATTTGGCGTCGGTGAACCACCGCGGCGTCGGGCGGGCATCGATGGAAGCCCAGGTAGGCTCATACCGGTTTAAAGCGGCCATGCTCCTGGCTTTTAGAGCCAGGGGAGCGGAAGCAAAGCTGCGCAGCAAGTCTCGTCGTAGCATAGTGCCGCTCATCGTATCAGGAATCCGGGAACGAACACCGCTGCGTTGCCGGCGTCAAACGAGGAGTTCTGAGCCCGCAGGCGCACAGGCCGTACACGACCCGTGAGGCGGGCGGCATGATCCCGCATTCCGCGTTCCAGTGCAGCCCGGAATGCGCATCGCATTCCCAGCCGATCAGCGCGCCGTTGGGGTCCCGGACCTCCTCGAATACCGGAAGCTGAAAGGCGTGCCAGAGAAAGTCGCGATCCCGCTCGTTGAGCAAAGGGCAACCGGAGTTGTTATGGACTATGATGCGCCGGACGGATTTCGGGATCGTGCGCGCGCCGGTGCGAACCTCGCAGGCAAGGCGTTCCAGCGCCTCAAGCGGCCCTGCGATCGCGCGGGCGGGAACGCCGATGAGCCTGCGCCAGCCGCCGGGGAGGAGAATGACCCGCCCGGCGCCGTCCGGCTCCGCGGCATATCGGCCGCTCAGCGTCAGTGCAACTCGCATGGGCTTATATACGAGTGCGCCCGGCCGGGAAAAATTCTCAGTTTCTTCTGCCAAGCGGGCCGGCAGAGGGAAAACGGCGCGGCGCTTCCGTCCTCTTACGATCGCCTGCCGTGCTCTTCGAACCGCTCCGCCCGTAGCGGTTCAGAATCGAAGCGCAGGCCTGAAGCAGGCCGGCCAGGGCGACCCAGACCTGCCAGTGCGAGAACAGCCCGCCGGAAATCGCGAACTCACCGGCGATCTTGAGGTCGGATGCGAGCCTCCAGATCCCGAGCGCAAGCGCCATCAGCGCCGCCGGCGTCAGCAGCGCCGCGGCCACTGCCGCCAACTGGCGGCTGCAATCCAGACTCCGGCGGAGCGCAGGCCCCACCCGCACGCGAATCTTGGTTCTCATCGAGCACTCGGAGCAATACGTTTCAATGTAGCACGACCTCGCGCGCGGCCGAACCTATTCTGCGATCGCTTCGATTGTGCGCGGCGCGTTGCCCTCGAACCGGTTATTCACAAAAATGTACGCCATGCGGCGGTCGCTTCGCGACGATTCGATGAGATCGCGAATCGCCTGGCGGCCCTCGGGATTTGGATCCTTGATCTCTTCGTAGGGAGAGAACAGCCGCACCGCTTCCTCATAGGGGCGCCCGCGCCGCAGAAGAGCCCGGCAGACGGTGTAATCGGCCGTGTAGGCGTCGGGCAGCCGCAATTGGACGCCGAGTTCGGGCATGCGCGTCCAGGCATTGAAAACGTGCGCGACGCCGTGGCTGCGCAGCAGGTGGAAGTAGTCGGGACCGAGAAATTCCGGGTTCCTGATCTCGACCGAGTAGCGGAACTGCCGCGGGAGCAGGGCGAGAAACCGGTCGAGGTCGCGGACGAACTCGCGCACGTGCGAATAGGCAGTGCGGGCAAACGCGCCGAATTCGAAGATCAGAACGGCCACCCGCGCCCGGTACGGCTCCAGCAGCGCGAGGAACTCTTCCTTCAGCAGCTCCGCGTCGAGAAACGACGTGTTCACCAGGCCCCCGCGGGGGCCGTATCGCGGGTGCGATGGAAACACTTTTGCCGTAATCTGTTCCGGCGCCTTGAAAGCGAAAACGAGCGGCTCCGGCGCGGAGTGAAACAGCCGGCGCCAGTACGCCTCCGAAGGGAACTGGTAGAAGGTGAAATCGCCGCAGACCGCCGGGAACGTGCGCGCGTACTCTTCCAGGCACTCGGCTTCAAAGCGCTTCTGCGCAAACACCCCGCGCGACATGTAGCGCTCGCGGCTGTACACCTGCCCCAGCCAGCCTTCGTACTTCCAGGAGCTAGTCCCTATCCAGATGCCCTCTTCCGCCAGGCGGCGCAGAGCGCCGGCGAGTTTGCCGCAGTCAAACGGCGGGCGTTCGTCAAAGAGGGGTGCGGTCGGCATCGAACGGTTCCTGCGATTATGATAGTAACAACGTACTCAAGGGAGCTTTATGAGCGAGATTCAGGAATTGCTGGAGCGTTTTCGCCGCGGAGCGGAGCTGGTCGCGACCGCTATGACCGGCGCGGCCGGCCCGGAACTGGATTTTGTGCCCGAGCCCGGCAAATGGAGCGTGCGGCAGATCGTGGCGCACCTGGCCGACTCCGAAATCGTAGCGGCCGACCGCTTCCGCCGCGTCGTCGCCGAGGAGAACCCCACCCTGATCGCCTACGATCAGGACGCCTGGGCCAGAAATCTGAACTATGCGCGCCGCCGGACCTCGGACTCACTCGAAATTTTCCGGCGGCTGCGCGCTGAAAACTGGGAGCTTCTCAAGGACCTGCCCGAGGCCGCCTTCCAGCGCAAAGCCATGCACAGCGAGCGCGGAGCCATCACCCTGCTGGACCTGCTCAAAATCTACGCCGCGCATCCCGAGAGCCACGCGCGGCAGCTTCTGGAGGTGCGGAACCGTTACAAGCAGGCGAAGAAACAGCACGCCTGAAGGCCTCGCCCGCTGCTTGCGCTAGCTTTTCCCGATCTGAGACACTCGTGAGGTCATGCGGTGCTTGCGCTTTCTGCTGGCGGCGGCGGTGGGGCTCGCGGCCCAACCTCCGGGGTCCGTTCCGCAAAGCGAGACTCTGGTCTACAGCGCGGAGTGGCGCCTGATTCACGCGGGCAACGCCCGGCTCACCTGGACAGCCTCCGATTCTCACTCCGCTCCCGGCTGGCGCACCAATCTGGAAATCGAATCGGCCGGGCTTGTTTCGCGGCTCTACCGCGTGAACAACGAGTACAGCTCGGCGCACAATGCCGACCTTTGCGTCGAAAGCACCTTCATGAAGACCAACGAGGGGAGCCGCCGGCGCGAGACCCGCGTCACCTTCGACGCCGCGCGCGGTAAGGCAAGCCTCGAAGAGCGCGACCTGGTCAAAAACACCGTCTCAACAAAGGAAATCGATATCTCGCCCTGCGAGCACGACGTGATCGGAGCGCTTTACCTCCTCCGCACGCTCAACCTCGAGCCGGGCCAGTCCTTGGAGATCCCGATCAGCGACGGCAAGAAAGCCGTGCTGGCGAAGGTCGAGGCGCAGGAGCGCGAGACAGTGAAGACCAGCCTCGGAAGGTTCAAAACCATCCGTTACGAAGCATTTCTGTTCAACAACGTTCTGTACCGCCGAAGTGGCAGACTGTTCGTATGGCTCACCGACGACGACCGCAAGCTGCCGGTCCAGATTAAAGTCCGGCTGCCGTTTTACATCGGGACGGTGACGCTGCAACTCGAGAAAGACGGGACCGGCAAATCCGGATAACAGAGGAGAAGCATGAAGCGGATTCGATTTATTTGCGCAGCCTGGCTGCTGGCGGCGCTCCTCGCGCAGGGGCAGCCGCTTTCCAACAAGGAGGCGTTCGAGCTCTACGGGCGCACGGTGCAGTTGATGGAATCCACCGCCGTGGCGATTCCCGAGCTCGCACGCGCGGGGGCCCCGGTGACGGAGAACGCGCGGCAGGCGCTGATCACGCTTCGCGGCCTCGGCCGGCAGAACGCCGGCCTGACCTACACGTTCCTGGCGAACGTGCGGGCTTACCTGGCGCTCTACGACGTCGTGCTCAAGCCCTCTCCTTTCCCCGAAGCGGCTTCCAAGCAGTTCAACGAACTGCGCAGCGCGCTGATCCGCATCGAGGAGAATTTCCGCGCGTTGCTCGATCAGCGCGAACGGGAAATCGCGAATCCCGACCGCGACCAGCTCTCCCGCTACGCCGAAGCCAACAGCAAGCTCGGCCCGCCGCAGCTCGGAAAGCCCCGCGTAATCTTCCTTGGCGATTCCATCACCGACGGCTGGCGTCTCAACGAGTATTTCCCCGACCGCGATTTCGTTAACCGCGGCATAAGCGGGCAGATCACCAGCCAGATGCTGGCCCGCATGAAAGCCGACGTGATCGACCTCGCCCCGGCGGCGGTGCTCGTGCTCGCGGGAACCAACGACATCGCGCGCGGAATCCCCCTCACCGTCATTCAGAACAACCTGTCGATGATCGCCGACCTGGCGCAGGCGCACAACATCACGCCGCTGTTCGCCTCCGTGCTCCCGGTTAGCGATTACCACAAGGACGAAAACCCGGCCTACGAGATGACGAAGCGCCGGCCGCCGGCCACCATCCGGGCCCTGAACACGTGGATCCAGAACTTCTGCCGCCAGCGGAAATACGTCTACGTCGACTACTTCTCGGCGCTGGTGGACGAGGCGGGATTCCTGAAGGCCGATGCAGCCGGCGACGGCCTCCACCCCAACAGCACGGGCTACCGCCTGATGGCGCCCGTTGCGCTCGCGGCGATCGACAAGGCGGTTCCGCTCTCGGCCCGAGACAGCAAGCGGCGCTAGCGGGCCTCCGGCGACACCGGCCTTGGCTGGCGTTGCCTAATCTGCTGGGTTTCGCAATCAGCGGAGTCTTAAGAAATCTTCAGGGCACCCAATGTGTGATTTAACCCAACAGTGGGCGGAGACTGCCCAACCTGCCCCATTGTAAATTTCCCAGCGAGCCGCAGGCGACCGCCGCAGGAGGGTGATTTGCATTGCGAAACGCAATTGTCGCCCCCGGATTCAACAACAGTGCGGAAAGGATTCGGAAAAAAGAGGATAATCGGGTATCCTTTGTATTTGTATGGCATTTCACAACATTGCTCACGATGCGGCAAGCGGGGGTGAGAATTGTTACAACAGATATAACCCTGTGATTTTTAGATACTTACATACGTCTGCAACAGTTGGTGACCATGACGGCCTGTGAAATGCCCTTCATACGTGTGAAAAGCAAGGAGGCCGCACCATGGTAGCTCTACTGGTTTTGGCAACGTTCGTTGTCTTTATCACAGTCGATGTCTTACTGCACCGGGAGAAGTACAAGTTCCGCGTGGCAGAAACCGAAACCCCGCAGACGAAAGACGGGCCCGTGCCCGTCGTGGCCGGCGTTACCCTGCCCGAGGCGCTGGCATATCATCCCGGGCACGCATGGGCCCTGGACGCCGGTAACGGCAGGGTAAGAATAGGTTTGGACGAGTTCGCCGCCAGCCTGCTGGGCTCCATCCAGAAGGTGGAGGTTCCCCAGCGCGGGCGCTGGTTCCGCCAGGGAGAAAAGGGCTGGTCGGTAGTCACGCCCCAGGGGGAAGCGACGATGCTCGCGCCCGCGGAGGGCGAGATCGTGGCCGTAAACGACAGGGCCATAGCCGACCCCGCGGTGATCACGAAAGACCCCTACGGCGCCGGCTGGCTTTTGGAAATCTTCTCTCCGGATACTCAGGTCAGCTTCCGGAATCTGCTCACGGGCGCCATGGCAAAGAGGTGGATGGAGCAGTCGATGACGGAACTGCGCCAGGCCCTAGCCCCGATGGCCACAATGACCGCCCTGGACGGTGGAAGGGTATCTCCCCAATTGGGCACTGAATTGCCACAGGAAAAATGGCGTGAGATGACCCGGCAATTCTTCCGTTCCTGATGAGGAGATCCTGAATGCGCGCACTACTCTTCGATACTACGAAATGTATCGGGTGCGGCTCCTGCATGGTTGCCTGCCGCGAGAGCAACGGCCTTCCCGAGACGGATGCGCCGGACCTCACGGACAAGCAGTTCACCGTGCTTAAGACCGTCGCCGGAAAGGACGGCGACATAACGTACAGGCGATTGTGCATGCACTGCCAGGACCCGACCTGCGCATCGGTGTGCCCCGTGGGCGCGCTGAAGAAGACGCCTAACGGCCCGGTGGTGTACGATCCCGGCATTTGCCTCGGCTGCCGTTACTGCATCCAGGCGTGCCCGTTCGGCGTGCCTCGTTACGAGTGGTCGTCGCTGGCCCCGCGAGTACGCAAGTGTACGTTCTGCGCGGACCGGCTGGCCGCCGGCAAGATCAATGCCTGCGCCGAAGCCTGCCCGACCGGCGCAACGCAGGCCGGCGAGCGCGAAGAACTGCTCAAGGAAGCGCGGGCACGGCTGGCAGCCGAACCGGACAAATACGTTCAGAAGATTTATGGGGAACACGATGCGGGAGGCACGTCGGTCCTGATGCTCTCCTCGGTGCCCTTCCCGCAGCTCGGGCTGCCGGACAATCTGCCGGCCGAGCCGCTGCCGCTGCTGACCTTCCGGGTTCTGTCGAAAATCCCGACCCTGGCCGGGGCGAGCAGTTGCGTGCTGGCCGGGCTGTGGTGGCTGACGAACAGGAAGGCGGAGGTTGCGAAGGCCGAAGGCCGCGCCCCGCGGACGGGGGAACGGCGATGACGAGAGTTCGAGCGATTTTCTGGCGCGTGGTGGCGCTGGCCATCCTCTCTGCGGGCGCCTACAGCACTTGGGTGCGCTTTACGCAGGGGCTCGGCGCGTCGACCAATCTAAGCGACACGTATCCCTGGGGATTGTGGATCGGCTTCGATATCCTCTGCGGCGTGGGACTGGCCGCCGGGGGGTTCGCCATCACGTCGGCGGTCTATATTTTGCATTTGGAGAAACTCCGGCCGCTGGTGAGGCCCACGGTGCTGACGGCGTTTCTCGGGTATTTGCTGGTGATTTGCGGCCTGCTGTTCGATCTTGGCAGGCCCTGGAACATTTGGCGGGCGGTGGTATGGTGGAATCCGCGCTCGGTGATGTTTGAAGTCGCCTGGTGTGTGATGCTGTACACCACGGTGCTGGCGTTGGAGTTCTCGCCGGTTCTCTTTGAGAGGCTCAGGTGGGAGCGCGCGCTCAAGATCGTGAAGATCATCGTCGTGCCTTTGGTCGGGCTGGGCTTCATCCTCTCGACGCTCCACCAGTCTTCGCTCGGAAGCCTCTACCTGATTCTGCCCACGAAGCTCCATCCGCTCTGGTATTCGCCGTTGTTGCCGGTGTTGTTCTGGCTGTCGGCGGTTGCCGCCGGCCTGGCGATGGTGATCTTTGAGAGCGGCATGAGCGCGCGGGCGTTCGGCCGGGCGCTCGAGTTCCATCTGCTCCAAGGCGTCGCCAAGGTGATGGTACTGTTTCTGGGTCTTTTCCTGATGGTGCGCCTGTTTGACCTCGGCGCGCGCGGCGCCCTCGCAGCGGCGTTCCGCGGCGGCTACGAGGCAGCTTTGTTCTGGCTGGAGACCGCGCTGCTCGCCGTGCCCATGGTGCTGGCGGCGTTTAGGAAAATCCGGGGCAACCCGCAAGCGCTCTTTGCTTGTTCCGTGATGGCGGTCGGGGGCTTTCTGGTGAACCGGCTCAACGTTGCGCTGACCGGTCTGGAGGCGTCCGCCGGAGGACGCTACATGCCCTCCTGGATGGAGATCTCCATCACGATGTCGATTGTGGTGGCCGGTTTGATCGCCTTCCGGTACGCGGCGCAGTATCTGCCGGTGTTTCATTCCTTGAAATTGGAGGACGTAAAGGAGGACTTGCGCACCCAGGTGTATGCGCAGCCTTAGCGCGAAGCTGATTGCGGGATTGGTAACAGGCCTGGCCGGCGTGCTCTTCTGGCTGGGCCTGGCCAATCTCCGTGTACTGCGCCAGAACCTGGAGTCCACCGCGCTGCTGGCCGAACAGCGGATGGCGGGGGTGATCTTCCACTCCACACGGAACAGCATGCTGCGGAACGACCGCGAGCAGTTGCTGCAGATCGTCCAGTCGATCGGCGTCGAGCCCGGAGTGCGGCGGATCCGCATCCTTTCCAAATCAGGCGAGATCCGGGTCTCGACGCTTGCCGAGGAAGCCGGCCAGATGCTGGACCGGAAGGCCGAGGCCTGCTACCTGTGCCACGCCACTTCGCAGCCGCTCACCAAGCCGGACGCCAAGCAAACCTACCGCTTCTACCGGATGAACGGCGAGCGGGTGATCGGGCTGATCCGCCCGATTGAGAACGAGCCGGCGTGTTCCGACGCCGCCTGCCATGCCCACCCGCCCTCGCAGCGCATTCTCGGCGTGCTCGACGTGGTGCTTTCGCTTTCCTCGGTAGACCAGGAGCTCGCCGCGCACGAACGCCGCATGATTGCGCAGGTCATCCTCTCCGCGGGTCTGATGATGGCGATGGCTTCGCTGCTGGTGTGGTTGCTGGTCAGCCGCCCCATCCGCCGCCTCATCGCCGGCGTAAAAATCCTCGGCTCGCATCAGTTGGGCTACCGGTTCAGGCTGAAGCGCCGGGACGAGATCGGCGAGCTGGCCGCCGCGTTCGACAACATGGCCGAGGAACTCCAGCAGGCCAACGACACCCTCGAAGAGCGTATACGGAGGAAAACCGCCGAGCTCGAAGCGGCTCAGGAGAAACTGATCCATTCGGAAAAGCTGGCCTCGCTCGGGGAACTCTCGGCCGCGGTGGCTCACGAGATCAACAACCCCCTGGCCGGCATCGCCACCTACGCGCGCCTGCTGGAAAAGAAACTGGCCCCGCCGAAACCTGCGCTGGAGTGGATTCAGATCATCCAGCGGGAAAGCAAGCGCTGCGGCGAGATTGTTAACAACCTGCTGGTATTCGCCCGTAAGCACAACACCGAGATGGCGCTCGCCAGTGTGAAAACGATCGTCGAGCGGACTGTGGCCGTGGTGCAGCACAAGCTGCAGATGCACTCGATTGATTTGGAAACCGACGTGGCCGACCTGCCATCGATTTACTGCGATGCCTCGCAGATCCAGCAGGTGCTGATCGCGATTATCATGAATGCCGTAGACGCGGTGTCAAGCCAGGGTCCTAAGGGGGGCAATCTGCGAATCCGGGCGGCGATGCACGATGAAGCGCGTGTGGATATCGCCGTGACCAACGACGGCCCGCCCATTCCGAAGGAAGTGCTGCCGCACATCTTCGAGCCTTTCTTCAGCACCAAGCCGGCGGCTTCGGGCGTCGGGCTCGGGCTCGCCGTCGCATACGGAATTGTGAAGCGGCACGGAGGGGAGATCCAGGTGGAAACCGGCGGGGAGACGACATTCCACGTCATCCTGCCGGTCGGAGCGCCCTCCGGCGAAGCCAAGAAAACGGAGATTACCGATGTCGGAAGAGAAACTGTCCATACTGATCGTCGATGACGAGGAGGTCGTCCGCGACTCGCTCGTACACTGGTTTACCGAGGAGGGATACGACGTCGATTCCTCGGCCAGTGCGCCGGACGCGCTGTCGAAACTGGCCGGGCGCGAATTCGATCTCGTAATCGCCGATATCCGGATGCCCGGTATGGATGGCATCGAGCTGCTGGAGAAGATCCGGTCCGAGCAGCTCGACACCAGCGTGATCGTCATGACCGGCTACGCTTCGGTGGAAACCGCCGTGCGCGCCCTCAAACACGGCGCCTTCGACTACATCACGAAACCCTTCGATCCGGACGACCTTTCGGTAGTGGTGCGCAACGCGCTGGAGCAGCACAGGCTGAAGCGGGAGAACCGCATGCTGCGGCAGCAGCTCACCGAGGATGCCTCGCTCAGCGAACTGATCGGCGGGAGCGAGGCCATGCGCCGCGTGCGCGAGCAAATCGAAACCGTGGCCGGCGTCGATTCCACCGTGCTGATCGAGGGCGAAAGCGGAACCGGAAAGGAACTGGTGGCCCGGGCCATCCACCGCCTGAGCCCCCGCCGCTACAACCCGATGGTGGTGGTGCACTGCGGCGCGCTGACGGAAACTCTCATCGAAAGCGAGCTGTTCGGGCACGAAAAGGGCGCGTTTACCGGCGCGCAGTACCGCAAAAAAGGCAAATTTGAAGCCGCCATGGGAGGCACCGTTTTCCTGGACGAGATCGCCGACATCAGCCTGAAGACCCAGACCGACCTGCTGCGGGTCCTCCAGGAACGGGAAATCGTGCGGGTCGGCGGCACGCAAGCGATCAAGGTGGATTTCCGCGTGATCGCCGCGTCGAACCGCAACCTCTCGGAGATCGTCAAAGAGGGCAAATTCCGCTCCGACCTCTTTTACCGCCTGAACGTCTTCACCATTCAGTTGCCGCCCCTGCGCGACCGGCACGGCGACATCCCCCTGCTGGCCACCCATTTCCTCGATAAGTACAGCACCCAGATGAACCGCAAATTCACCGGGTTTGACCGCGCGGCGATGGACCTGCTCATCGCCCACAACTGGCCGGGAAACGTGCGGGAACTGGAAAATATCGTCGAGCGCGCCGTGGTCGTGGGGCACGAGCCGCTGATCCGGGCGCACGATCTGGCTCTGACCCGCCCCGCGGACGGCGGCGATGACCTGACTATCGAGAGCATGGAGCGCCGGCACATCGTGCGCGTGCTCGAAGACTTCGCCTGGAACCAGACCCAGGCCGCCAAGGCGCTGGGCATCGATCGCGTGACCTTGTACCACAAGATCCGCAGGTATGGCCTGAAGCCGCCCGCCAAAGCGGCCCGCGTCTGATCCCGCCGAAGCGGAGCGGAAGTGATTCTGGTGCCTGTCGGTAAATTCCCGGACCGCCTTCTGGCGGCGCTTTCGCGCCGCACGGGGATCCCGCTCGGCCCTCCGCGCGTCGATCCGGCAGTCGCCTGGAATCCGGGCCGGGGGCAGTATGATTCTAACCGGCTGCTGGCCGAACTGAAGGCGCATTACGACGGCGCGGTTATCGGCGCTACCTCTTGCGACCTCTTCATCCCGGTCCTGACGTTCGTGTTCGGCGAGGCGGAGATGCGGGGGCGCGCCGCAATCTTCTCGATTCACCGGCTGCGAGAGGAGTTTTACGGCCTGCCGGAGGACGCCGCGCGCCTGGAAAGCCGGGCGTTGCGTGAGCTGCGGCACGAACTCGGGCACCTTATGGGCCTGGCACATTGCCCGGACTGGTCCTGCATTATGAGTTCGGCGCACTCGGTCGAGCGCGTCGATACCCGCGGCGACGAGTACTGCCACGACTGCCGCCTGAAGCTGGAAGCCGCCGGGGTAACGTATGGTGTGCCGGCTTAAGTTGCGGGTCTGGGAATGGCCCCTGAATTGCTCCGTGTACAGTGAGCAAAGAGGAGAACAGGGCCCGTGAAGAATTTCGACGAAGCTCCGTTTCTGGTGATCTGGGAGGTGACGCGCGCCTGCGACCTTGCCTGCGTCCACTGCCGCGCCTCGGCCGATCCCGTGCGGCACCCCGCGGAACTCTCCACCGAGGAGGGCTTCCGCCTGCTGGAAACCATCCGGGAATTCGGCGACCCGATCATGATATTCACCGGCGGCGACCCGCTCAAGCGGCCGGACCTTTTCCAGCTTCTGGAGAAGAGCGTCCAGCTCGGACTGCGCACCACTCTTTCGCCGAGTCCCACGCCGCTGCTCACCGCCGACGCCATCGCGGGCTTCAAGCGCGTGGGAGTGGCCCGCATCTCGATTTCCGTGGACGGCTGGGATGCCGCTTCCCACGACAATTTCCGGCAGGTTCCGGGCTCGTTCGACCGCGCCATCTTCGCTCTCGAAGAAGCCCGGCGCATCGGGCTTTCCACCCAGATCAACACCACCGTCAGCCGGCATAACTATCACCGCCTGAGCGAAATCGCCGATCTGGTTGACCGCGCCGGCTCGGATATGTGGGACGTCTTTTTCCTCGTGCCGACCGGGCGCGGCGCCTCCCAGCAGGAACTGAACGCCGAGGAGTTTGAGGAGGTGTTCGGCTTTCTTTACGAGCGCTCGAAGACCTCCCGCGCGGTAATCAAGACCACCGAGGCGATGCACTACCGGCGTTACCTGATGCAGCGGCGTAAGGCGGAGGGGAACGGCAATGGCAAGCAACATCCCGGCGACAATCCCCTGAACCGCATGGCCGGCATCAACAGCGGCCGCGGCTTCGTTTTCATCTCGAGGACCGGCGAGATTTACCCGAGCGGTTTTTTGCCCATCTCCTCGGGCAACGTGCGGCGGCGCTCGCTGGTGGACGTCTACCGCAACGCGGCCCTGTTCCGCGTGCTGCGCGACAGCTCGTGTTTGAAAGGAAAGTGCGGCTTTTGCCAGTACCGCAACCTCTGCGGCGGCTCGCGCTCGCGCGCCTACGCTCTCACGGGCGATTACCTGGCCGAAGAGCCGCGGTGCATCCATCAACCCTGAGGCGGCGTTTCGGCCTGCCGAATGCGGGCTTGCAATCTTCCATATTTCTGCTATTGTAGAAATATGAAAGTGACGCAGGCCAATGTCACCCGCTACGCCGACATGTTCGCCGCCATCGGCGCCGAACCCAGGCTCCGCATCCTGCGCCTGCTGCTCGCCGCACATCCCGACGGCATGGTGGCCGGCGACATACAGGCCGAGCTGGAGATTCCCGGCTCCACGCTCTCCCATCACCTGGAAAAGCTGAAGAACGAGAATCTCATCTCGGTGCGGCGCGACCGGCAATTCCTCTGGTATTCGGCCAACACGGAAACGCTAACGGAACTGCTGGCCTTCCTGTACTCCGAATGCTGTTCCAGAAGCTGCGCCGTGCGGCCGGAAAGCATTGTGGTCCCTCTGAAACCCTCAGCGAAGAAAGGAAACTTATGAACCGCGAGATCAAAGAAGTTGTGAAGGAGAAATACGGGCAGGCGGCTTTGCGCGTTGTCCACGGCGGCTCCACTTCGTGTTGCGGCGGATTCGCATCAGACTGCAACCCGATCACCTCGAACCTATACGGAGGCGAGGTGTCGCAGATTCCCGAGCAGGCCGTGCTCGCCTCGCTCGGCTGCGGCAACCCGACCGCGCTCGCCGAGCTCAAGCCGGGCGAGACGGTGCTCGACCTCGGCTCCGGCGGCGGCATCGATGTGCTGCTCTCGGCACGCCGGGTTGGCCCAACCGGAAAAGCCTACGGGCTCGATATGACGGACGAGATGCTGGCGCTCGCGCGCGAAAACCAGCGCAAATCGGGCCTGACGAATGTCGAGTTCTTGAAAGGCGAAATCGAGAACATTCCCCTGCCCGACAACTCGGTGGATGTGATCATCTCCAACTGCGTGATCAATCTCTCGGCGGACAAGGACCGCGTGCTGGCGGAAGCATTCCGCGTGCTGCGCCCGGGCGGCCGCCTGGCGATATCCGATATCGTCACGCGCGGTGAGATCCCGGCCGAAATCCGGCGCAGCGTGGAACTGTGGATCGGCTGCCTGGCCGGCGCGCTCGATGAATCCGAGTACGTCAACAAGCTGGCGGCGGCCGGTTTCACCGAGATCGGCGTCGAGCCTACCCGCATCTACCAGGCTTCGGACGCTCGCGAGTTCCTCACAGCCAGTGGAATCGACGTTGAGGCTGCCGCCCCGCAAATCGACGGGAAGTTCATGAGCGCGTTCGTGCGCGCGCGCAAACCGTTGAACGTTCGTTGAACCCGGCAGGGGGCCAGTTGCTACAATTCGGTCGTGCGGCACCGCATCATCATCATCGAGGACGAAGCGGACATCGTGGAGATGGTGCGGTACAACTTCCGCAAGGAAGGCTTCGAGGTCGAGAGCTTCAGCCGGGGGCGGGAGGGGCTCGAGCGATTGCGCCGGAACCCTCCCGATCTGCTGCTGCTCGACATCATGCTCCCCGATGAGGACGGGTTTTCCATCTGCCGCCAGTTGCGCGCCGATGCGCGGCTGAAGGAACTCCCGGTGATCTTTCTGACCGCGCGCGGAGAGGAGATCGACCGCATCGTCGGCCTGGAGATCGGCGCCGACGATTACGTGGTGAAGCCGTTCAGCCCGCGCGAGCTGATCGCGCGCGTGAGGGCGATTCTGCGGCGGCGCGTGCGCCCGGTTGAGCCCGCCGATGTGATCGAAATCCGCGGGCTGCGGCTGGATGCGCGCACGCAGGAAGTCACGGTTCGAGGGCATCCGGTCGAGCTGAGCGCGCTGGAGTTCAAGCTGCTTCACTTTATGGCTTCGCACCCGCGGCAGGTCTTCAGCCGCGAGCGGCTGCTCGATGAAGTGTGGGGCCGCGATTACGCGGTCACGCCGCGGACGGTGGACGTTCACATCCGCCGGCTGCGGGAAAAAATCGAAGCGCAGCCCGACAACCCCGAGTACATCGGAACCGTGCGCGGCGCAGGCTACCGCCTGCTGGCCGAGGCGCCGCAGGAAGTCTGATCCGTGCCTTTGAGCAGCCCCATCTTTCGCAAGCTGCTGCTCAGCGCCTTCGTGCTCGTCGCAGTGACGCTGGGACTGCTGGGCTTTTATCTCACGCAAGACGCCATGGCGCGGCATCGCGAGAGCACGCGAAAGCAGCTTGCGGCCGAGGCGCGTATTCTCGCCGGCGAGATGGATCAGGTGGAGCCCGCGCGCCTGGCCGGGTGGGCGCACGACGCGGCGCGGCGCGCGCAGTCCCGCATCACGGTGATCGGTCCCGAAGGCGATGTGATCGCCGATTCGGAATCCGACCAGACGCGGATGGAAGATCATGCCGGCAGGGAGGAAGTGAGGGAGGCGCGCCGGGGCAAGACCGGGTTCGCCGTCCGGAAGAGCGCCACGCTCGGCGTGGAGATGAGCTACGCCGCCGTGCCGGTCACGTATCGCGGGCAGCCGGGATACGTGCTGCGGACGGCGCTCCCGATGCGCGAGTTGGCCGGCGCCGCTGAGGCGGTGCGCTGGCGGATTCTGGCCGCATCGCTGGTGGCGGCGCTCATTGCGCTCGCGATGGCCTACTGGTTCTCCCGCACCTTCACCCGTCGCATCCGCCGGCTCCAGGCATTCGCCGACGGCCTGCTCGGGGCCCGCACGGCGGACAGCCTCGCGCCCGACGGCGACGACGAACTGGGCGCCCTTGCCGGTTCGCTCAGCCGCACCGCCGCGCAGCTCCGGGATTTGTTCGACAAGCTGAGCATGGAATCCAGCCGCCGCGAGGCGATTCTCGCCAGCATGATGGAGGGCGTGCTGGCGGTGGATCACGAGCTGCGGGTCACTTTCTGCAATGAGGCTTTCGCCCGGGCGGTGGGAGCGCGGATGCCGGTGCCTTCGCACCTGCCGGTGCTCGAACTCGTGCGCGATCCCGCTCTTCTCGCTCTGCTCAGCCGCGTGCTGGCGACGAACCAGACGTTCAAAGACCGCCTCCAGCTTGCGGTCGCCGAGGGCCGCGCCTTCGAGGTGCAGGCGGCGCCGCTTATGGCCGGAACGCGGCGCGGCGCGATCGCCATCCTGCACGACATCACGGACCTGGAACGCCTGGAGCGCGTGCGCCGGGATTTTGTCGGCAACGTTTCGCACGAGCTGCGGACGCCGCTGACGGCGATCCGCGGGTACGCCGAGACGCTGCTCGACGGCGCGCTCGAAGACGAAGAGAACAACCGGAAGTTCCTGGAGATCATTCGCGCCCACGCCATCAGGCTGAACAACATCGCATCGGATTTGCTGGTGCTCTCGGAGCTGGAGTCGGGCCAGCCGGCATCGCCGCCGGAGGCTGTCTCAATCCGCGAGGCGATTGAGTCCGCGCTGCGGACGGTGGAGTCCGAGGCCCACATCCGGAACGTCGCGCTGAAACCGGGAAGGCTGGAAGACGCCGCGGTGGCGGGCTACCGGATTCGGCTCGAACAGGCATTCGTCAACCTGCTCGATAACGCGGTGAAGTTCAACCGCCCGGGAGGCGAAGTGCGAATCGAAACGGGCCGGACGCCTGAAGGCGCGGCGAAGGTGACAATCTCCGACACCGGCATCGGCATCCCCTCGGACGACCTGCCGCGGATCTTTGAGCGCTTCTACCGCGTGGACAAAGCGCGTTCGCGCGATGTTGGCGGCACCGGGCTGGGCCTTTCGATCGTGAAACACGTCATCGAGCGCATGAACGGAACGGTCACGGTCGAAAGCAAGCTGGGCAAGGGGTCCGTGTTCACCGTCACTTTGCCGGCGCTGGACAGCGCGGCCACGCAAACTTAATCCGGAGTTTACGAAGCTGTAACACTGCTACAAACATTGCGGTTTATGTTTTGGTCAGCATGACAAAACATTTCATAACCGCAGTGTTGATATTCTCGCTGGCAGCCGCGCTGAAGGCACAGGAAGCCGAAGACTTGCCCGCCTTGCGCGAACAACTTGCCCGCCAGGAAAAGCAGATCGAGGAATTGCGCGCCGTGCTGTCGGCACAGCAGAAACTGCTGGAATCATTGTTCCGCGATGGCCCCCATGCGGCGCTCGCGCCGGCGCAGCAGATCGAGCCGTCCTCTCCGCCCGCGAAGCAGATCTCCCCGCTGACCGTGGGCGCGTACTCGCCTCTTTCGTTTCGCATCGGCGCCGCGGAATTCACGCCGGGTGCCAGCGTGGACCTGACCTCCGTCTTCCGCTCCACCAACGTTGGTTCCGGAGTGGGCACGGCATTCGGATCCATTCCGTTCGAGAATACGCCCGCCGGAATGCTGACCGAATCCCGGCTTTCTGCGCAGAAGTCACGCGTCAATCTGAAAGTAACGTCGCAGTTCGGCAAGCAGAAGCTGACCGGCTATTTGGAAACCGACTTCAACGGCGTCGCGCCCGGCAGCCTCAATGTAACCAGCAACAGCGCCACCATGCGCCTGCGGCTTTACTGGGCGCAGATCGTCCGCGGCAACTGGGAATTTCTCGGCGGCCAGTCCTGGAGCATGTTGACGCCCAACCGCGTGGGGATTTCGCCTCACCCCTCCGATCTCTTTGTCACGCAAAACCTCGACTCCAACTACCAGGTGGGATTGACGTGGACGCGCGCGCCGCAATTCCGTGCGGTCTATCACGCAACCAGGAACTGGACCGCGGGCATTTCGCTGGAGAATCCCGAGCAGTTCGCCGGCCCGGGTGTGGTTCTGCCCGATTTCGCCGCAAACCAGTTTGACAACGGGTCACAGCCGGGGACTCCCAACGTGCACCCCGACGTAATCGGAAGAATCGCGTTTGACGGAGAGGCGGCGGGCCGGCCGGTACACGTGGAAGCGGCGGGTCTTTTTCGGACTTTCCGCTCGCTACGACCCGGCGGCGGCACTTCGATCGCGCACGGCTACTCCGGCTCCGTCAACACGAACTTCGACATTGTGAAGAACCTGCGGTTCGTTCTGACCACCTTTTACGGCCAGGGCGGAGGGCGCTATATCTACGGCCTGGCGCCGGACGCGGTTGTGCGGGCCGATGGGACGGTGTCCGCGGTGCGTTCCGCTGCGGGCATCGCCGGCCTGGAGTTCAAGCCCACTGCGAACTGGCAGCTCTACGGCTATTACGGCGGCGTCTACGCCTGGAGGAACTTCAGCGAGGCCGCGCCGGCCCAGTTTCTGGGATTCGGTTTCTCCGGAGCGCCCGCCTCGGCGAACCGGACCATACAGGAGGCCACCGCCGGGGCACATTACACGTTTTGGAAGGACCCCAACTACGGCGCCTTGCAGTTATTGACGCAGTACTCGTATGTGACGCGATCGCCGTGGCAGGCGCCGGCCGGCCTGCCCCGGCGCGCTCACACGAGCATGGTTTTCGTCAGCCTGCGATATGTGCTGCCGTAAGCGCCCCGGTCACCAATTCTTTATGGCCCTGTAACCCTTCTGTAACAAAGGAGCATGAAAATGAAAATTAGGACATCGATGAAGACTCTTACGGCTGCTTTGTGCGCGCTTGCGGTGTCCACTTCCCTGGCCGCTCAGATCCTGATCAACGGCGCCGGGGCGACGTTCCCGTATCCCATCTATTCAAAGTGGTTTAGCGAATACAATAAGCTCCATCCGGAGGTCCGCATCAACTACCAGCCGATCGGATCGGGAGGCGGTATCCGGCAACTGGAGTTCGGTACGGTCGATTTCGGCGCGTCCGACCAGCCTATGACGGACGCGCAGCTCGCAAAGGCCCGCATCAAACCTCTGCATTTCCCGACCGTGCTGGGCGCCATCGTCGTCGCGTACCACGTTCCCGAAGTCAAGGGCGAGTTGAAGCTTACACCGGAGGCACTCGCGGGCGTGTTCCTCGGAAAGATCCGGAAATGGAACGACCCGGCGATCGCGCGCGCAAACCCGGAAACGAAGCTGCCCGCCGCCGATATCGTGGTGGTTCACCGCTCGGACGGCAGCGGCACTACGTTTGTCTGGACCGACTACCTCGCCAAAACGAATGCCGAATGGAAAAGCCGGGTTGGATCCGGCACGGCCGTCAACTGGCCCACGGGACTGGGCGCGAAAGGCAATGACGGCGTCGCCGGGCTCGTGAAGCAGACGCCCTATTCGATCGGGTACGTCGAGCTGGCCTACGCCATCCAGAACAAAATGCCCTACGCCCGCGTGCGCAATGCCGCCGGTGAGTTCGTCAGGCCCGAACTCGCCACCGTGACCGCGGCAGCCGCCGGCGCCGCCGCGAACCTGCCCGACGATTTTCGCGTTTCGATCACAAACGCGCCCGGCAAGCAGGCTTATCCGATCTCCAGCTTTACCTGGCTGCTCATCCCGGAAAGGATTCAGGACCCGGCAAAGAAGAAGGCGCTCATCAATTTCCTGCGCTGGATGCTCGGTCCGGGACAGAAGATGGCGGAGCCGCTGTCGTACGCGCCTCTTCCCGCTTCGGTCGCTGCCAGAGAGCTGAAGGCGATTTCCAGGATTCAGTAGCATGGGCAGCCGCGCCGCCACAATCGAACATCTTCCCCGGGCAAAGGCACCGCGCACGTTCTTCCGCCGGCTGCGCGCCGGGGACCACCTAGCATGGGCGATCACGGCCCTGGCGGCAGCGGCTGTGCTGGCGATCACCCTGCTGCTGGTCTGGGAGCTTTACAGCAACTCGGCGCCGGCGCGGGCGAAGTTCGGCTGGAGTTTTTTGATCGGGCGGACCTGGGACCCGGTGGCCGGAGAGTTCGGCGCGCTTCCGTTCCTCTACGGAACGGTGGTGACTTCGGCGCTGGCGCTGGCGATGGCGGTCCCGCTTGGAGTGGGCGCCGCGATCTTTCTCGCCGAACTGGCGCCCCCGCGCATCTCCGACGGGCTGACTTTCATCGTCGAGCTGCTCGCGGCTGTGCCGAGCGTCATCTACGGCCTGCTCGGCATTTTCGTGCTGGCGCCTTTGATGCGGCGGGCAGGCGCTCCATACGGTGTGGGCATCATGACGGCCGCGGTCGTGCTCGCCATTATGATCCTGCCGTTCATCGTGTCGATTTCGCGCGAAGCGCTGCTTTCGGTGCCGCGCGAGCAGCGGGAGGCGGCGCTGGCGCTCGGCGCGACACGATGGGAAGCCACGTGGCAGGTGGTCGTGCCGTACGCCCGGCTCGGCATCTTCGGCTCCGTCTTCCTCGCCCTGGCCCGCGCCCTCGGCGAGACCATGGCGGTAACGATGGTGATCGGCAACACTCCGCAGATCGGCGCCTCGCTGCTGGCGCCCGGGTACTCGATCGCCGCGGTAATCGCCAACGAGTTCACCGAGGCCGTCGAGGACCTGCACCTGAGCGCGCTGATCGAACTCGGTTTGGTCCTGTTCGGGCTCACCCTTGTGCTGAACGCCTTGGCGCGGCTGCTGATCGTGATGACGAAACGCAGAGGAGCGGAGCAATGACGCGGCGCAAAGTCACCAACGCGGCAATGTTCGGCATCACCGGACTCTGCGCGCTGCTGACCATCTCGGTGCTGTTCTTCATCCTCGGATACCTGGTCTATTACGGCGGCCGCTCGCTGAGCTGGGATTTTCTCACCCAACTGCCGGCGCCGCCGAACGAGCCCGGCGGCGGCATGGCCAACGCGATCGTCGGGACGGGCAAGCTGCTGCTGCTCACGGCGCTGATCGGCGTTCCCATAGGGTTTGCCGCCGGCGTCTACCTGGCTGAATTCGGCGGGCGGACGTTTCCCAATATCGTGCGATACACGGCGGACCTGCTGAACGGCGTGCCGTCCATCGTGATCGGAATCGTGGCCTATGCGCTCGTGGTTGTCCCGATGAAGCGCTTTTCGTTGTTTGCGGGCGCGGTCGCTCTGAGCACCATCGTGATCCCGATCACCATCCGCACCACCGAGCAGTTTCTCCGCGCCGTGCCCCACTCGCTGCGCGAGGCGGCGCTGGCGCTGGGCGCGGGCAAGTGGCAGACCGTGGCGACGGTGGTGATTCCGGCGGCGTTCCGCGGCGTGCTCACGGGCACGATTCTCGGAATGGCGCGCGTCGCAGGCGAGACAGCGCCGCTGCTGTTCACCAGTTTCAGCAACCAGTTCTGGAACACGGGCCTCGACCAGCCGGCGGCGTCTCTCCCGGTCATGATTTTCAATTACGCGATCTCGCCCTATGAGGAGTGGCGGCGGCAGGCCTGGGCGGCGGGCCTCGTGCTGCTTACCCTGATGCTCGCCGCAAACGTGGCGGCGCGGCTGGTGCTGTCGCCAAGGGGGACACGGCATGGTTGATAAGCTCGAGATGGTCCGGGAAGCTCAACCGCAGACGGCCGCCGGCCCCAAGCTGGTGGTCTCCGGGTTGAACTTCTACTACGGCGACAAGCAAGTGCTGTACGACGTCAGCCTGGCCATCCCGCCGAACCAAATCACCGCGCTGATCGGGCCTTCCGGCTGCGGAAAATCGACCTTCCTGCGCACCCTCAACCGGATGCACGAGACCATCCGCAACGCCCGCGCGGAAGGCAGAGTGCTTCTGGATGGCGAAGAAATCATGGCAATGGACGTGGTCCGCCTCCGCCGCCGCGTCGGCATGGTGTTTCAGCGGTCGAACCCGTTCCCCAAGTCGATCTTCGACAACGTCGCCTACGGCCTGCGCGTGAACGGGTGGATGCGGAAAGGCCCGCTGGCCGAAGCCGTCGAGCACAGCCTGCGGCGGGCGGCGCTATGGGACGAGGTGAAGGACCTCCTGCACGAATCCGCATACGCGCTCTCGGGAGGCCAGCAGCAGCGGCTGTGCATCGCGCGGGCGCTGGCCGTAGATCCCGAGGTCCTGCTGCTGGACGAGCCGTGCTCGGCCCTGGATCCCATCGCCACCGCCAAAATCGAGGAGCTGATGTTCAGCCTCAAGGAGACCTGCACCCTCGTCATCGTGACGCACAACATGCAGCAGGCCGCCCGCGTGGCCGAGCATACGGGCTTCTTTCTACACGGCAAACTGATAGAATTCAACCGGACCGAAATGATTTTCAAACGGCCCCGCTGCAAAGAAACGGAAGATTACATCACCGGGCGGTTTGGCTGATGCGCCACTTTGTCGAAGCCCTTGAAGAGTTGCAGGGACGCCTGCTGGAGATGGCCGGGCTGGTAGAGTCGGCCATACACCTGAGCGTGCGCTCGCTGGCGGAGCGGGACGAAGCGCTGGCCCGCGAAGTGCTCCAGAACGAGGCCCGCGTCAATCACATGGAGATCGAAATCGACGATTGCGCGGTGCGCCTGCTGGCTTTGTACCAGCCGATGGCGCGCGACCTCAGGTTCCTCACCGCCGCGATCAAAATCAACAGCGATCTGGAGCGCATGGGCGACCTGGCGGTGAACATTGTCGAGCGCTCCCTCTCGCTCATGCGTCAGCCCGCGATCAAACCGCTGATCGATATGCCGCAACTGGCCCGGCTGGTGGAGTCCATGGTGCACCGGAGCCTGGATTCTTTCGTCAAGCGGGATGCGGGGCAGGCCCGCGAAGTGCTGCTCTCCGACGACGAGGTGGACGGTCTGCGCGACGCGATCTTCCAGGAACTGGTCAGCTTCATGCAAGCCGACCCATCCACAATCACGCGCGCGCTCGATCTGATGTCCGTCGCGCGCAACCTCGAACGGATTGCCGATCACGCCACCAATATCGCCGAGGATGTGCTGTTTCTGGTGCAAGGAGTGGATGTGCGGCACCACGCGGAAATCCAGTAAGCCGGCGGCGGCCCAGTCGCCGCCGGCTAAGGCAGCAAGCTATTCCATCTGTCCCCGGCGGTCTCAACCGCCGTGCCCAGCCCCAGGCATTCCCGGCGAACGGTCAAAGCCGTTTTCGCTCCTAGCCCGTCCAGGCTCCACCGCGCCGCCGATCGCGGCCTCGGTGTTGCGTATGTTTATTGGATTCGGCAGCACGCCGAAAGGTGCACAAAATTTTGCGCTCGTTTGCGGCGCCGGGGAGGCGCCTGGCTTACTTCTTATAGCCTTCGAGCGTCTTGTGCTCTTTGTAATACTTTCCTGCATCGTTCAGCTCTGGGGAATTCGCTTTCACGTGGCAGAACGTGCAGGACTTTTTCTCCTTCTTCGTGTACTCGACGGTAGCGAAGGAGCTTGTAGCGGAGAAGATGAATCCCAGGGAGAGGACCACCGCTGGAACTGAAAATTTCAACAATCGCATAAGCTAAATACCTCCGGGCATGAATATGGACGCATCGGCCAACGTTTGTGTTGCAGAGTTCCAGTTGATTATATCTTTTTTCCATGGCGATTCTCAACAGATTTTGGGTGACGTGTGGGGTTTGCAATCCGTTTGTTGAACCCGCCGCTCCCAAGGACTACACTGAGGGCAGACGGGGGCGGAGGCGTTGCCGGACTCCAAAGTTCCGCAATTTGTTGTCATTACAGGCGTATGGGCCGGGGCCGGCCGCGCCGCCGTTACGTCTTGGGGGAGCGGAAGGTGAGACTAATCAAGCTGGCGCTGATCGCCCTGTCGGGCGCCGCCGCTATCGTTGCCCTTCGAGGGGCGCGCGAGGCGCGCTCCAGGGTCCGCTGGCCTCGCCGCCAGCGGCAACGTCCGGACGCCGGCGCATGGACTTTCGATCACCGGTTCGCGGCGCTGCAGCCGGGCCGCAACCTGCGCATCGAACTGGCAACGCCCGCGATCGTTCACTGGACGGTCGACCAGTGGGACACCGCGCACGATACGCGGACGACTCCCGAAAACGGGACCCATGTGGCGGAACTGCCCACGGCATCGCTGAAAAACGGCACGCGCATCCAGTTCACGTTCTTCTGGCCGGAAGTCAACCGCTGGGAGGGCGAGGATTTCCAGGTGACTGTCGAAGAAGAGGCCGTTCGCTACGCAACCTGAGGAGTTTCGTACCGGCCGCGCCGCTTAACCCTCTTGCGCGGCCACCTGCGGCAAAGTTTGTTCGAGAACGCTTTTCGCCTGCCGCTCGCGGTATGCTCGCAGCTTTTCACGCAATTCGGGGCGCCGCCCTGCCAGGATAGCGATTGCCAGCAGCGCGGCGTTCGTCGCGCCCGCCTTGCCGATCGCCAGCGTCCCCACCGGAACTCCGGCGGGCATCTGAACCGTCGAGAGCAGCGAGTCCAGTCCTTTCAGCGACGCGCTCTCGATGGGAACTCCGAGCACCGGCAGCACGGTATGCGCGGCTACAACACCGGCCAGGTGCGCGGCTCCGCCCGCGGCGGCGATCAGCACCTCGATCCCCCGCTCCTCGGCCGAAGCGGCGTATTTCGCCGTCGCTTCCGGTGTGCGATGCGCGGAGAGCACGCGGGCCTCGTGGGGGACTCCAAAGAGCGCCAGTGTCTCCGCCGCGTGGCGCATCGTTTCCCAGTCCGACTTACTGCCCATGATGATGGCTACCAGAGTTCCCGCTTCGACCATAAACTACACAGATTAACCGAACGGGCTACTCGTTGGGCGGCTCTGCGTCAAAAGCAACCTGGAGGAGTTCACGCACGATCTTCTGCTCTTCGGGGTTGAAGCGCTCGCGGAAAGCGGGGCTCTCCAGGCGGCTTCGGCGGCGCTCCTCATCGAGCCGCCCGAGGGCCCTTACGGCGCGCCGGATTTCCTGGCGCCGGTCCTCCGGCAATTCGGTGAAGCGGCGGAACAATTGCCGGGTCTGCTCCTGCCGCTCGGGCGGAAGCGAGCGGAACAGGCTGAGCTGGCGGCGCAGCCGCTCGCGCTGCTCGGGAGGCATCGCGTCGTAGCGTTTCAGCCGCTGTTCGAGCTGCCGCCGCCGCTGAGGAGGCAGCTTGTCCAGGACGCGCCGGCGCTCCTCGGGCGACATGCGCTCCAGGCGGTCCAGCATGGTCGCGGGGCCCCGCCGCATCGCCTTCGGCGGCGGCACAGCCGGACGGTCGCTGCGCTGGGCAGCCGCGGGTCCCGCCATCAGGTTCCAGCCCAGCGCAATCGCGAATAGCAGCAAAAACCCACGCATAACCTTACCAGACACTCAACTGGTGCAGCATTTCCGCGTCGTCGAGCGCCAGTTCGAGGCGATCCGGATCCAGTGTGTCGGCCTGGATCACCGGCGCGGGCGCCCGCGTCAGCAGCAGCCCGATGGCGAGCACGGAAATTCCGGCCAGCGAAAGAGCGGGCCGCAGGTGCAGCCGCCACCACGCCGGACGGTTCTGCCGCTCCAGCTTCTCATAGAGCCGGCGGTTGAAGCCGGGCGAGACCGGCGGCGCCGCCCACTCGTCCAGCGCCGCCCACATTGCCCGTTGGGATTCCACCCAGCGGGCGCAATCCGCGCAGACAGCAACATGCTTGTCCAGAGCGGCGGCGGCGCGTTGGTCCAGCCTGCCGGCACAGTAGTCCATCAGGACTGCCGCATCTTCCCGCGCCCGAACCTGGCATTCCATCGCCTTCTCCTTTCCCTCAGCGCGCCATGTGCGCCAAACGCGCGCGCAGCGTCTCATAAGCCCGGAACAGCAGCGACTTCAAAGCCGATTCCGAACAATTCAGCACCCGGGCTATCTGTGTGTAATCCATTTCCTCGTACTTGTGCATGAGCACCGCGGCGCGCTGCTTGGGGGGCAGCGCCGCGATCGCCCGGCGCACTTCGTCGAGTCTTGCCCGGTTCAAAAGCTCCTGCTCAATCGTAGGGTTCCGGTCGGGAATTTCGCGCCCGGCCGAGTCGTCGTCTCCGTCGAGGCTTTCCTGCCACTGTTCCGGCCGCCCGTCGCGCAGCGTGTTCAGAGCCAGGTGCAGGGCGATGCGGAACAGCCAGGTGGTGAATTTCGCGGTCGGCTCGTAGCTGGCCCGCGCCCGGTAGACGCGCAGGAACACCTCTTGCGCCAACTCCTCCGCCACGGCCTGGCTTTGCACCATGCGGTAGAGGAAATGGACCACGGCCGTGCGATGGCGCTCAAGCAGCAGCTCGAAGCTGGCTGCATCGCCCTCCTTGACGCGCAACATGAGTTTGGCGTCCGGCTCTATGGCCGCCACGGCCGCCATACTTTGTTGAACCCATTCGCGCATCAAAGGTTGCGGGAAAGGGCGCTACTCGCCCTTGAGCGAGCGTTCCATCAGCTCGCGGATCGCCTCCCGCGGCGCCCGCTCGCCCCTCAGAATCGCGCGGACCTGCGCCGTGATCGGCAGGTCGATGCCGTGCCGTTCCGCCAGATCCATGGCGGCGAAGGTAGTCTTAACGCCTTCGGCCACCATCTTCATGGAGCCGGTAATTTCGGCAAGCAGCCGCCCGCGGCCCAACTCGATTCCCACCTGGCGGTTGCGGCTCAACTGCCCGGTGCAGGTGAGCACCAGGTCTCCCAGCCCGGCCAAACCGGCCAGGGTCAAGGGCTGCCCGCCCACGGCCACCGCCAGCCGGCTGATTTCGGCCAACCCGCGCGTGATCAGCGCCGCGATGGTGTTGCTGCCCAAACCCAATCCCTGGCAGACGCCTGCGCCGAGCGCGATCACGTTCTTCAGCGCCCCGGCCATTTCGACGCCGACCGGGTCCGCGTTGCGGTAGACGCGGAAGGTCGGCCCGGAGAACGCCGTCTGGATGGAATGGTTGAGGGCGTCGTCATGGGAGGCCACCACGAGCGCGGTCGGCTCGCCTCCGGCCACCTCGCGGGCGAAGGTGGGGCCGGAAAGCACGGATACACGGGGCTCAAACCGCGCGCCCACCACCTCGCGGATCACCTCCGACATGCGCAGCAGGGTGCCGCTCTCAATTCCTTTCGTGGCGCTGACAAAGAGCGCGCCGGGCGGCAGAAACGGCAGCATCCGGGCGTAGATCTCGCGGGTGAAGTGCGACGGCGTGACGCTGAGCACCACCTCGGCGCCTTCGACCGCTGGGCACAAGTCGCTCAGGACGTTGACGTTCGGGGGAAGCGTGAAGCCGGGAAGAAAAAGGTCGTTTTCGCGGGTCTCGCGCATCCGCTCGGCCAGATCGGCCTCGTAGACCCACAAGCGGACGTCGGGGAAACGGGGCCCGAGCACGATGGCCAGCGCGGTGCCCCAACTGCCTCCGCCGATAATGGCAAGCCGCGTCAGGATCGCCGGCCTCCGAGCGACAAGACATTCTCCTTGCCCGCGCGGAGCCGGGCGATGTTTTCCTTGTGCCGCCAGATGATGAACGCTCCGCCGGCGGCCGCGGCCAGCACCACGGGAGCGCCCGGGTGGGAAATCAGCCAGACGGCCAGCGGCAGCGTGGCCGCGCCGATTATCGAGCCCAGCGAAATGTAGCGCGTGGCGGCCACCACCGCGACGAAGACCACCAGCACGGCAGCCAGCGGTCCCGGCGCCAGGCACAAGAACGCCCCGACGAAGCTGGCCACCGCTTTGCCGCCGCGGAATTTCAGAAACACCGGGAAGGCGTGTCCGACCATCACGGCCAGGGCCGCCGCGCTCATCCAGGCGGTGGAACCGCCGGTCAGCCGCCCGGCCAGCCAGACCGCCAGGAAGCCCTTGCCGATATCGAGCAGCAGCGTCACCACGCCGAGCAGCCGGCCCGTGGTGCGGAGGACATTTGTGGCGCCGATGTTGCCGCTCCCCATCGACCGGACGTCGCGGCCAGTCTTCGCGCGCACGAGCAGGTAGCCGAACGGAACACTTCCCAGGAGATAGGCGGCAATCAGGGCGAGCAAACCGGTCATCACGGGGCGAAAGGAAACTCCGAGAGCTTAGTATAGATCGAACCGGAGGGGGTCAGCTTGCTCCGGTACAGGAAGAAGCGGTCCACGGTGAACGCGCCCCAGTCGGTGGATTCGAGCGCGGCGATGGCCTTGTGAAGCGGCTCCAGCGGCACCGGCGTCTTGATGCGAGCCAGTGTCAGATGGGGCGAGAACGCCCGGGTCTCGGTCGGTACTCCGAGACGCGCAAGCGCACGGTCCGTTTCAAGCGCCAGTTCTCCCAGCGCCCCCGGGGCGTGCACGCCGGCCCAGAAGACGCGCGGCGAGCGCGGGTTCGGAAAAAAGCCCAGCCCGCGGATCTCGATCGGGATCGGATCGCGCCGGGGCAGGCCGCTGAGCGCCGCGGTCAGCTCGTCGAGTCTCTCCTCGGGCCACTCGCCGATAAACTTGGTGGTGATGTGCAGGTTCGCCGCCGGGCTCCAGGCGATGCGCGCGGAAGGCCGCAGTTCGGCGATCAGCCGTTCGAGCCGGCGGATTACGTCATCCGGCATGTCGACCGCAGTGAACAGCCGCATTATGACGCCGCCGCCTTAAAACGTTGCATGTGATAATTGTCGGACGAAGTCACGATGCACGCAACGCCGGAGTGGGTGGACCGCATTCCTTTGGAAGAACTGCTCGCACAAAGCCGCACGCTGCCGCGCGAGTTCTATGCCCGCGATACGGTGGAAGTCGCGCGCGATCTGCTCGGCACGATTCTGGTTCATGGCGGCGCGGCCGGGCGCATCGTGGAGACGGAAGCTTACCTCGGGCTTGACGATTTGGCCGCGCACGCCTCGCGCGGCGTCACGAACCGCACGCGCGTGCTGTTCGGTCCTCCGGGACACGCGTACGTCTACTTCATCTACGGAAAGCACGAGTGTCTGAATTTGGTCGCTCAGCCCGAGGGCACGCCGGGGTGCGTGTTGATCCGCGCGGTCGAGCCGCTGGCCGGCATCGCGGAGATGAAGAAGCGGCGCCCGGCGGCGCGCTCGGTTGAAGACCTGGCTTCCGGACCGGGCAAGCTGACCGCCGCCCTCGACATTACCCGCCGCCATTACGGCGCCGATGTGACACGCGGCAGTCTGATCGTGCGCGAGTGCCTCTCCAAAACGCCGTTCGAGATCGTCACCACACCGCGCATCGGCATACGGCAATGCTCGGACTGGCCGCTGCGCTTCTTGATCGCGGGCAGCCGGTTTGTGAGCAGATAACTCCTACCTCGTACAATGTTGGTATGCTCATCCCGACCATCTTCCGTGAGTATGATATCCGCGGCATTGCCGACCAGGAAATGCCGGATGCGGACATTCAAGACCTGGGAAGGGCGATCGGCACTTACCTCCGGCGGCGCGCCGGCGGAAGCGTCGCGCTCGGAAGGGATACGCGGCTCAGTTCCGAACGGCTGCGCAATGCGCTCGCCAAAGGGCTCATCGCCGCCGGCTGCGACGTTCTCGACATAGGCTGTGTGCCGACGCCCCTGCTCTACTACTCGGCGATCCACTTCAAGCAGGCCGGAGCGGTCATGATCACCGGCAGCCACAACCCGCCTGAGTACAACGGCTTCAAAGTGGTATGCGGTTCCGGCACGATTCACGGCGCCGAGATTCAGGAACTGCGCCGAATTATAGAGCAGCAGGACTATGAAACCGGCCCGGGCACGCTAAAAGAGGCGGACGCAGTTACCCCGTATGTTGATGAACTGGCCGGCCAGTTCCGTTTCGACCGGCGGATCAAGGTTGTCGCCGATGCCGGAAACGGGACCGCCGGGCCGGTGCTGCACCGGCTGTTCAGCAAGCTCAACGTCGATGCCGTCGAGCTGTTTTTCGACATGGACGGCCATTTCCCCAACCACCACCCCGACCCGACGCTTCCGGAAAACCTCCAGACCCTGATCAGGACCGTGTGCGAGAGCGGCGCGGAGCTGGGCGTGGCCTTCGATGGCGATGCGGACCGCATCGGCGCGGTCGATGAGAAGGGCACCATACTTTGGGGCGACCAGTTGATGCTCATCTACGCCCGCGAAATCCTCCAGCGCAAGCCCGGCGCGACGTTCATCGGCGAGGTCAAGTGCTGCCAGGTGATGTACGACGAGCTGAGCCGGCTGGGAGGCAACCCGATCATGTACAAGACCGGGCACTCGCTGATCAAGGCCAAGATGAAGGAAGTCGGGGCGGAACTGGCGGGCGAGATGAGCGGGCACATGTTCTTCGCCGACCGCTACTACGGCTTTGACGACGCGATCTACGCGGCGCTGCGTCTGATCGAGATCGTGGCCCGCTCGGGCAAGCCGCTTTCGGCGCAAATGGAAGGCCTGCCGCGCACGGTATCGACGCCGGAAATCCGCTTGGATTGCCCGGATCAGCTCAAATTCGAGGTCGTCCGGCACGTGGTCGAACATTTCCGTAAGACGCACACGGTAAAAGACATCGACGGCGCCCGGGTGCTTTTCCCTCGGGGCTGGGGCTTGGTTCGTGCATCGAACACCCAGCCGATTCTCGTCATGCGGTTTGAGGCCGAGGACCACGACCTGCTGGAGGCGTACCGCAAGGAAGTCGAAAGCGTGGTGGAGCAGGCCAAAGCGCTGGTACAGGCCGCGCGCTAAGCGTTTCAAAACCAGCAACTTTCCTCTCTTAACGCCGCCGGATCCGGCCGATGAGAAGACACGTGGCACTTCTGTGGGCCGGCGTACTGGCGGCAGCCGCGGTTGTCCTGTGGTCGCAGCTATGGCGGCGCAGGCTAAAAGTGCGCGTTTTCGAAGCGCTTGCGCTGGACCCGGTGTTCCTGCTGGACAGTGAAGGCAAGGTCACTTTCTGGAACGAGGCGGCCAAGACGGCCTTCGGCTACTCTCGCAGCGAAATATTGGGCCGGACCGCGGAGCGCCTCGTTACCGTGCCCCTGCACGGCGTGACGACCCGCCGGGTCCTCGAAACCTCCGTCCAGCGCAGCGACGGTTCCCAGGTCCAGGTTGAGATCACCACGACGCCGGCGAAGGTGCGTGGAAAGTGGCACACGATCGTGGTGGTGCGCGATGCCTCGCAACATCAGCGGCGGGCCGAGGAACTTCGCCTGGCCAAGGAGCGCGCCGAGCAGGCCGCAGCCGAACTGGAAGCGGTCAACGCCGTCCTCGAACGGACCACGGTCTGGGCCAACGAAATGGCCGCCCGGACCGCGATGGCTAACGCGGCAAAGAGCGAGTTTCTCGCCAGCATGAGCCATGAGATCCGCACCCCCATGAACGGGGTGCTCGGCATGCTCACGCTTCTCGAACAGACCGAGTTGACGCGCGAGCAGCTCGATTACGTCGAGACCATACGCTATTCCGGGCAGATCCTTCTGGACCTCATCAACCAGATTCTCGAGTATTCGCGCATCGAATCCGGAAAGCTTGAACTGGAGCAGGTGGAGTTCGACCCGCGTCACGAAATCGAGCAGGCAATCCTGCTGTTCGCAGAGCGCGCGGACGCAAAGGGAATCGAGTTGCTGGCCGCAGTTCCTGGAAGTGTGCCCGCACGGCTGCGCGGCGATGCCAGCCGCTTCCGCCAGATTCTCATCAACCTGTTGGGGAATGCCGTTAAGTTCACCGAGCGGGGCGAAGTCAGCGTCTCCGTTTGTTCAACGCCCCTGGAGGGCGGCCGCGTCGAACTCGGCGTTGAGGTGCGCGATACCGGGATCGGAATGCCGCCCGAGGTAATGCAGAATCTCTTCCAGGCGTTTTACCAGGGCGAAGACAGCATGCGTCGCTTCGGAGGGACGGGCCTCGGCCTGACCATCTGCAAGAAACTCGTCGAGGCGATGAACGGAAGGATCGAGGTATCGAGTTCGCCTGGCGCCGGTTCCACTTTCCGGTTCACGATTCAGACGGAAACCGCACGGGCGGCAGCGCAGCCGGAGCCGGGCCAGGAAGCGCTGAGCGGCGCGCGGGTGTTGATCGTACACGGCAATGCCGGAATACGGAGCATGATTTGCTCCTGCGCCGAGGACTGGGGCATGGAGGCTGTCGAGGCGGAATCGCCGCAGGAGGCTCCGGACGGTTCGTACCGTTTCGTGATTGCCGATGCGTACGCCTCGAACCTGGAGCCTTTGCGGCGGCACGCGTCGCTGTTGCTGCTGGTAGCGCGAAGCGACCGGCGAACGGCCGAGGCGCTCGGGGCGGCGGCGCTGATTGCCAAGCCGATCCGCGCCTCGAAACTCCGCGCGGCGCTGCTTGAGCTGGCAAATCCATCCCCCGCGGCGCCCGTTCCAGCGGCACCGGGCAACGAGGTTGTTCCAACCGCCGGCCCGAGAATTCTGGTGGTCGAAGACAACCTGGTCAATCAGAAAGTCGCGCTGAAGCTGGCCGAGAAACTGGGGTACACCGTAGAGATCGCGAACAACGGGGAGGCCGCTGTGAAAGCCGCCGCGGCCGGCGGCTACGCAGCCGTGCTGATGGATTGCCAGATGCCCGTCATGGACGGTTTCAAGGCGACCGAAGCCATCCGGCGGCTTCCCGAACCGCAGGGACTCGTGCCGGTGATCGCGATGACCGCCAACGCGATGAGAGGCGACCGGGAGAAGTGCCTGGCGGCCGGCATGTCGGATTACCTTGCCAAGCCGGTCAACCCGCAGGAACTCAAGGCCGCCCTGGAGCGCTGGTGCGGCAAGACCCACCCCAAACCTGTACCGGTCGAAGAACCGGATTGGTAGGTCCAGCTCAACTCAATGCGGTCACGCGCGGAGCTTATCGGCGCGCCCCCCTGGGAGGCTGCCGCCAGCCGCTCCTTTCGGGCCGCCTGAATCCGCCGCCCCCGGTCAGCGTCCACTTGATGCGGAAGTGGTAGCGGCCTTCCCCGCCCTTACTGTCGCGAATTCTCACGACGGCGCTGTAGCCCGTCCGGCGTGAAGGCTCCGAAAGGAGTTTGATATCGCCGCGTTGGTCCCTGACCTCAAACCGGAAGTCCTGGATATCGCGGCCCGGGAGCGGCTCGTTGCATTCGGAGCCGTCGTCGCGCCCGTCCCGGCCCGAAATCGTGCGGATGAAAACCGTATCGCCCCGCAGGCTGACTTCCGCTTCGCCATCGATCTGGAGCCGGATGTCACACTGCCCCGTCCCCAACGGGACATCGTCCCGGGTCATCTTCTTAACGCGGAACCTGGTATCCGCCATGGCGGGCAGCGCCGCCAGGAACGCCAGCGCGACCAGCAGGCGTCCTGCACGCAGTTCAGTAGTCATTGTTCGTAGATCGTTGACGGTGGATTGCTAATTTCTCATGCCCGGGCCGTCGGTGCGCCCGGCGAGCGCTTTGACCACCGGACCGCCGCAAAGGCCCACTCCGGAATGAATAAGCGCGTTCA
>JBLNCW010000101.1:0-24647 GCA_050261015.1 Rhodospirillales bacterium | reverse complement strand
TTCGATGGCGAAAGTATGTCAGGTTTGCGGAAAGGGCCCGCAGTTCGGTAACCGGATCAGCCACGCCCACAACGTCACCCACCGGCGCTGGAACGTGAATCTCCAGACGGTCCGGGCGGTCGTTAACGGCGCTGCGAAGCGCATCCGCGTCTGCACCTCCTGCCTCCGCAACGGCAAAGTGCAGAAGGCCGCGTAGATCACGCCGCTCTCGCCATCGGCAGCCGTTTCACCTTCGCGAGTCTCAGGACTTCCAACAGCCTGATGAAAAGCCAGGCGGGGTCCACCTCGCCCTGTTTCATGGAGAACCGCGCGGCCGTTGGGAACTCGTGATGGTTGTTGTGCAGCCCCTCGCCGCCTGAGATCCAGGCAAGCCACCGCAGGTTGGTCGCCTTGTTGTCCCAGTTGCGATACCCGACCGTGTGGCCCAGGCTGTTGATCATGGCATTCACCACGATATAAACGACGACGTGCGCCAGCCATGCCGCCGTCCCCCACAGCCATCCGAACATCAGCACCAGAATGCCGAGCCCGAGAAACACGCCGAAGCCGTTGCCCGGAATGCGGTCGATCAGGTCGGGCTTATAATCCGGCGTGTACTTGCGGACGGTTTCGGGATTCGCGGCTTCCCTCCGGTACATGAAAAAGTTCCCGAAAAGCACCTTCCACTTTCCGAAGATGTACGGGCTGTGCGGATCGCCTTCCTTATCGGAGAAATGATGGTGCTTGCGGTGAACCGCGGCCCACTCGCGCGGGATAATGCCCGTAAACAGCGTCAGCTCCAGGTGCATCAGAAAAGCAACCACGGGATGCAGCTCCAGACCGCGATGCGTGATAGAACGGTGCAGGTAAACTGTCGTCGCAAGCGCCGACAACTGCACGATGCCCAGCGTAATCAGAATCATCCAAACGAAATTCATTTGTCTTTCCCAGGTTGTGGTGGGCAGCGTACTGCTCCCAGCGAAGCCGTTTGCCCCCGGAACGGCAGCCTTCCCGTATCTTAGCAGACTCCTTCCGCCGCGCCCGGCCGCGACATCCGGAATGCTTTATCCTACTTGGATATGAGATTCGTTACCTTTCAGCGCGACGCCGCCGCTCCCGAAGCCGGCGTGATCTCCGGCGGTGAAGTGATCGGGCTTGCCGCCGCGGGCTTTCCAGACGTGTTGGCGGTGATCGGGGGTGGCAAGGAAGCACTCGCGCAAGTCGAGTCGTTCGTCGCCGCCGCCCCGCAAAGCTCGCGCTTCGACGCAAGCGCCGTCTCGCTGCTGGCGCCGATCCCGCGCCCGCCCAAGATCATCTGCGTCGGGCTGAACTACGCGGACCACGCGCGCGAGGCGAAACTCGATGTCCCCAAGGTGCCGACGATTTTCGCGAAGTTCCCGACCGCGGTCATCGGTCCCGGCGCGAACATCGTGCTGCCCAAAGCCTCCAGCAAGCCGGACTACGAGGCAGAGTTCGCATTTGTTGTGGGCCGCGGCGGGCGCCACATCCCGGCCGCGCGCTGGCGGGAGCACGTTTTCGGATACATGAATTTCAACGACGTCAGCGCGCGCGACTACCAGATGGCCACCACGCAATGGATCATGGGCAAGACCTTCGACACCTTCGCGCCCATGGGGCCCTGGATCGTCACCGAGGACGAGATCGCCGACCCCCACGCGCTCGAGATCAAGCTCACTCTGAACGGCGAGCTGATGCAGTGTTCGAACACGAGCAACCTGATCTTCGGCATTCCCGCGCTGATCGAGTTCCTCTCCAGCGTGTTCACGCTTGAGCCTGGCGACGTTGTGGCGACCGGCACTCCCGCCGGGGTCGGGTTCGCCCGCAAGCCGCCCCGCTATCTGCGGCCGGGCGATGAAACCGTGGTCGAGGTTCAAGGTTTGGGAGCGCTGCGAAACCCGGTCGTGGCGGAGCAGTAGCCGCGGCGCCGGGGCACAATTCATAGAGTTACAATAGCGGCGCGATGCGTTGTGTTCTCCTGTCCTTTGTCCTCTCCGCCGCGGCCGTGTTCGCTCAGGATTCCGCCTTTCTGAAGCAGGGCACGGTGAACAACCGGCCTGTAATGCTGTTCTCCAACGACAAGCTGGAACTCGCCATCGAGGTGCAAGGCGGTTCGATGGTGAGCCTCCTCATGCGCGATGACCCCACCGGACTTAGCCCGTTCGGAGGCGCTGGCGCGCGCATTCTCGGCCACTTCGTCTGCGTGGACGGGTTCGGCCCCACCTCAACGGAAGAGCGCGCCGCGGGACTGCCCGGGCACGGCGAAGCGCACAGACTGCCTTGGGAGATAACAGCTTCGGGCAAACAGGGCAACACGGCGAGCGTGACATTCCAGGTGAAGCTGCCGCTGGTCCAGGAGACGCTCACCCGCAGCTTTCACATCGTGGACGGCGAGAACGTTATCTACGTGGACAGCGAACTCGAGAGCCATCTGGCCTTCGACCGGCCGGTGAACTGGGCCGAGCACCTCACGATCGCTTCGCCTTTCCTCGAGCCGGAAAGCCTCGTGGTCGATCTGCCCGCCGCCCGCGCCAAGACGCGCAAGCATCCACAGACAACGGAGCGTCTGCGCCGGCGGCTAGCCTCGGACCGCGAATTCACCTGGCCCAATGCGCCGCTGGTTGCGGGCGGCACAACGGACGTGCGCTCCGCGCCGCCGGACTCCGGCACCGTCGATCACCTCACCACCCTCATCGATCCCTCGCGGGAACTCGGCTGGGTCACGGCGCTGAACAAGAAGCGCCGCGCGCTGCTCGGATACATCTTCCGGCGCGAGGAGTACCCTTGGCTCCAGGATTGGGAGAGTTACGAAACCAGCGCGCGCATGAACCGCGGCCTTGAGTTCTCCACCCAGCCTTTCGATGTGCGCCGCCGCGAAGTAATCGATCTCCGCTCGATGTTCGACGCGCCCGTATACCGCTGGCTGCCCGCCAAATCGAAGATCACGACGCGGTTCCTGCTGTTTTGGGTAAAAGCGCCGGAGGGCATGACCAGAATCGACGACGTCAGGATCGAAAACGGCCGTATGATCGTCGAGGACCGCGCGGCGCAAAAGCGCATCGACATGCCCGCTTCACGATCCTTGTAACTGCAACCCGTTCTGATAAGAGCACTATTCAGGTAAGTACGCCAGAGTTCTTTTAATAATTCAAAGCATTTCATAGTAAGTGCTCCCTGCTAACCGAAATCTCCCCGCCCGGCAGAAGTAATATTTCAAGGCCGCGCTTCTTCTTGACACCGAGGAAATCGTGTGGCAGTTAGTTATCCGCCGCAATGCGTGTCCAGGTGCGCCGCCCCGAATGATGTCCGATACTGAAGGCAGAGAGGTAAGAGGGGATGGGGAAAGGACTGGGTTTGTATTGTGTTTTTCTTGCCGGCGCCCTGGCCGCCCAGGAATCGGGACCCAGGGTGGAGATCAAGCCCCGCGCTGCCTCGGCTTCCAAACTTCCGGACAATACGCCGAGGATCTATCTCGATGTCAAGCTGGTTCTCGTTCCGGTAAGCGTCACCGATAAGATGGACCGGCCCATCCGCGGGCTTCAAAAAGAGCACTTCCGGATCAAAGATGAAGGCGAGGAGCAGGAGATCACCACCTTCTCAAGCGAAGACGCGCCGGTTTCGGTTGGAGTGGTTTTCGACGCCAGCAGCAGCATGCAGGGCGCCAAGATGAAGGATTCGCGCGCCGCAGTGGACCGTTTTCTCGACACCGCCATGCCCGAAGACGAATTCTTTCTGCTCAAATTCAACGACAGGCCCGAGCAGCTTTCCTCCTTCACAACCGACACTGAAGACATCCGCGGGCTGCTCCGCGGCGTCTATGCGACCGGGTGGACAGCGCTGCTGGATGCCCTCTACACCGGCGTTCAGGGTATGAGAAAGGCGGGGAATTCGCGGAAGGCGCTGCTGGTGCTCTCCGACGGCGGAGATAACAACAGCCGCTACAGCGAGCCGGAAATCAAGGACCTCGTGCGGGAATCGGACGTACGCATTTTCGCGATCTCGATCCAGGACGGTTCGCGGCTGCTCAAAAGCCTCGCCACGGAGAGCGGAGGGCGCGCATTTCGCGTGCGCAAGCTGAAGCAGCTCGAGGAGGTCATCGCCAAAGTCAGCGCGGACATGCGCAGCCAGTACGTGCTGGGTTACACGCCCAAGAAACTGCAAGCCAATGGGAAATACCACAAAGTGAAGGTGGAAATCACACCGCCGCCTGGCGCCCCGCGCCTTCGCGTCGCCTGGAAGCGGGGCTATTACGCCCCGGCCAATTGATTCAGGCGGGCCGGGCATGTGCGTGTCCCTACAGGGGCCGCGCATGCCCGCATGCGGCGCTTATTACGGAACATAGGAAGGGCGATTACCGTATAATCATCCGGTGAGTAACTCTCTGCTTGTTCTCTGCATAAGGATTGCTGTTTTCTCGCTTCTCTGCTCGCCGGCATTCGCCCAGACCGCCGAACAAGCCAGAATCTGGCGCGACTACATGGAGTGGTCGAAGGCCCAGCCGGCGGAGCGGTCCGGACTTCAGGAATATCGCGCCAGGCTCATCCAAGACGGGCTCACCGAGGCGCAGGCGGATGAGCGGATCGCGATTATCCCCAAGCTATACCGGGAATACCCCGCCTTCCGGACTGAAGCCGCCGCGCTCGGCTTCAACCGGCTTTACCGCACGCCCGGCCAGACCCGTTTCACCACGGAGCCGAATGCGTTTCTGGTTTCCACCGTCAAGACGCTCAAGCCAGGCAAGGCGCTCGACGTCGCGATGGGGCAGGGTCGCAACGCCGTCTACCTCGCCGCCAACGGCTGGGATGTCACCGGCTTCGATATCGCCGAGGAAGGCTTGAAAGTCGCCGCCGAAAACGCCGCTAAATTCGGCGCCCGCATCACCACGGTCAAGGCCGGCTTCGAGGATTTCGATTACGGCAAGGAGCGCTGGGACCTTATCTATTTCGTTTACACGGACGCGCCGATCGTCGATCCCGAGTACGTCTCCCGGATTTGCAGCGCGCTCAAACCCGGAGGAATGCTGCTGATCGACCGCCCGTTCCGCTCGCTCACCGACCCCGAGCCCGGCTGGCCGGAGACCGAACAAGATAAGATCAACGCCCTGCTCAAGGCCTGGTCCGGCCTCCACATCGTCTTCTACGAAGACACGACCGGCATCGCGGACTGGCAGCAGACGGAGGCCAACCGCCTGGAAAAGAAACACCGGATCGTGCGCCTGCTGGCGCGCAAGCCGTAGAAACCCGGGAAAAGCCGAAACCGCTCTCCACAAGACGGCCGAAAGGTGATTTACTGATCCTGAGATGCTACCGTACGTGCGTTTTTGGCCGATTCTTCTTTTTCTCTGCCTGCCCGCAGGCGCCCTGGAACGGGCCGCCTACGACAGCAACGGACGCATTATCGCGCTCCTTTCGGAGTCCGAGGATATAGAGGCTGTTTCGAACCTCGTCGCCGTGCTGCCCTCGGGCAGGCGTATTCCATTGCAGACGCGGCGCGACCGCCGCGGCCTGGTGCGCAAGGGCGACAGCCTTCTCTGGACGGGCGCTTTCGAGCTGCCGGACGGCGGCACGGGACGCATGGAGATGAAGTCGGAGGAGGACGATTCCGGAGTGCGCTACTCGGCCTCGGTCACCGCGGAAACAGAGCTCCGCGTGGATGCGATCGAGCTCGTGATCGATCTGCCGCGGCTGGTCTTTCTCAACGGCCGCGTGTCGCCGGACGATGGCGAGGCTGTCGCACTGGCGGCCTCCCGGCCCGCCAGCCCGGTGCTCTACCGCGGCGAGCCGAGAGTCTTGCGTTTCCGTGATGCGGAAGGCGCGATCGCGCTTGACATCGCGTTTGAGCGCACGTGCTTGTCGGCTCTCATCGACCGCTGGGACACCGCCGGCCGGTCCTTCCAGCTCCGCGCGGCCCTGCAGCGCGGCCCGCTTCCACAAGGGAAATCCGCCGGTCTCACCGCGGCTCTGCAACTGAAAAACAGCTCCGCCGCCCAAGCGGTGCAGATCACTCTGGATGCTTCCAGGCCGCGCTACAGGTTCGACGGCTTCGGCGGAAACTACTGCTGGAACACCGCCTCACCCGTTTCGGCCTACACGCTGAAGAACCTCAAGGTGGCCTGGGGGCGCACGGAAATGAAGCTGCAGCAGTGGGACCTCGAGCGCGACAACCCCGGCCCCGCGATCCGCGCCGACATGGAGACGATGCGCCGCTTCCATGAGATGGGCGTGCCCTACGTCATCAGCATCTGGTGGCTGCCGGAGCGTTTCTACACCGACCCCTACGAGAAGCCCCGTTCCACCCATTTCCGCAAGATCGATCCGGAGAAATGGGACGAGCTGCTCGAACTGGTCGGGGGATACCTGGACTACGCCAAACGCGAATACTCGGTGGAGCCGGATCTGTTCTCTTTCAACGAGGCGAATATCGGGGTCTACGTCGGCCAGACTCCGGAAGAGCACGCAAAGGTGATCAAGCGCTTCGGCGTCTACTTCCGCAAGCTCGGTTTGAAAACCAAGATGCTGCTCGGCGATGCGACCGGCCCGCGCGACACGCACAAGTTCGTGCTGGAGGCGGCGGCCGACCCCGACGCCATGCAGTACGTCGGAGCGGTGGGATTCCACTCCTGGGGCGGCGCGACGCCCGAACAGTACGCGGCCTGGGGCGACGTGGCGGAATGGCTGGGCTTGCCGCTGCTGGTGACCGAACTCGGCGTGGACGCGGCCGCCTATAACAACCGCGCGTACAACAGCTACCACTACGGCCTGCGCGAGGCCCGCTTGACACAAGAACTGCTGCTCCACGCCCGCCCGCAGGGCACTCAGTTCTGGCAGTTCACGAACGATTATGGGCTGGCGAGGCAGCGCCCGGACGGCACGGTGGAGCCCACCGCGCGCTTCTGGCTGATGAAGCACTTCACCGACCTGACGCCGCAGAAGAGCGAGGCGCTGGCCGTCTCCTCCGACCAACCCTCGGTCCTCTGCACCGCGTTCCGCGGCGGCGGGCGGTACGTGCTGCACATCCTAAACCTGGGCGGAGCGAGGACAGCCTCGCTGGATGGTTTGCCCGAAGCCGATTGGGAAGCCACCGAGACAATCGAAACGGGACATTTCAAGGCGCGGCACGCGGGCAGTTCGGCCGCCGGCAAACTCAGCCTGAAGCTTCCGGCCCGGTCGCTGGTGACGCTGACGGCTTCCGTGGGCGCTGCGGCGAGCGTAACCCGGTAGAGCCCGGACTTAGCCGGCGGAGGCCGATCGCTTCGCCTCCAGAATGAACGTGGGCGCGAGCCCGGCGATGCTCGAGAAGTTGCCTCCGTTTCGCGCGGACAACCAGCTCGAGCAGCCCTGGACCTTGCCGAGGTAGGCGTGCGGGTGCAAATCCACCTGCATCTCGCGGACCTCGACTTCCCCGTACCGCAGCAGCGGGAAGGGCGCGTAAGTCGCCTGTACCTTCTCCTGAACCACGTAGGGGGTGCGCATCGCGCGCTTGAGCGCCCGCTCCCAGGCAGCGTCGTCGCTTTCCCAGCCGCGGATCGAATGATGCTCGCCGGAGTCGTCGTTCGGCTTCAGAACCAGTTTTTCGCGGTTCTTCAGAACGAACTCGGGCAGGTCGACGCTCTGCCCCTGGTACATGGTCTTGGTGGCCGAAACGACCCGGGTCCAGGGGATGTACTGCTGAATCGCTTTGCGCTCGACTGCGGGGAACGACGCCGTGATCGAGTCGTCGGTGAGCAGGTCGAAAATCGCTTTCTTGTGCGCCAGCTCGGAGCGGAAGCTGTTCACCACGCACGTCTTGCCTTCGCGGTATGCCCGGACGAGGGGGTGGGAAAGATCGTATCGGAGCAGAAACTCCTGAGCTTTGACACGCCGGTAGACAAGGTCGATCTCGAAGTTGCCACGCCGCAACACCCCGCCGCGGTAGTCGAGCTGATCGGGCGAGACAATCTCGGTGGGATATCCCTCCGAGCGGAAGAACTCGCGCAACAGCAGATACTCGCCCTGGCCGGCGCCGAAGGGCTGGCGGAATTCCAGAATTGCGATGTTCGGGGACTTTTTCCCGCCAAACTGCTTGTACGCCTTGAGCAGCGCCGCCAGCAGGTGCTTCTTGCCGCCGAGCTTCTGCAAGTTGTAGCGCTTTCTGAACTCCTTGACGGGCGGCGTGTCGTAGAACAGGTCCGCGAGCGCCTCGCCGTAGGCGACGCCCACGGGTGTGTCGGCGTTGTACTCGACGAAGTAAAGCGATCCGTCAGTAAAATGCGTGTCGAGAAGCGAGGTGACCGCCAGGAACGGGTAGCCCGGATCGATGGAGGCCAGCATTTTTTCGGCCGGGAGCAGCTCCATGCGCGCAAGCAAGGCGGGATTGGCCAGCGCCATTTGCTTGACCCGGTCGATTGCCGAGAAAAGGGCCTCAGCGGCCTTCACCATCATGGCGTACTGGCGTCGTGTTATAAAGTTCGGGCGCAGAAACGGGCAGATCAGCCTGCCGCCCTGGGTGAGATGCTCGGCCTGCATTCTCTCGGCCAGAGCTTCAGCCCAACTCAGGTCCTTGTAAGGTTCGCTTTCCAGTAATTTCTGAAAACGGGCGACCGCCTCATCCAATTGACTCATTCTGACTGGCTTCTGTTTTTCAGTATCTCACAGGGGCCGCACAAACGGAAACATTTTGCACCGGAAATATCAGTGTAAGTTGCTTATCCTAAACGAGATATTTCGCTTGACGTCAGGGGCCTCCTGCGCTAGCAAAAGCGGGGCCTTCCAGCCCCGCCCGCCCCGCCCTGCGTTACAGTGGTAAGTCTATGGGACTCCGACTACTCACTGTTTGGATCGCCGCCGTGTGCTGTATGCACGCGGACGAGGGTCTGTGGCTTTTCAACGATTTCCCGAAGGAACTGGTGGCGAAGAGGTACGGCTACCAGGTCACGGATGCCTTTCTGGACCACCTGCGGCTCTCCTCCGTCCGCTTCAACAACGGGGGTTCCGGGTCGTTCATTTCGCCCCGCGGGCTGCTGTTTACGAACCACCACGTCGGCTCGGACTGCATTCAGAAACTGAGCTCGGCCGAGCACGATTACATGGCGAACGGCTTCCTGGCGGAAACCGAGGCGGACGAGCGGCAATGCCCGGACCTGGAGGTGAATGTCCTTTTGAAAATGGAGGACGTGACTCCCAGGGTGAAGGGCGCGGCAGCGCCGGGCGCCACCGCGGCACAGGCCAACGAGCAGCGCAAGGCCGAAATCGCCCGCATCGAGTCGGAGTGCGCCGCAAAGACCGGCAACCGCTGCGACGTGGTGACGCTCTACTCGGGGGGTGAGTACCACCTCTATCAGTACAAGAAGTACACCGACGTCCGGCTCGTCTTCGCGCCCGAAGTGGGCATCGCGGCCTTCGGCGGCGATCCCGACAATTTCACCTACCCCCGCTACTGCCTCGATTTCGCCTTGTTCCGCGCTTACGAGAACGGCAAGCCGGTGCAGCCGCCGGACTACCTGCGCTGGAGCCACGAAGGCGTCAAGGACAACGAGCTGGTGTTTGTCTCCGGGCACCCCGGAACCACCGGCCGGCTGTCCACCGTGGCCGAACTGGAATTCGCCCGGGACGTCTCCTACCCTCTCGTGCTGGCCCGCCTGAAATCGCTCATCAACACCCTGGAAGCCTACAGCAGCCAGAGCGAGGAGAACCGGCGCGTTGCCCGCGACAATTTGTTCTCCCATCAGAACAGCTTCAAGGCCTACACCGGCTTTCTGAGCGGCCTGCGCGATCCCGCGTTGATGGCCGAGAAGAAGAAACAGGAAGCGGCGCTGCGTGCGGCTATCGACCGCGACCCGGAGAAGAAAAAACAGTTCGGGAACTGCTGGACGGAAGTAGCCGCCGCTTACAAGACTTACAGGTCCCTGTACAAGCCTTTCTTCCTCCTCGAGCGGAATGCGATTCGCGGATCCGATTTGTTTACGATCGCCCGCGACGTTCTGCGCTACTCCGAGGAGACCCGCAAGCCGAACGAGCGCCGCTTACGCGAGTTCACCGACGCCAGCCTGCCGGCCCTCGAACAGGAGATGTACTCGCCTGCGCCGATCACGCCCTCGATGGAGATTGCGGTCATCGCCGATTACTTCACCTTCCTCCGAAAGGAACTCGGGGCCAACGATCCCACAGTCCGGGCGCTGCTCAACAACCAAACGCCAGCCGAGGCCGCCGCGCATTACGTGAATACCAGCAAGCTGGCCGACGTGGCGGAGCGCAAACAGCTGGCGAAGGACCCTGAGGCAGTGAAAAACTCCTCCGACGGTATGATTGTGCTGGCGCGGATTCTGGACGGCCCCGCCCGGCGGTTCCGCAAGGAGTTCGAGGACCGCATCGAGGCAGTACTGGTGTCGAGCGCTGGCCAGATCGCCCTGGCGCGCTTCGCGGTCTACGGCGCGAACGAGTACCCGGACGCAACTTTCACGCTCCGCCTGAGCTTCGCGCGCGTGGCCGGTTACCGCAACAAGGCGGGGCAACCCGTGCCCTACGCTACGACCTTCGAGGGACTGTACGCTCGCGCGACCGGCAAGGACCCGTACAAACTGCCGCCGCGCTGGATCAAGATGAAGCCGGCGATCAACCTGGATACCCCGTTCGACTTTGTCTCCACGGCCGACACCCACGGGGGCAACTCCGGGAGCCCGACCGTGAACGGCAAGGGCGAGATTGTCGGCATCCTTTTCGACGGCAACATCGAGGGCCTGCCGAACCGGTTCGTCTACACGGAGCAGCAGGCGCGTTCTGTCCACGTGGCCAGCCAGGGAATTATCGAGGCTCTGCGAAACGTGTACAATGCCCGCCGGTTGCTGGCTGAGATCGGGATGTAGGGGAATTGAGGGCCGCGCCGGCATTTAGCCGGCGCGGCTTCAAGAAACTTCAGAACATGTAGAGAGGGGTGCCGGGCTCGGGTTCCCCGGCGCCGACGGTGACTTCCTCGCCCTCCTTGCCTTCCTTCACCTGGCGGCAGTAGATGCCTGCATCGCCCAGGTAGACTTCCAGTTCGGCGGGCTGCGGAAGGGAGCCCTGGATCAGCGCTTCCGCGAGCGGGTCCTCGATGTACTTCTGGAGCGCGCGGCGCAGCGGCCTTGCTCCGAAGCTGCGGTCGTTGCAGGTCTTCTCCAGAATGTACCTGGAGGCATCCGGCATCAGTCTGATCTTGATCTGCTTCGTTGCCAGGTTCTGGTTGATGTGGCCGACCATCAGCTCGATGATCTTGATCAGGTCGTCGTCGGTGAGCGACTGGAAGAGGATGACCTCGTCGAGGCGGTTCAAGAACTCGGGGTTGAACGCCCGCTTCACCTCGCTCATAACCATCTCTTCGATCTTCTGCGGAATGCCCTGTCCGGCCGGCACGGAGAAGCCCATACCGGCTTTCTTCTCCAGGAACCGCGCGCCGAGGTTCGAGGTCATGATGATGATGGTGTTCTTGAAATCCACCTGGTTGCCGATGCCGTCGGTCAACTGGCCGTCTTCGAACACTTGTAGCAGGATGTTGTACACATCCGGGTGCGCCTTTTCGATCTCATCCAGCAGGATGATCGAGTAGGGCTGCCGTTTCACGCGCTCGGTAAGCTGGCCGCCCTCTTCGTAGCCGACGTATCCGGGAGGCGAACCGATGAGCTTGGAGACCGAGTGCTTCTCCATGAACTCGGACATGTCGAAGCGCACCAGCGACTTCTCGCTGCCGAACAGGAATTCGGCCAGCGCGCGGGCGACCTCGGTCTTGCCGACGCCGGTCGGGCCCAGGAACAGGAACGAACCGGCGGGGCGCTTGGGCGATTTCAGGCCGGCGCGCGAACGCCGGATGGCGCGGGCCAGCGCGCTGATCGCCTTGTCCTGGCTGATCACACGCTTGTGCAGCTCCTCCTCGATGCGGAGTAGCTTGGAAACCTCTTCTTCCTTAATGGCCGTCATGGGCACGCCGGTCCAGCGGGCCACCACGTCTTCAATGTCGTCCTTGCCGACCACGCCGGTCGAAGTGTCGTCCAGATTGTAGCGCTCGCGGAGCTGGCGGAGGTTCTCCCGCTCCTTGCGCTCCTCGTCTGAGTAGAAGCGCGCCTTCTCGAACTCGTGGTTGGCGATGGCGCTCTCCATCCGGTGGACGATGAACTTGATCCGCTTCTGGATTTCGGACACCTCTTGGGGCAGCGTCGTCTGGCGCAGCTTGACCCGGGCGCCGGCCTCGTCGATCAGGTCGATAGCCTTGTCGGGCAGAAAGCGGTCGGGAATAAACCGGGTCGAGGTGTAAACGGCGGTCTCGATGGCTTCCTCGGTGTAGGCCACCGCGTGGAACTTTTCGTAACGTTCCTTGATGCCGAACAGGATCTTGATTGCGTCCTCCTCGGTGGGAGGCGGCACCTTCACCGCCTGGAAGCGGCGCTCGAGAGAACGGTCCTTTTCGATCGACTTGCGGTACTCGGCGGGGGTCGTCGCGCCGATGCACTGGATTTCGCCGCGGGACAGAGCGGGCTTGAGGATGTTGGCCGCGTCCAGAGAGCCCTCGGCTGACCCGGCGCCCACCAGCGTGTGCAGCTCATCGATGAAGATGATGGCGTTCTGGTTTTCCATCAGCTCCTTCATGATGGTCTTCAGGCGCTCTTCGAACTGGCCGCGGTACTTGGTGCCCGCGACGATGAGCGACAGGTCGAGGGCGAGAATCCGCTTGTCGGAGAGGAACGAGGGCACGTCGCCGTCGGCGATGCGCTGCGCAAGTCCTTCCACGATCGCGGTTTTCCCGACCCCGGGCTCGCCGATCAGCACCGGATTGTTCTTCGTGCGCCGGCAGAGAATCTGCACCACGCGCTCGAGTTCGTAGTCGCGCCCGATCAGGGGATCGAGCGTGCCGTCCAGCGCGGCCTGGGTGAGGTCGCGGCTGAATTCCGACAGCAGCGAACTCTCCTTGGGCCGGCTTGAAGAAACCTTCTCGGAAGAGGACCGCGCGATCTCCTCCCGCACCTGGGAGAGCCTCAACCCGCGCTCGTGCAGGATCTCGGCTGCAAAACACTTTTCCTCACGCAGCAGGCCGAGCAGCAGATGCTCGGTGCCGATGTGCTTGTGATTGAGGCGCTCCGCCTCTTCGGCCCCGTAGGCCAGTACCCGCTTGCACTCATGGGAAAGCGGCAGATCGACTGAAGTCGAGACCTTCTCGCGAATCGTGGTGTGCGCTTCGATCTGCTTGCGAATCGAGTCGATGTGAGCCGCCGACCGCAGAAACCGGTTCGCCAAGGCCTTGTCTTCCCGCAAAAGCCCCAGCAGAAGGTGTTCGGTCTCGATATAAGGGCTGCCGAACTGGCTGGCCTCATACCGTGCGAAGAAGATGACGCGTCGGGCCTTTTCCGTATATCTCTCAAACATAACTATTCCCGCCTTCGAAGGCTGCGGAGTCCGCGCGGGGCGCGGCGCCTTCCAGAGGCGCCTCGTCGAACAGAACACCGCCTTCGAGCTTAATTACCCGGTCGCACCGTCTGGCAAAGGAACGATTATGAGTAACGTAGATCGAGGTCAACCGGTGTGACCGGTGCAAGTCGGCCAGCATCCCCATAATCATTTCCCCGGTTCTGAAATCCAGATTGCCGGTAGGTTCGTCGGCAAGCAGGAATTCCGGCTTGCCAACCAGCGCCCGCGCGAGAACCACCCGCTGCTGTTCGCCCCCCGACAACTCACCGGCCCGGTGAGTGGCCCGGGCCTTCAATCCAACCTCATCCAGCATCGTCAGGGACGCCGGAGCGGCTTCCTTATAAGAGGTCCCCCGAATCAGCAAGGGCATCATCACGTTTTCCAGCGCCGTAAACTCCGGCAGGAGATAGTGAGTCTGCCAGACAAAGCCGATTTTCCGATTCCGGAAATCCGCCAGTTCCGGGTCGGACAAGGATGTGAGTTCTCTCGATCCGAAGTATATCCTACCGGAAGTCGGCCTGTCCAGGGCGCCTAACAGGTGGAGGAGAGTGGACTTGCCCGCGCCCGACTCGCCGATCAAGGCTAGCTGCTCGCCCTGTTCAACCTCAAGATTCAGGTCCTCGAAGACCGCAAACTCCGCGCCGCCGGATAGGTATTTCTTCGTCAACCCGACAGCTCGGATGGCGATCTCTTTCGACATGGACCTCTCCCTTGCCAGAGTCCCCTACTACTACGCTAACACGGACAATGGCCCTGGCAAGCTGGTTACAGAATTTACCCCCTGAAACTGAGCTGTAATGCAAGCCTTACAAAATAGATGCGCGGAACCGCCTGGACGTTGCAGCGTGTAGCCCCATCCGGTTGGGGTGCGGAGGCGGGGCGGCGCTGGACCGCTCTAACTTCCTCAAATCATTTCCATTTTACCGTTAGAAGGCGGTAACGTAGCGGCAAACCACTCCCAGGGGACCCCTTTTCAGGCCAACAATCGACTCCATCACATGGGTTCGGGCGCACGGCCCTCAGAAGGAGATGTCACAAATGGCAACCGAACAAAGCATTCCACGCGATGCCGGCTACAGGCGGGCGGCTCGGGCGGCCCTACTGGCAATGCTCGCCCTTGCTGCCGGAGCTGCGGCTCAGAAATCGCCCGACACCCTTCTCTTAAAGGATTACCGTCCTCTTAAAGGATTACCGTCCGGTACCCGTCCATAAAATCCCGGTGACGGGGGTACCCAGGGCCAAGTACCCCGCCATCGACGTGCACACCCACGTTTACGCCAAGACACCCGAAGAAGTTGCCGAGTGGGTCAAGACCATGGACGCCGCCGGGATCGAAAAAACCATCGTGCTGACCGGCGCTGCCGGCGAGCGGTTCGACGCGCTGCAAAGGACATACGCCAAGTTTCCGGACCGCTTCGATCTGTGGTGCGGAATCGACCGCAGCAGAGCCGGCCAGCCGGATTTCGGGGAGGCCGCCGCCAGGGAGCTGGAGCGCTGCTTCCGTTCGGGCGCACGCGGGGTCGGTGAGATCTCGGACAAGGGATCAGGAATCATCCGGGGGGCGGACGGGGTCCGCATTCACCCGGACGACCCGCGCCTGGACCCAGTCTGGAGAAAGTGCGGCGAGTTGAATATGCCCGTCAACATTCACGTGGCCGATCCCATTTGGGCCTATGGCCCCATGGACGAAACCAACGACGGCCTAATGAACGCCTTCAAGTGGCGCCTGGATGGCAAGCCGGACATCGTCAAGTTCGAAGGCATGATGGAGATCCTGGAGCGCACGGTGAAGCGCCACCCCAGGACCATCTTCATCGCCTGCCATCTGGCCAACCTGGATTTTGACCTGACCCGCCTGGGCCGCCTTCTGGATATCTACCCCAACCTCTATGTGGACACCTCGGCGCGGTTCGGGGAACTGGCCTCGACGCCCCGCGCCAGCGCGAAATTCCTCACCCAGTATGCCGGCCGCGTGATGTGCGGCACCGACCAGGGCCGCCTCGAGCGCATGTACCGGAGATCATTCCGCATCCTCGAGACTTTCGACGAGCATTTCTACTACATCGAGGGCTTCAACTATCACTGGAATCTTTCCGGCCTCGGTCTGCCCGATCCCGTGCTGAAGCAGATTTACCGCGACACCGCCCTGCGGCTGATTGCCAAGACCCCGAGGCCCTAGCGAGGAGGAGCGGCTATGCACCGGCGATCGTTTTTGCAGCTTTGTACGGCGGGGCTGCTGGCAAGAGCGGCGGAGACTGCCTCCCAGCCCAACGTCGTCCTGATTTACGCCGACGACCTGGGCTACGGGGACGTGGGCTGCTACGGCGCGCGGCTGGTGAAGACACCACACATCGACCGGCTGGCCGAGCGGGGCCTGCGCTTCACAAACGCGCACTCGTCTTCGGCCACCTGCACGCCGTCGCGCTACAGCATGCTCACCGGCCAGTACGCCTGGCGCAAGAAAGGAACGCGGGTGCTTCCCGGCGACGCCGCGCTGATCCTCGAACCCGGCCGCCCCACCCTGGCCTCCATTTTCAAGGACGCCGGCTACTCCACCGCATGCATCGGCAAGTGGCACCTGGGGCTCGGCAGCGGCAACCTGGACTGGAACGGCGAGATTCGCCCTGGTCCCCTGGAGGTCGGCTTCGACTACAGCTTCATCATGCCGCCACTGGCGATCGCGTGCCCTGCGTCTGTGTGGAAAACCACCGCGTGGCGGGGCTGGACCCGGCGGATCCCATCCGCGTCAGCTACGGCGCGCCCATACCCGGCGAGCCCACCGGACGCACCCACCCCGAGCTGCTCAAGGTGAAGTTCAGCAGCGGCCACAATGCGGCCATCGTGAACGGAATCAGCCGCATCGGACACATGAGCGGCGGCAAGGCCGCCCGCTGGGTAGACGAGGAAATGGCCGCCACTCTGGTGTCAAGAGCTGTCGCCTTCATCGAGCGCAGCCGGCGCAACCGCTTTTTCCTGTACTTCTCCACGCACGATATCCATGTTCCGCACGCGCCGCACAAGCAGTTCGTGGGCACGACCGGCTGCGGCGTGCGCTGCGAGGCCGTCGCCCAGTTGGACTGGTGCGCCGGCCGCATCCTGGACACGCTGGAGCGCTTCGGCCTCACGCGCAACACTCTGGTCCTGTTCACCAGCGACAACGGCCCGGTGGTGGACGACGGCTACGCCGACGGCTCGCCGGAGGACCTCAACGGCCATCAGCCCGCCGCCAACTTGCGCGGCGGCAAGTACAGCATTTACGAAGGCGGCCCTCGCGTGCCATTCATTGCCTCGTGGCCCGGCAGGATCAAGCCGGGAGTCTCCAGCGCCCTTGTGGGGCAAGTGGACTTCACCGCCTCCATAGCGGCGCTGCTGAGCCGGGACATTCTCCCCGGAGGCGCGCCGGACAGCGTCAACGTGCTTCCGGCCCTTCTGGGCGACTCTCCGCGCGGCCGCGACAGCCTGGTGGAACACGACGCCACGCTGCTCGCCCTGCGGCGGGGCAAGTGGAAATACATTCCCAGGGAAAAGCCGGGGGCTGACGAACTCTACGACCTGGAGTCCGATCCGGGAGAAACCACCAATATCGCGCAGGCAAACCGCGCGATTGTGGAGCGAATGAAACAAGAACTGGAACAGATCCGCGCCGCGGGAGGCGCGGCCGGCCTGCCGCGGCCCGAAAACGCCGCCCCGGGCGGGTCGGGCTTTCAAAAGTGAATCCGTGGAGGTGATTATGTCGAGAACCGCTGTCGAGGTCCAAGCCGGTTGCAGGCGCGCCGGTGTGCTGCTGGCGCTTGCCGTCGCGCTGCTTGAAATTGCTCCGGCCCTCTGGTCCCAGGAGATTAGAGGAACCATCGCGGGCCGCATTACCGATCAGTCCGGGGCCAGCATCCCCGGGGCTCAAGTCGCTATTACCAACCAGGCCACCAACGTCATTGCAGAGGTGGTCACCAACGTGGAGGGCAACTACGTGGCCCCCTTTCTGCCCCCGGGCGTCTACTCCATCCGGGTCCAGCGCGAGGGCTTTCAGAGCATGACCCGCAGCGAAATCACCCTCCAAACCCAGGGGCGCCTCACAATCGATTTCACACTCACTCCGGGCAGCCTGACCGAGACCGTCATGGTCACCGCCGAGCCCCCCATGCTCCAGACCGCCAGCGCCGACTTCGGCCAGGTGCTGGATACCCGGATGCTGAACCGCCTGCCGGTGATCGGCATGAACCCGCTGGCGATCGCCGATATGGCGCCCGGCGTCGTGCCCCAGACAGTCAGCAGCATCACGGATTACAACAGCAGCTACGTCCGCATCAACGGCAGCAGCGGCACCGGCAACCAGATGACCATCGATGGCGCCGCGGCGGACGTGTCACGCATGCTGGGCGTCAGCTACGTGATGCCCATGGCCCAAATGATCGAGGAACTGAAGGTCGTCACCGCGGTGTTCGACGCCTCCCAGGGCCGCACGAACGGCGGGTCCATTCTGGTGGCCACCAAGACCGGGAGCAATGAATTCCACGGCAGCGCCTATTACAACTTCCGCGACGAGCGCTTCAATGCCAATTCCTGGACCAACAAGTATTTCGGCACGCCTCGCGGGCAGGAGAACTTCTGGATCGCCGGTGGAACCCTGAGCGGCCCCATTTTCAAAAACCGCACCTTCTTCAGCGCGGGCTTCGAAAAGCAGCGCAACATCCGAAGCCAAAGCTGGAACTGGCGCGTCCCCACGGAACTGGAGCGGCAGGGCGATTTCTCCCAGACTCTCAGCCCGTCCGGGGCGCCGTTGCAGCTCTACGATCCGCTCACCACGGTCATGAGCCCGACGGGCGCGTTCGTCTCCCGCGAACCGTTCCCCAATGCCGTGATCCCGTCCAGCCGGATCAACATAGTCGGCTCGTCGGCCGCCGCGCAGTTCCCACAGCCGAACTTCTTCGGCAACCCCAACCAGCTCGGAGTGGTGAATCACGCCACCGCGGTGATCGTCTCGTCGCCCTACCTTTACTTCCAGTCGCGCATCGACCATCAACTGAACGAGAAGCACCGCTTGTATGGCCGGTTCGCCCGCAACATCGGGGACGTCAACAAGGTGGACTTCAACAACCTGCCGATCAACGCCTACACCGGTCACTTCACCCAGTCGCGCAGAGCCTACCACTACGTACTTGAGGACACCGCCACGCTGCGGCCCACCCTGGTGGCTACCTTCCGCGTGGGCTTCAACCGCTTCAACCAGCACGTCTTCGGGCACGGCGACAATCTGGATCCCGACCTGCTGAACCTCCCCGATGTGCTCAAGGGCCAGCTCTATAGCGGCGGCAGCGCGGGAACCGGCTGGCCGCGCTGGGTCATCAACGACGGCAACGTGCCCGTGATGGGACCCGGGTACCGCGTGAGCGTGAACAACGTGCTCTCCGGCAGCGCCGGATTCAACGCCTTCTGGCGCAACCACAATTTCCGCTGGGGCGCCGAGTACCGCGACACCCGCTGGAATGAGGACAACCCCGGCACGACCCAAAACGGCCAGTTCACGTTCGACAAAAACCTGACGCGGGCGAACGACAACAACGCCTCCAACAATACTTCCGGCAGCGGAATGGCCTCGCTCCTGTTAGGACTGCCCACCGCCGGCGTGATCCAGCGCTCGGCCGCCGCCGCCGGGCAGAGCCAGTACGCCGCCCTGTACATTCAGGACGACTATCGCGTCCTCCCCAAGCTGACTCTGTCGCTCGGGCTGCGGTGGGAAATTGAGACTCCCTTCACAGAACGCTACGACCGCATGTTCTACGACTTCTCGCCCACCGAGGACCTCGGCATCACGGTGCCGGGCGTCGGAGCTCTGAAAGGCGGCGTGCGGTTCGTCAACACCGGCGGGCTGCCGCGCCGCCAGGGCACGCTCGACAAGAACAACTTCGGCCCCCGAATCGGGATCGCCTACACGGCCGATTCCAGGACCGTTATCCGAGCCGCCTGGGGGCTGGTCTACGAGGGGCTGATCAATAATCTGACCGATGCGCTCGCACAGCCCTTTATCCCGGCCAGCTACACGTTCCGGACCAACTACGTCGGATCGGGCGACGGCTACCGTACCGTGCTTCCGGGAGTCAATCTCTCCAACCCGTTTCCCAACGGCTTCAATCCGGTCACCGGCAACTCGCTCGGCAACAAGACCCAACTGGGAGATTCGGTTGCCTACATCAACCCGAACATCCGCCTGCCGAAAATCCACCAGATCCAGGTCACGGTACAGCGCCAGTTGCCCTGGTCGTCTGTCGCTGAGGTCGCCTATGTGGGAGTGCGGTACCAGGACCTGTTCTGGGGCCCAGGCTACAATCTGAACGAAGTTCCGGACGAGTACCGCACGCAGGACCAGGCTGTTCCCAATCCGTTCCTCAACATACTGCCGCCGGCCAGTGTCCGCGGCAGCGCGTCCACCATCACTGCGAACCAGTTGAACACCCGCTTCCCGCACTTCACCAGCGTCACCGAGTACAACGGACCGGTCCGTGGGGCCGCTATCATGCCCTCCAGGCGCGCTGGGAGAAACGGATGAGCCATGGTGTGCAGGTGGTCGCCAATTACACCTTCTCGAAGAACATGGAGTTCACGCCGCAGAGCGTGGTCAACGAGCGCTTCTACCAGGCCGTCACGTCCAGCGATCGCCCGCACCTCGGCCGCGTATTCTTCACCGGCGAACTGCCCTTCGGCAGAAACCGCTGGATGGGGAACAACTGGCCGGGATGGCTCCGGGAACGGCGCCCGCGGGAAATTGAGGCTCGCGTACAGGCTACGATTCCGCTGGCTGAAGACAAGCGGCATGGTGGTTGTAAACCACCGGCAGCGGCTCGGCGCAGCGAGTGCGGGCTTGTATTATCAGCGAATTCGGCTCTGGAAGGAGAAATGCACTTAAAGGCGGCGTCCGGTCAGGACGGAACGGAGGCTGCCATGAAAAAGAGACTGCTGGTCATCGCGGTATTGGCTTTGGGGCTGACCACTGTTGGGTGTGCGACGCGCGGTTACCGCGGCTACGGCCCGCCCCCGCCGCATCATCGGCCAGAAGTGGTGGTTCACGTCCATGAGGACCGGGTATGGGTTCCCGGCCACTACCGGTGGGACGGACACCGCTACAAATGGGTCAAAGGGCGTTGGGTCAAAGCGCCCCGGCGCGGGTACACCCGGTGAGGATTCCCGGCGCCCCGCGCGCCGGCCTCCTGCTGATTCCAGTGGCTCGCCACACTCTTTTGACCGGCGCCCGATTCTGTGCTCACTCCTGCATGTAGCGCTTTCCACCTGAAAGCTGCTATTTTTGCCAGTTACGATGATTGCGGTCGGGATTGGCGAGGTCCTGTTCGACAAGTTCGAAGACGGAACGGACGCGCTGGGAGGCGCGCCGCTGAACGCGGCGGTCCACGCGCACCAGCTCGCTTCGCCTTTAGGGCTCGGCGAAGGAGTCATGGTAAGCGCCGTGGGCGCGGACAAAAACGGCGAGCGTGTTCTCGAAGAGCTGTGCGGGCGCGGTATGTCCACGCGCTACATCCAGACAGACCCGCGGCGCCCCACCGGGCTCGTCTCCGTGTTCATGCGCAACGGGCAGCCGGGCTATCAGATCTCCACCGATGCCGCATGGGACTTCATCGAATACGACGACGCGCTTGACGAGCTAGCGGCCCGCTGCGACGGCGTTTTTTTCGGCAGCCTGGCGCAGCGCTCCCCGGTTTCACGGAAAACCATCCGCCGCTTTCTCGAGCGCGCTCCGCAGGCGCTGCGCATGTACGATGTAAACCTGCGGCGCAACACGCTCACCGGGGAGGAAGGCTACAGCGCGGAGATCATCGACACAAGCTGCCGGCTGGCGTCCCTTATCAAGATGAACGCCGCCGAACTGATCGAGATCTGCGCGCTGCTCGGCCTGGAGCGCACCGGCGAGGAAAGCGAGGCCGGGCTGCGGCGCCGCATGGAGGCACTGCTGGCGCGGTACCCGGTTGAAGCGGTGGTGTTGACGCGTGATGCGCGGGGCACGCTCCTGTTCACTCGCGCCGGCGAGTACACGGCCGCGGCGCTGCCCGTTCCGCCGGAGCAGGCGCATCCGGTGGGCGCGGGCGATGCGTGCGCGGCGGGCATCCTGTTCGCTCTGCTGATGGGCTGGAAGCGGCCGCAAGCCGTGGACCTGGCCAACCGCATGGGCGCGTGGGTCGCATCGCAGTTGCCCGGAACGCCGCCATTGCCCGCGGCGATTCTCGATTTCGTGCGTGAAAACAACGGGGGATGAAATGAGACTCAACGCATACCTGGTGAAGAGCACCGTGGTGGCGGCATTGGGCGGCCTGCTGTTCGGGTTTGATACCGCGGTGATCGCCGGAACCACGAGCGCGCTCACCGAAACCTACAATCTGACCCCGGCCTCGCTGGGACTGACAGTGGCCAGCGCTCTGCTGGGCACTATTATCGGCGCCATGCTCGCCGGGATTCCCGCAGACCGCTACGGCCGGCGCGCCAGCCTGCGCGTGATGGCGCTGCTCTATCTGGTCTCCGCGCTTGGCTGCGCGCTCGCGTGGGACTGGAATTCACTGGTGGTCGCGCGATTCGTGGCGGGGCTGGCCATCGGCGGCTCGTCCGTGATCGGGCCGATGTACATCGCCGAAATCGCCCCGGCGAAGTGGCGCGGGAGACTGGTGGGATTTTTCCAGTTCAATGTGGTGTTCGGGATTCTGTTGGCCTATTTTTCGAACTACGTGGTCGGAACGATCGGGTTCGGAGCCGCGGAATGGCGCTGGAAACTCGGGGTGGCGGCGGCGCCCGCGTTGCTGTTCCTGATCATGCTGTATACGATCCCGCGCAGCCCGCGCTGGCTCGTAAAAAAAGAGCGTATCGGCGAGGCGCGCGAAGTGCTGCGGATGACCGGCGAGCCGAATTACGAGAAGGAACTCCAGGAAATCGTAGTCTCGATCGGCGCGGAGAAAGGTCTGGCTTCCGAGCCCCTCTTCTCGCGCAAGTACCGCTGGCCCATTTTTCTGGCGATATCGATCGGAGTCTTCAACCAGCTTTCCGGCATTAACGCGATTCTGTATTACCTGAACGATATTTTCAAGGCAGCGGGCTTCGACAAGGTGTCCGGAGACTTGCAGGCGGTGGCGGTAGGCGCCACGAACCTGCTGTTCACGGTGATCGCGATGTCGGTCATCGACCGGCTCGGGCGGAAGACCCTGCTGCTTGCGGGCTCGGTGGGCACGGCGGTTTGCCTGGCGGGCGTCGCCGCGATTTTCATCACCGGCCAGCGGCAGGACCTGCTGGTGTGGCTGCTGATAGGATACATCGCCTCCTTCGCCTTTTCGCAGGGCGCCGTGATCTGGGTGTTTCTGGCCGAGGTGTTTCCGAATCGCGTGCGGGCGAAAGGGCAGAGCCTGGGCAGCTTCTCGCACTGGTTCATGAACGCCCTGATCTCCTGGACGTTCCCGGTGATGGCGGCGTCCTCGGGCGGCGCGCCGTTCGTATTCTTCTCCGCGATGATGGTGGTGCAGTTCTTCGTCGTGCTGCTGCTGTATCCGGAGACCAAGGGGATTACCCTCGAAGAGATGCAGAAGAAGATGAAGATCGCTTGAGAATCGGGTGACGGCCGAAGGAGAAATATTTCTCCTTTATTCACGGCGCATAAGCTTGAAAGCGGGAGCGGAGCCGGAAGAAATGCCCTCTAGGCTGGGTGCGGAGGTTCGTTTTGGCCGCACTACCCTATCCCCGATACGGTTTGGACAAGCTTTACCTGTACCCTTATTTCCAGACTAGAGAACAATACGAACAGATCACCGGGCAGCCGTGCCCGCCCTGGGACAAGACGCGCCGCCCGAAGAAGTGGTTCGCGCCGGAAGCGGCGCAGAGCCAGGATGACTTTATCGTCTTCGAGCGCGTGCTGGCCACCGAGATGAAGGAGTCCGGGCGCCCCCTGGCCGGCGCGGACGGCAAGCCCTACCTGAAGCCGCTGATCCTGCCTTGTGAGATTGCGGCCACGGTCAACATTCCGCCGAACGCGTCGAACGTCGAAGGCGCGACCGTGCCCGAGTATCCCGTCCCGCTGCGCGCGCTCGACCCGAACGAAGAGCTGATCTTTGATGGGCCGTTCGGCATCGTGATGGTGAGAAACATCGAGCTGTCGCAGGGGGCGGATACCGGCTTTACGGCGCAGGACCGCGCCACGCTCCAGGCGATTGCGAGAAAACTGGGAGTCTAGTTTCCCTGTACCGCCGCCCCTGCCGCGGGCGCGCCCGGCGCAGCCTGCGGCTCGGACGGGAACACGATTCGGATGGGGATCAGCTCGCCGGTAGGCTCGACCCGCACATCGACGTTGACGAACTCGGCGGGCGGCTTCTCCCCCTTCGGATCGTAGTGAATGGAGAGTGTGGCGGCCTCCCCGGCCCGTACGTTCTCCTGGTCCAGCGTGAGAGTGAGCCCCGGAACGGCCGAGGGCGGCCGCCCGAGCACGAGCTTGATCCAGCCGCGCATGCCGTTCTTGATCTTGACGGAATCCGAGGCCGGCGCACTGGCCAGCGTCACTGTGGTCTTGTCCGCCCTGACATGCCCTGTGAGTTCCTGCGGCTTTGGGCCTTCGGGCAACTGGAGCTTGCCGGGCGCTCCCTCCGCCCTTATTCCGGCGTTGGTCATCTTGCCGAAAGGCGTCTCCCGCTGGGCCTTCTGGTCGAAATACCAATACCACTGCCCGTTTTCGAGCTTCCAGGTGCTCGTCCTCGGCATCTTCACCTTCATCTTGCCCAGCCCCATCATCATCACTTCTTCTTCGCAGTTGACGGTGACCGTCGCCTTGGTGAACTCGTCCGAATACTCGGTCTTCAGAATCTCGAAACTGAAATAGCGAGGCTTTGGGATTTCGAAGAAGAAGTCCTTGCTGTCTTCCGCCACCACCTGATCGGCCACGCGCGGCTTTCCATCCACGTGCGCTTGGAAAAAGATTTCTACCCTGCTGCGCAAGGCTTTGTCCACTTCGGCGGGCGCTTTGGGCGCCTCCGGCCCGGACTGCGCCGGCATCAACAAGCCAGCGCATAGAAAAAGGCCCAAAATCCGCATGGAAATTATTCTATCGCGGGCAGAGCTGCCGCCCGCGGAGGCGCACCCGCAGGCGTTCCAACTCTGCCGGTGCGGTGATATGCTTTACGGCATGCAGCGACGGGACTTTGTGACGGCGGCGGCGTGGACGGCGGCTTCGGCGCGCCGGATCCTTGGGGCTAACGAGCGGGTGGTAAT
>JBLNCW010000100.1:0-96401 GCA_050261015.1 Rhodospirillales bacterium | reverse complement strand
CGACCTCTTCCATGCCATGGAAGCGCGCTCCCAACTGCGCCACAGGCCCACGGGTTGACCTCATCAATATAACACAGCGGCTCGCCTCACGCAGGCGGCGTTGCAGTATGCTGTGGAAATGACCCGGGACCAGGCGTGGCAGATCCTCTGCGAGTTCACCAAGTCGGAAAGTCTGCGCAAGCACGCTCTCGCCGTCGAGGCCTGCCTTGTCGCCTACGCCCGGAAACTCGGCGAGGACGAGACCAAGTGGTCCGTCACCGCACTGCTGCACGATTTCGATTGGGAGATCCACCCCGAAGCGCCGGACCACCCTCTGAAAGGCGAACCGATCCTGGCCGCCCGCGGCGTCAGCGAGGAGATCCGCCGGGCAATTCTCTCGCACGCCAGCTACAGCGGCGTCCTGCGAGTGTCTCCGCTCGAAAAAACTCTATTCGCCTGTGACGAGCTGGCCGGCTTCATAACCGCCGTGGCGCTCGTCAAACCGCACCGCAGCCTCGCCGAGGTGGACACAAAATCGGTCCGCAAGAAGATGAAGGACAAGGCCTTCGCCCGCTCCGTCAACCGCTCGGATATCATCGCGGGCGCCGCCGAACTCGGCATCGATCTCGACGAGCATATCGATTTCTGCATCCGCGCCATGCAGGAGCGTGCCGCCGAGCTCGGTCTCGCAGGGGTGTGACGTGCTGCGCGTCGCATTCCTTGCGGTCGCGCTTGCCCTAAACTCGGGCGGTCAGGAACAGGAACTCATTCAAAAGACCGAACGGAATCCCAACTCCGCCGAAGCGCATTACGCCCTCGGAGTCTTCTATTTTCAAACCGCACGCCACGACCTCGCCGCCCGGAGCTTCGAGCGCGCCGCGGATTTGGCCCCCTCCAACGCCCTCTACTGGAAAATGCTGGGAGCCGCCTACGCCGCTCAAAGCCGGTTCGAACTCGCCGAAGCGCCGCTGCGAAAGGCCTGCGAGCTGGACCCCAAGCTCGAGGGCGCGTGTTATTACTATGGGCGCAATCTTTACACGGAAAACAAGTTCGAGCCCGCGGTCCGGGCGTTTGAGCGGGCCCTGCGATACGGCCCCCCGGGAGTCGCGGTGGCTCGTGGAGCGCGGCCTGGGCATCGCGCTCGCGGCACTGGGGCGGGACAAGGAAGCGGAAAAGTCCTTTCTCCGCGCGATCCGCTCCGCTCCGGCCGGCTTACGAAAAATCGATGATCCACGTCTGGACTACGCCGTGTTCCTGATTCACCAGGGGCGGCACGAAGAGGCGCGCGAGCCGCTGAAGGACCACCTCAGCCGCTTCCCGGATTCTTCCAGGGGACACTTCGAACTCGGCAGGGTCTTGTTGCATGCGGGCCGGCTGGATGACGCCGCTTCTCACTTGCAGAAAGCCGTCCACGCGGACCCGCAACACTGGGCGGCTCACCTGCTCCTCGGCAGAGTCTACGTCCGCCTGGGCCGCAACGTGGAAGGGGAGCGCCACCTCCTCATCGGGCGACAGGGCGCCGCCGCCTCCGAACCGGTCCGTTAGTAGCGAGTGCCGTTATTCGTTTCCGCGAGGCCGGCTGCGGCGCGCGCGCGTTCCGACCGCCGGTCCGCGAGTTCATTAATCCAGCCGACGATCGTTTCTTCATCGCAGTGCGCCGCAAGGTCCTCCCAGTTCGCAAACCGGCGCAAAACGTTCACCGCCCCGTTGCAATCTTTGTACTTGCCGCCGCAACCCCGGCAGCCCCTCTGAAAATCAGCCACTCAAAACTCCCGGCCAGCTTCGCATTCGGCCATGCAGTGATTCCCTGCACGTTTCGAGCCGATTCAGCCGCCGCTTTGGAACAGCGCGTGCCCCTTCTCAATAATATGGACCGCGTCAAGGGTAAAGTCTGCGTTGTCACCGGCGGCGCGCTGGGCATCGGTCGCTCGGCCTGCCGGCTTCTTGCTCAGGAGGGAGCCGCCGTCGCCCTGACGGACGTTCTGGAAACCGAAGGCCGCCGCGCGGCGGAGCAGATCGCTGACTCCGGCAAAAAAGCGCAGTTCTGGCGCATGGATGTCACCGTCGAGACCGAAGTCGCCAAGGTGCTCGGCGATATTGCGCGGACCCTGGGCCGAATCGACGTCCTGGTGAACAATGCGGGCATCAGCGGCGTGGATAAGCCCACCCACGAAATCACGGAACAGGAGTGGGAGCGGGTGATGGCGGTGAACGTGAAGGGGGCTTTCTTTTGCACGAAACACGCCATACCCTACATGCAGCGCGCCGGGGGCGGCAGCATCATCAACCTCTCTTCCATTTACGGAATCGTCGGCGGGGGCGATTTGCCTCCCTATCACGCTTCCAAGGGCGCAGTCCGCCTCATGACGAAAAACGATGCCCTGCTCTATGCCGCGGACAACATCCGCGTGAACTCGATCCATCCCGCTTTCATCTGGACGCCCATGGTCGAGAAGTATGCCGCTGACCGCGGGGACGTGGAATCCATGCGCGCCCAAATCGAAAGCCTCCATCCCCTCGGCAGGATTGGCGAACCCGACGATGTCGGCTGGGGGATAGTCTATCTCGCCTCCGATGAGTCCCGGTTTGTCACCGGCAGCGAACTCATCATCGATGGCGGATACACCGCGCGGTAAGCGCGCCGCACGGAAATTCAGGTGCCGAAGACCGCCGCAACGTCCAGGATTACGCCCGTCCGCTCGTCGTAGATCACCGCCTGCGCCTCAAACAACCCGCGGCGCAGCCCCGGACCCAGCGGCGGTAGGCGCCGCTCCAGCTCTACCGGAAATGGGACCAGCTTCTTCTCCCATCCCGGAGGCAGCCTGCCTTCGCGCCGCAGTTTCTTTTGCAGTCCCGGCGGCAGCCCGGATGGCCGGCCTTCGTAATAGCGCCTGATCTCCCGCACATCCTCCACGCGGAACCGCACGGCTACCCGGCTCTCGCCCTTTCCTTTTCCCTTCTGCTTCGCTCTGATTGGAACCGCCGCTATGAGCACGCACATCAGAATCAAAATCAACCGTCGCATGAACCCGTCCTCGTACCAGGAAGTTTCTTCGCGTACTATGCGTTTTTTTCGCAGCCTGGCGCGCAAAAAACACCCGAACTGTCCAGAATCCGCTTGACAGGCAATTCTGCTGCCATCATCGGGTGGGATTGGAGGCCGCTACTGGCGCGTCCGCTGTTCGGCCAGCCTGGCCGCAAAATCGAGCGCGCAAATGAAACTTGCGGTCGATGCCACGCCTCTTCCGGCGATGTCGAATGCGGTCCCGTGATCCACGGAAGTCCTGACGATCGGCAGCCCGAGCGCCACGTTCACGCCCCCCTCGAAATCGAGCAGCTTGAGCGGGATGTGCCCCTGGTCGTGGTACATGCACACTACCGCGTCGAAGCGCTTCTGCCGCACCGCCATGTAGAACACGGTGTCCGGCGGGAACGGGCCTTCGACGGGCAGCCCTTGCGCCTGCGCCCACTCCACCGCCGGGCGGATCTCGCGGATTTCCTCCTGCCCGAACAGTCCGTTCTCGCCGGCATGCGGATTGAGCCCGGCCACAGCAATGCGCGGGTTGTCCCGCAGCCGCCGCAGCGCCTCCCACGTCATCAGCAGAATGGTCTGAATGCGCTCTTTCTTCACGCGCGCGATTGCCTCGGTGAGGGACACGTGCGTGCTCACGTGCGTCACGATGAGTTCTTGGGACGCCAGCATGATCGTGACATCCTTCACCCCGCACACTTCAGCGATCAGTTCCGTGTGCCCGGTGAAATGTGGATCGGAAAGCTGCGTCGCTTCCTTGTTCATCGGGAGCGTAACCATCGCGGCGATTTCACCGGCGAGCGCTGCCTTTGCGGCGCTGAACACGTACTCGCGCGCGGCCCGCCCCGATTTCGCGTTCAGTTTGCCCGGCGTCACGTCGCTTGCGGCCAGCAGCTTATGGTCGATCACGTTGAGCGCGCCTTCCCGATAGCCGGACGGCCGGTCGATCGCCCGGCACTCCACCTTCAGGCCCAAAAGCTCGTTGTAATACTCCAGCGCCGCAAGGTCGCCGAACACCACCACCGGATGCCCGATCTCGCCGCCGCGGAACGCCTTCAGCAAAATCTCCGGACCGACTCCGCTTGCATCTCCCGCGGTCACACCGATTATCATGCCCTGGACTCTCCACTTAGTTTGATGCGTAAGTTGCCGAGTAACTCGGGCGGGCCGAATCCGCCGGCCTTAGTAATGAGATACAGCGTGCGGCCGCCGGTTCTTACTTGAGAAACCGGAACCCCGGGCAGTACCTCGCCCAGCGGCTCGAGCGCGGGAAACCCGAGCGCGCTTAGAACGCCCCAGGCCGTGTCGCCTCCGAACACAACCAGCGCCTCCAGCCGCGCCCGCTTCATAGTATGGCTCACCGCCTCCCCCAGGCGCGCGGCGAATTCGAGTCCGAGCCGCTCTCCGCCGCTCTCCCCGGTTTCGAGCACCGCCCAACCCGAGCGGTACGCGCCCGGCTCAACGCGTTGCCAGCCGCTTCCGAGCGCGTGCCGGACCTGCCCGTGCGAAGCAGCGTGCAGGCTCCCGTTCACTACCAGGCAGTCCGCGATGACGGGCCACGCCGCCGGCGCACGCCGCCCGCCCGGCGAAGCCAGGGCCGCAATCTCACCCGCAAACGCAGCCGGTCCCGCCGCCAGCCGCACGCCCCCGATTCCCTGCAACACGCGCGCAACCGCCGTGATGTCGGCGTCACTTTCGCCGTCGTACACATGCACGAACGGTCCCTCGGCCGCCAGCGCTCGCTCCATCAATTTGACCGGCGCCGGGGCAAGCAGTTCGCCGATGTGGCTCGTCCGCACGGGATTCAGAGGTTCGCGGCCGAACGCCGTCTCGCTTACCGGCACTCCGTTCACGAGTAGAACGCCGCGCTTCACCGTCCGCCCCATTGCCGGATATGCGGGCGCGTACAGAACCGGCGCTCCTGGAAACGCATCGAGCAGTGCCTTCAGCTCGCTGCCGATGTTGCCGCGCAGCGTCGAATCGGTTTTCTTGTATACGATGCTCACGCCCCGCTCGCGCGCTGCCGATGCCAGCAGTCTTACCCGGGCGGCCGCCTCCTCAGGCGCGGCATGCCGCGTCTCAGTGTCGATCACCAGGGCGTCGTGGCTTTCCTCCCATCCGGCCGGGCACAGCGTCAACTCGGTGGTGACCAGCGGCCGCAACCCGGCCTTGGCGAACTTGGCGCCAATCTCCAGCGCGCCGGTCAGATCGTCGGCCAGCCCGAGGATTCGCATGTATACAGTCTCGCCCCACCGGGTCCAAAAGCCAACGGAAACCCTTTGTTTGCAAAGGTTGAAAAATTTTCATTGACAAGCATACGGTTGTAAGTTACACAAAAAGTACAGCCTTCCCATGTGCGGCATAGCCGGAATGATCTCCAGCAGCGTGTGTGACCCCACCCTGCAGCACCGCGTTATGTGCCAAATGCTCGGCATGATCCGCCACCGCGGGCCCGACCAGTTCGGCGTCTACCAGGACGCCGCAGCCACCCTCGGCAGTGCGCGGCTCAGCATCATCGACCTCAGTTCCGGTCAGCAGCCCATCGCCAACGAAGACCGCTCGTTGTGGATCGTTCTGAATGGCGAGGTCTTCAATTACGTCGAGCTCCGCCCGGATCTGGAGAGGCGCGGCCACCGCTTCACCACCAGCAGCGACACCGAGGTCCTGCTCCACCTCTACGAAGAGCACGGCCCGGACTGCCTCCGCCTTCTCAACGGGCAGTTCGCTTTCGCCATCTGGGACGCCCGCAACCGGCGCGTTTTTCTCGCACGCGACCGCATGGGCATCCGCCCTCTCTTTTACACGGAAAAGAACGGCACATTCCTGTTCGCCTCGGAAATCAAGGCGCTGCTGGCGTCCCCCGGCATGACAACCGAGATTGACCCCGTCACGCTGGATCAGGTCTTCACCTACTGGAGCCCGCTGCCGGGGCGAACGGCATTCCAAAATATCCGCGCCCTTCCGCCCGGCCATTTCCTGGAACTCCGCCCGGGCGGCCCGCCCGAGCCGAAACAGTACTGGAGTGTCTCGTTTCCACCCGAGGCCGAAACAGCGTCCCCGGCCGGAGGCAGCCGCGCGGACGAGTATTTCGAGCGCTTCCGCGACCTGCTGACCGATGCCACGCTCATCCGCCTGCGGTCCGACGTCCCCGTGGGCGCCTACCTGAGCGGCGGCCTGGATTCCTCGATCATCACCCGGCTCGTCGCCGAGCGCGCCGGCCAGCGGCTGGCCACATTTTCCATCGCCTTCGACGACCCCGACTTCGACGAGAGCGAATTCCAACTCCGCATGGCCCGCTTCCTCGGCACGCGCCACGAGATCGTCCGCGCCACGCACGCCGACATCGCGCGTGCCTTCCCGCAGGTCATCTGGCACACGGAAACGCCTACCACGCGCACCGCCCCGGCCCCCATGTTCCTGCTCTCCGAGCTCGTGCGGAATTCCGGTTTTAAAGTGGTGTTGACCGGCGAAGGAGCCGACGAGGTGCTGGCCGGCTATGACATTTTCAAAGAGGCCGCCATACGCCGCTTCTGGGCGCGCCACCCGGAATCCTCGTTGCGGCCGCTGCTGTTGCGCCGCCTCTACGCCGATATCCCCGGGATGGCGAAAACGAGCCCCGCTTTCCTTACCGCATTCTTCCGGACCGGCCTGACCGAAGTGGATTCGCCCCACTACTCTCACCTGGTCCGCTGGCGAAACAACGCCCGCAGCCGGCGGTTTTTTTCCGAGCGCGTCGCCTGCGCAGCGGAGGCCGCGCGCGACGGCGAGCCCCGCCTTCCCAAACTGTTCTCCACCTGGGGAGCGCTCCAGCAAGCGCAGTATCTCGAAAGCACGATTTTTCTTTCCGAGTACCTCCTCTGCTCGCAGGGTGACCGGGTGGCCATGGCCCACTCGGTGGAATCGCGCATGCCCTTCCTCGATTACCGCCTGGTGGAGTTCTGTAACAGCCTGCCCTCGAATTTGAAGCTGTTCGGCTTGAAGGACAAGCGCCTGCTCAGGCGCATGGGAAAAGAGTGCCTGCCGGACCGCCTCTGGGAGCGGCCGAAGCGCCCCTACCGCGCCCCCATCCAGCGCAGTTTCTTCACCTCGCCGGTGCAGGACTACGTGCGCGAACTGCTGTCGCCCGAGGAAATCAAGGCGTCCGGCCTCTTCCGCCCGGGAGCGGTCGAGCAGCTTGTGCGCAAGGTCTCAAGCGGCGCGGCCATCGGAGAAACCGACGAAATGGCGCTGGCCGGAATCCTCTCCACTCAACTGCTCCACCGCCAGTTCGTGACCCGCTTTACAGCCGCGCCGCCAATTTCCGAAGACCGCGACGATATCAAACTCTGCCGCGGATGATCAGTTTCCTGCCTCCGCCAGTTCCACCGGCCCAACCAGCCCGGCGGAAATCGGAGGGAACCATCCGGCCCAGCGCTTCGCCACCGGGTCGGCCGGCGCGAGCGACTTCGCATAGTTCCCCAACATCGTCGTGACCTTCACTTCCAGTTGGTTCCTGCCCTTCCGGAGCGCCCCGCGCGCATCGTAAAGATGCCGGCCGTACCACCGCACTCCGAGCGGCTTCCCGTTCAACGTCACCTCGGAAACACCATGCACCTGCCCGAGGTCGAGCACCGTGTGGCGCGCGTCGCCGGCATCGAACTCCGCTTGGTAGACCACGACGCCCGCAAAAGCGGCCAGCGCCGGATCGCTCGCCTTGCCGATGTCGATCAGCTCGTTGAATGTCCGTTCGAAGGGCTCCACTCCGCTCACCGGTTCGAATCGCGCCCGCCATGCGGCCTTCACGGGGATCGCTGGCGCCCCCCGCCGCACCCGCGGAAGCGCCGCCCCGCGGCCCGCACTGCCCGGCTCGAATACCAGCAGCAGGGATTCCGCCGGCCCCAGCCGGACCGCCACCCGGTTCCCCTGCTGCGGATACGGCCGCCGCTCTCCCGTGAACGGGTCCCACTCCCACGCGCTCTTGTTCTCCACCGGCAGGACGGCCTCGAATGCGGCCTCCTGGTTCCGGCTCGTATTGGCGAAGAAAAACAAATCGCGCGCTCCTTGCTGGTGATGGATATGCGAAACCCAGGTGTTGGTCTTCGACATCCGAACCGCCGGCGTGATCGCAAACCGCTTCAATAATCCCGCCGACCACGCCAGCAGGTTTTCCTTGTCTGCCGGCGGCATCCCCAGGCGGTTCATCTGGTTCGCCCGCGCCGTGGGAGCCTTCTGCTCGGGCGCGGGGACCACAGCCATGCGCTCGCCGCCCGCTTCGAGCGCGGCCGCGATGTGCGTGCGCACCCATTCGTCCTTCGCTGCGGCATCGTTCAATCCCGGTGCGCGGCTCGGCTGCCGTCCTACGAAGGCGATCTTGCCGCCCGCCTTGGCATACCGCTCCAACGCCAGCGCCGTGGCAGGCTCCAGCGACTCAACATCCATCAGGACAATGGCCTCGTATCGCCGTTCCCCATACCGGATTTCGCCCTCGGCGAACTTCGCCGCCTGCAAGACGCTTTCGCTCAGGTAATCCGTCTGAACGCCGTTTTGTTGCAGCGCTTCCCAGAGATGGTAGTGATACCAGGGCACGTTCACCTCCGGGAAAGGCTGGTAAAGCATACCCTCGCGCGACCACTCATCCGCCCGCGGGCCGAGAATCGCCACCTGCGCTGTCGCGGTCGTCTGCCGCAGCACCGCCGTCATTCGCGCCGAGTAATCCGCCCAAAGGCGGAAATACGGCCACCACGGGCTCTTTTCGTTGAAGTAGCAGCCGAAGCGCACCCAGCCCGGGAACCCGGCCTCCGGCGGCGTGTAGTTGAACCCGTGCAGCACCGGATGCACTACCCCGGTCAGCAGGCTCATATCCAGGCCGATTTTGAAATCCTCCATTGTCTCCCTGAAAACGGGCACCGCGTTCGTCATCGCTTCGAAGCTGACGAGCCGCTTCCCCGCCAGGTGAGCGCCCGAAGAGACGTACTTGTTCACCACCGTCGGCATGGGCACGATCCTGTCTTCCTCGCCCCACAGCCAGCTCTCCCCTTCCGGCAGGTCCACGTGCATGCTGCCTTCCAGCGGGTGCGTCTCCCGCCCGTAGGCCTGTATGCGCCCGCGCAGCCCGTTTTCATGGCACCAGTCGATGTAGGTCTTGATGAACCGCTCCCGGAACAGCTCGATCAGCGTCAGCACGAAGTCGTACCGCGCCCGCCGCACGGTATCGGCGAACTCGCCTGCCGGCACGGCCGAATCGCTATCCAGCACGAACGGCAGATAGGGGGCGAGCGCATATCCGCGCCGCTTCTCGAACTCGGCCGCGAAATCGCCCGTCCAGTTGGCGCGGTCGAGTTCCAGGCTGTCCACGAACATCGCCCGGATCAGATTTCCCAGCTTCCCGCCCAACGCCGGACCCAGCGTGGACGACAGGCGGTCCAGGTATTTCCTCACCGCTTTCGCGTTCAGGTGGTCCACCACCGGCCCGTCCGCGCCCGGGGCCCCGAGTTTCACGTGCGTAAACCCGATCTCGTGCAAGCCCCCGTAGAGTGTGAACTTGCCCTCCGGCACCGCGACTTCGATCGTGCCGTCCGGCTTCACCGAACTCATCACGTCCGTACCGGGATTGAAGCGCGTCAGCCCCGCCGGCACCAGGCGCAGAAACGCGAGCTGCGGCTCGGTGTCAACCGTCGATTCGTCGCGGCGCCGCCCGCCCGCGCGCTGCCGCGCGAATTCCTCAAGCGTCGTGCGGAACTGCTGTGGGCCGGTCACCTCGCGCTTCACCAGCGAAATCCGCTGGATCTGGTCTTCCTGCGGCAGGAATTTCCCGCCGAAGGGCCACCCCGATCCGACGATCAAATCCGGCGTCATGCCGCGCTGCCGCGCGCCCTCGGCGGCGATTCGGACCATCCGGTTCCACTCCGGGCTGAGCCAGTCCAGGGCCTTGAGATTCCGGAGTCCCTCAACTGGAACCTGAGGCGGCATCTCGATTGAGTTGATCTCCACGCCCCCGATGCCCGCGGCCTTCATGACGTCGAGTTCGCGCAGTATCTCGCCCTCGGTCACATACAGCCCGTTCCACCACCACCGCACGAACGGCCGGGCCTCGCCGGGTGGATTCTGAAAATCCCTGTAGAGTGTATCGGCCTGCTGCGCCGCCAGGCCGGCCGCGATCGCGATAAGGAAGAGTGCAACTCTAAGCATGGTCTTTAACCCCGAAGGGCAAGTTTACCCTACAAGCGTCACGCGTCTCTCAGCGGTTATGTCGTCCCGGTGCCTCGAAACCAACCGCATCGTCCAGGCACTCCCGCCATGGGAGCCGCAATTAAGCCGGTGCCAGCCCAGCCCCGTTTCTTATTGCCTCGATTTCAATCGCTTAGGAAAATTCAACCCGCGTGAGGCCTTGTTCGTCCTCATATCCTGAATCAACCGCATCGCTCATCAGGGTGCGACGGCGGCCGAGCCTTGCCTCGTTCACTGACATTAAATACACTTGAAGTGTGTCGGACGCGTTGCGAGCGGCAGCCCAACACTATATACTGATCTCGCTCAAGTTCCAGCCCAACGGCGTCGATATGTGTGCGATGCGCGGCGTGCGGTTCGCGTCGGATAGAGGGCGATATGTCTAGCGCTGCGGTACCTATCGGTCTTCTGGAGTCACGAACGCAGGCCGTTCTGGTGGCGACTGCTGCCAAACCGCGCCGGAACGTTCCCCGCGTGAGTGCTTGGTTGGCATTCGCCCCAAGTTTGCGCTGGCTCGTGCTTCTTGCCGCTGCCATGCCCACTGCTGTGCGGTCCTTAAGTGTCGGTTGCGGCGGCATGCAGGATGCACAGGAAATTCGGAAGCTCGCACACAGGGTAAACCAACTCCATCAGAGACTGATCAAGATGCTGGCCATCTACGATCAGGCAGGCCTGCGCGATGCTTTCCCGTACCGAATGATGCTTGATGTGATTTCAAAGCACCTTGAGGCATTGGGTAGCATCGCCGAGGGTTTGTACATGTGTCTGGATGAAGATTTTCAGCGGATCATCGACGGGACCGTGGCTGAGCTACGAGACGTAGCACTGTCACGGAGACCTCCCGTTGCCCAGATGCAGAGTTAATCTCACCACCTCTTCCAATCTGCAAGCGAGCATCAGGCGCCTCAAACGGTCCTTCCCACATGTGGAAGAGGATCTGGCTGAAATCGTCGCCAAGATCGAGGCTGATTACCGGAACGTAAGACCGGCAACGTTCTGTGTGCCTATGCCGGGTCGTCCAGAACTCCAAGACCGAGTATGGAAGTATGATGTGCCCAGCCGCGATCTACGCCGCCACCCTCGCAACTGCCTGCGATTTGGTGGGAATTCTTGCGGAACCTTCGACCCCCTCGGACTTGCCGGTCATGTACGGCGTATTCTGCTACTTCAAGGGGGAGGTGGAAAAGATACAGCCTGCTGAGATCGCCACAGAAATGCGACAGTTGCTGCTCGACATCGAGCGCGAGAAAACCCTCAGCGATCCCGTTTGAAACGTCTGGGTGTCTGGCAGTCTTTTCCCGGCTGCGCGCGCGGCTTACCGATATTCCCCTCCGCTGATCCACGCCCACGCCCTCGTTTCTCCACCCACTTTCCCCCTCCGGGACCGCGTCCTCCGAATTTACGAACACCCCTCCCGTGTGGTACGCTTCGAGTCAGACTCCGGCTCGCGCGCTTTGTTTTCTACTTCGTAGTCTGGCGGTGGCCGCTTGAGACGGGCAACTCCGGAGTGATGAAACATTCTAATGAACGTTCGTTCCCTTTTCAGTTTGTTTTCCTCAGATCTTGCAATTGATCTGGGGACCGCAAATACGCTGGTCTACGCCAAGGGTAAAGGGATCGTGGTCAACGAGCCCTCCATAGTGGCGATCAACAAGAACACCGGCGAGGTGGAGGCCGTCGGGAAAGAGGCCAAGGAAATGCTCGGCCGCACTCCCGGCAACATCGTCGCGATCCGCCCGATGAAGGACGGCGTTATCGCCGACTTCAAGGTCACCGAGCGCATGCTGAATTACTTCATTCAGAAGGCGCACGGACGCAAGATGCTCGTGCACCCGCGGATCGTCATCGGCGTGCCCTGCGAAATCACCCAAGTGGAAAAGCGCGCCGTCGTCGACTCGGCCTATCGCGCGAAGGCGAGCGAAGTGCACCTGGTGGAGCAGGCCATGGTGGCCGCCATCGGCGCCGGGCTCCCCATCACCGAGCCTTGCGGCAACATGATCGTCGATATCGGCGGCGGCACCACCGACGTCGCCGTCATTTCCCTCTCCGGCATCGTCTACTCCCGCTCGGTTCGCGTAGCCGGCAATGAGATGGACGACGCCTTGATGCAGTACCTCAAGCGCAAGTACAACCTGCTCATCGGAGAACGCACCGCCGAGCAGATCAAAATCCAGCTCGGCTCCGCCTATCCGCTGGACCGCCCGCTCACCATGGAGATCAAGGGCCGCAACCTCATCGAGGGCGTCCCCAAGACGATCACCATCGACGACAGCGAAATCCGCGAGGCCCTCTCCGAGTGCGTCGCCACCATCATGAACGCCATTCGCGTCGCGCTCGAGCGCACCCCGCCCGAACTCAGCGCCGATATCAGCGACCGCGGCATCGTCCTGACCGGGGGAGGCGCGCTGCTCAAGAATCTCGACCGCCGCATCCGCGAGGAAACCGGTTTGCCCGTCTCGATCGCTGAAGACCCGCTCGCCTCGGTCGTCCTGGGCACGGGGAAGATGCTGACGGACTTCAAACTGCTGCGAAAAATCTCCATAGAATAGGAGTTGACGCCCGGAGTCGAATGGACTCGCTGCTCAACCGGTACCGCAACATCACGGTGCTGTTGCTGGTCATCTGCGCGCAGCTAATCCTGCTCGCCTATCAGGTGAAAAGCAACCAGGACGTGCGGTTGATCCGTGTCTGGGCCGTCACCGCCGTCACTCCGCTGGCCCGTGTCATAGAGGGCCTCCGCAGCAATACGGTGGGAGTCCTCGAAAACTACATCCTCCTTCACAATGTCCGGCAGGAAAACCTGGAGATCAAAAAGGAACTCGGGCGCCTGAAAATCGAGAATCAGTTTCTGAAATCCGAACTGGAAACCGCCGACCGCGTCCAGGCTCTCAGCCTTTTCCAGGCCCGCAGCCAGTCCCGCATGGTGCCCGCCCGCGTCATTGGCACCGGCACCGGCGCCAACTCGCGCGTCGTCTTCATCGATCGCGGCTCCGGCGGCGGCGTCAAGCGGGGCATGGCCGTCATCACACCCGACGGTATAGTCGGAAAGGTCATCGCCGCCTACCCCACCGCTTCGCAAGTTCTCCTGGTCACGGACCCCACCTTCGCCGCCGGGGTCGTCTCCCAGAAACACCGCGTCCACGGCACCGTTCGCGGCCTGGGCTATAACAGTTGCGAAGTGGACTATATCGAGAACGAACAGAAAGTGGAAGTTGGGGAGTGGTTCTACACTTCCGGCGACGACGGTGTCTTTCCCAAGGGCTTGCCCGTCGGGAAGGTCACTGCCGCGCGCCCGGGCAACCCGTTCATGCAGGTCACCCTCACCCCGAGCGGAACACAGCGCGGGAGTGAGGAGGTGCTTGTCGTCATCGAGGGGGTTCACCAGCCCATCCCCGATCCCGAAACAGCCAGCTCCGAGATGTACTACCAGCCGCCGCCCGACACTCCGGAAACGGCTTCGGCCGCGCCCGGGACCGCATCTCCTCATATCGGAACCGACGCGGACCGCCTCCGCCAGCGCTATCTGCGCATCGGCGAGGCACAGGGACATACGTTCGGGCAGGGTCTGCCCGGCGCCAGGCCCCCGAACTTCAACTTCGACCCGGATAGCCCGGCCGCCCGCGCGGGCGCCGCACAGCCGGGTGTGGCCGCTCCGAAGCCGGCGGAATCCGCCGCCGCGGCCCCGCAGCCGCAGTCGCCTAAACCCCAGCCCGCCGCCGGCGCTCCGCCCGCGCAGTCCGGAGCCGGGGTCGTGCCGGTGCAGTCCGGATCAGGCTCCGCCGCGGCGCCCGCCAAGTCCGAGCCCCCCCGCGTTCCGGCCGCGAAAGCCGAACCTTCCTCTGCCGGCCGGGGCCAGCAGCCATGAGCGACGTTTCCGACCTTCGCCTGATTACCAGCGCGCGTGAGAGCCGCGTCGCGCGCTTCCGCCGCTGGGGGCTGATCGCCGTCCCGCTGGCTGCGATTCTGTTTCAGGTCTATATCCCGCTTTTCTTTCAGTTTTTTCAGTTTCTCGAGCTGCCGCTGCTGGTTACTGTCTACTTCGCGCTGATGCGGCGCGACCAGGTGGCCGGCACCTTCATCGGCGCGGGCATCGGACTGGTTCAGGACTCCCTTTCCCATCAGCCGCTGGGAATGTTCGGTATCGTCAAGACTCTGGTCGGTTATTTCGCCGCTTCCGTCGGCATGCGCTTCGACGTCGATCACGTAGTCATCCGGTTTTTGCTCGCATTTCTCTTCTACTGTTTCCACCAGTTTTTCTACTGGGTGCTGGCCAGGGCGCTGCTCGGCCAGTTGCTCCCATTCGACGTTTCGCAGACGCTGGTAATCGCCCTTCTCAATGCCGTAGTCGGCATCTCACTTTTTCATTTTTTGGATAAACTGAAAGAGAGGACTTAGGCCTCAAAGTCCGTGAGCCTCTCGTTGCACGACCATAACGACGATCCGCACCCACTGACGCCCCGCATACGCGATGAGGACACGAAGTTCGCCGCGGGCAGAATCGCATTTTTCCAGTACCTCGCGGTCGGGGTTTTTCTGTTTCTGATCACGAGTTTCTGGAATCTTCAGGTGCGCGAGCCGGAAATTTACAGCCAGGCCGCCGAGCGAAACCGGATCAAATCCCAGCCGATTCTCGCTCCCCGGGGCAAGATTCTGGACCGCGACGGCCGCGTCATCGTGGACAACCGGTCGTCGTACAGCCTGCTGCTATCGCGCGAACACCTCAAGCGAGAACACATCCGGCCGATCGCGCTGGGGCTGAACATGGATTACGAAGAACTCGCTTCCCGTATCGAGCGGTTCAGCTCCCGGCCTGAGTACGAAAGCATTGTCATCAAGAGCGAGCTCACTCCCGGCGAGGTGGCCTTCGTCGAGGCGCACCGCGATCCGGAAACCTTTCCCGAAATGGAGCTGATCCACGCCCAGCGCCGCCTCTACCCGAGGGAAGGGCTGGCCGCGCATGTCATCGGCTATGTGGGTGAAATCAGCGAGGCCGAGCTGAACGAACCGCAGTTCATCAACTATGACCAGGGCGCGGTGATCGGCAAGGCGGGTCTCGAGCGCGAGTATAACCACCGGCTCATGGGCGTGGACGGCCAGCGCCAGGTCGTGGTGGACAATCGCGGCCGGGTCCGCAGCGTCCTCGGAATCAAGGAAGCCACGCCGGGGCGAAACCTCCAGTTGACGCTCGACCTCGATGTCCAGGTGGTGGCCGAGCTCGCCATGCAAGGCCAAACGGGTTCCGTTGTGGCCCTCGACCCGCGCAACGGCGAAGTGCTCGCGATGGTTTCCACTCCCGCCTACGATCCCAACAAATTTGCCGGCGGCATCCGCGCCTCGGATTGGAAAGAACTGATCAGCAACCCGGAAAATCCGATGCTCAACCGGGCCATCCAGGCTCAGTTCGCTCCCGGATCCACCTTTAAGCCGATTATGGCGCTGGCAGGGCTGGAATCGGGCGCTATCGACGACGATTTTCGCGTCCACTGCCCCGGCGGCGCTACGTTCTATGGCCGGTACTTCAAGTGTTGGGAAAAGCGCGGCCACGGAACGGTGGAGCTTCACAAAGCCATCGTTCAATCCTGCGACGTGTACTTTTACAACGTCGGCAACCGCATCGGAGTCGACACCATTGCCAAGTACGCCGCAATGGCCGGCTTGGGCCGCAAGACCGGGATCGATCTGCCCAACGAAATGCCGGGACTGGTCCCCTCCAGCGAATGGAAAATGCGCAATTTTCGGCAGAAGTGGTACGCCGGCGAGACGATCTCGGTGGCGATCGGCCAGGGCGCGCTCACGGTCACGCCGCTTCAGCTCGCGTACGCGATCGGCGGGCTCGCCGTGGGCGGGGTCTGGCACAAGCCGCACCTGGTGAAGGATCCGGACAGGATTGAGAAGCCCCGAGTCGCCAAAATCGATACCGCCGTTGTGCAGAAGGTGGTGGCGGGCATGTACGGCGTGGTCAACGAGGGCGGCGGAACCGGAGGGCGCGCGCGGCTGCCCGGCATCAGCGTCTGCGGGAAAACCGGTACGGCCCAGCGGATCTCCAACCAGGCGGCTAAGGGCGCACTCGGGCGCGCGCTGAGAGACAACGCCTGGTTTGTGGCGTTTGCGCCGTGCGAAGCGCCCGAAATTTCCGTTGCGGTGCTGGTGGAAGGCGGAGAGCACGGCTGGCTGGCTGCCCCGGTCGCGCGCGACGTCATCAAGGCCTATTTCGACAAGAAGGCGCGGAGCCAGCGGCAGAGCTTTGTGGCGGAGTTGAAGCGCTCCGTTCCGCAGTTCGGTCCCGTGGCGCCGGAGGCAGCCCGGGCGGCTACACCATGACCAGCTACCGTTCGGTTCGCGACCTCGACTGGACCCTGCTCATCATCACCCTGCTGATTTGCGGACTCGGGATCCTGCAAATCTACAGCGCCACCCGGGATACGAAATGGGAAGACGCCTGGTGGAAGCAGATGATCTGGGTGGCCGCCGGTCTGCTGGTGATGTGGATTGTCTCCCAGATCGACTATCATAGCCTGCTCAGCCATACTTTTCTATTTTATTTTCTGTCGGTTATCAGCCTCTTGCTGGTGCTGATGGTCGGCCGCACTGTTTTCGGTTCACGGCGCTGGATTGCGCTTCCGGGCTTGCACCTGCAAATATCGGAATTCGTCAAAACGGTGATAATATTGCTAGTAGCCCGGTATTTGACCGATTTGAAGTCCGATCGGGTGGAAGGTCGCGATCTGCTGAAATTGGGCGGTTTGGTCGCCGTGCCGATGTTGCTGGTAATGAAGCAGCCCGATTTGGGAACTTCGCTGACCTATCTGCCAATCCTGGGTGTCGGAATTCTGCTGGCCGGCCTGCGCTGGCAATACTGGGTGGTGATTGTCGTCATCCTGGTGTTAGTGTTGCCGCTGGGCTGGCATTTTGCCCTGAAGGATTATCAGAAAGCCCGCCTGGTCACATTCCTGGACCCCGGCCAGGACCCCCAAGGCTCCGGATACCAGGTGATTCAGTCCAAGATTGCCGTTGGGGCCGGGGGAATGTGGGGGAGGGGAGTGACAAAAGGTACGCAGACGCAGCTCAGGTTCCTCCCGGTTCCGCACACGGATTTCATATTTTCGGCATTTGCCGAAGAACACGGCTTCGTTGGAGTCGTGGTGATGTTAGGGCTGTATTTTCTATTGTTGATGCAGATTGTGCAGAATGCGCAGATGGCGCCGGACCGTTCGGGAATGTACATCTGTATGGGGGTCGCCGGGTTGCTGCTGTTCCATATCCTGGTGAATATCGGGATGGTCGTGGGCCGCATGCCGGTGACCGGCATTCCCTTGCCTTTGATGACATACGGCGGCTCCAATGCGCTGTCGATTTTTTTGATGCTGGGCCTGGTCAACAGTGTCAGGCTCTGGCGATTTGTGAGCTGAGATGGCCGAACGTGGTTGGCCAACGGGATTGAGGTTTTCCGCGAGTCTGTTTCGTTAGCAGTGTAGGAAACCCGAGTGCAACGGACTTTTCAGTCTGTCCGGCCGGCTTTCCTGGTTTCGGGCGATGTCGAGATGAAGAACTCCGTCGCCGGAACCCAACAAGTTTACTTAGGTATGTAACTCAACCCGCCGGGCGCTCATCCGCCGGGCGGAGCGTCGAAGCCCTCTCGCAAGCCTTTGGTCCCCTGAGCAGCCGCGCTCGTAGCCTATTGAGCGGAGTGACTCATGGGAAAAGAGCTGATCATTTCTTCGAACCGCCACGAAACCAAGGTGGCGGTTCTCGAGGACGACCAACTGGTCGAGATTTATTTTCAACGAGCTAACGAGTATTCACTGGCCGGAAGCATACATAAGGGCCGCGTGACCCGCGTCCTGCCGGGCATGCAGTCGGCTTTCGTGGATATAGGCCTGGAACGGGACGCCTTCCTTTACGTTTCCGACTTCTTTGAAGACAACGAGGAGTACGACAGGATTGCAAGCACCGCCGAAGAGAAGGTGATGCGGGCCGAGAAGGGCGCGGCTGCCGAGACGGCGGAGCGCGCAACGCCGCAGGCCGAAGGGCCCACGGCGCAGGCCGGCTCCGAGGAAGCCGAGGGGCGGGATCGTAAGAGCCGCCGTTCGCGCCGCCGCCGCTCGCGCGGCCGCGGGTTTCCGGAATCCAAGTACGCTGCCGATATCGTGAGTTCCCGGCGCGAGCCCGCAGGGACGGAGACTGCTGAACGCGAAGAAGACTTCGCAGTGCTGCCGGGCGAAGTCCTGGCCAAGTACAGCAATCATGAGACCGCAGAAGCACCTTGCGAGGCCGAGAACGCTGCCGCGCAGGCGGAATCCGGCGACAGCGCCGAGTCTCTGACCGAGGAAGAGATTGCCGCCCAGGATCCTACCCTGGCCCTGGGTCCCGCTGCCGAGGAGACTGCCGCAGAAACCGCCGAGGAAGAGGCCTCCGAGGAAGCGACCTCCGCCGAAGGGGTTGCCGCCATAGAGCCGCCTATCGAAGAGCTGGCGGTTGAGGAAGCCGAAGCCGCAGCCGAAGAGGCTGTTGAGGCTGCGCCTGCTGAAGAGGTCCCAGCAGCGGCCCCCGCGGAAGAGGAAGCAGTCCAGGAACCCGCTGAGGAAGCTGCGGCTGAAGAACCCGCAACGGAAACCGGTATTCCCGAAGCGGCAGCCGGGCAGGAGCCCGGAGCCGCTCCGGAAGAAGAGAGCGAGGGGCTTCCCCTCGCTGACTTGCCGGAGGGGGCCGTTCCCGAGGAAACAGCCTCGGAATCCCCCGCGGCGGAAGCGGAGACCTCCGAAGAGGTCGAGCCGGCCCGCATGCCCGTAAGCCTCACGGCCACGCTCCGGGAGCAGGGCTACCGGTATCCGCACAGGGTTTCCCGGCGCATGCGCCGGAAGATCCGCGGCGCTGCCCTCGCGGAGGGCGCCGAAGGCCGGAACGAAGTCAAGGAAGCCCCGGCACGCGAAACCGTCGAGGCCGAACCCGCCCCGGCCGGAAAACCGAACGGCCAGGGGCGCCACGAGCGGACGTCCGAGCGCCCGCCCCAGCCCTCGATCACCGAACTTCTCAAAGAGGGCCAGGAAATTCTGGTTCAGATCGCCAAGGAGCCGCTCGGGCAGAAGGGCGCTCGTATCACTTCCCACATCGCGCTGCCCGGCCGCTATGTCGTCTACATGCCGACTGTCGAGCACCTGGGCGTTTCGCGCAAGATCGCTTCCGACGAGGAACGGCTGCGCTTGAAGCGCATCCTGCAAAACCACCGTACCGGCATTCCGGGCGGCTACATCGTCCGCACCGCCGGCGAGGGCAAGAACGAAGCCGAAATCGCCGCGGACATGAAGTTCCTGTTCAATCTCTGGCTCGACATCCGGCAGAAGGCGGAAGCGCGCAAAGCCCCAGCGCTCATTCACCACGATCTGGATCTTGTCAGCCGCGTTCTGCGCGACCAGATTTCCGAGCAGTTCAAAACCATTTGGGTGGACAGCGAGGAAGTCTATGAGAGCGTGCTGCGATTCATCGAGCGCTTCCAGCCGAACGCCGTCGGCCGCGTGAAACTCTACACGCGCGACATGCCGATTTTCGACGCCTTCAACGTGAGTTCGGAACTTGAAAAAGCGCTGCGCCCGAAGGTCTGGCTGAAGTCCGGCGGCTACATCGTCATCAATCAGACCGAGGCGCTGGTGGCCATCGATGTGAACACGGGTAAGTTCGTCGGCAAGTCGAACCGGCTCGAAGACACGATAGTCAAGACGAACCTCGAGGCTGTGAAGGAGATCGTTCGCCAGGTGCGGTTGCGCGATTTGGGCGGCATCATCGTCGTCGACTTCATCGACATGGACGAGCGCAAGAACCGCCAGAAGGTCATGCAGGCGCTCGAGGAGGCGATGCGGGCCGACCGCGCCCCGAATAAGATTCTTCAGTTTAATGATTTCGGTTTGGTCGCGATCACCCGCAAGCGCGTCAAGCAGAGCCTGGAGCGGACGCTCTGCTCGCCGTGCCCTTACTGCGACGGTGCGGGTTACGTCAAGAGCGTGCAGACGGTGGTGGGGGAGATCATCCAGGAAGCGCACAAGATCGCCCGAGCCATTGAGGGCCCCGATGTGACCCTGCGGGTCAACCCGGAAGTCGCGCGCTTTTTGAAGGCGAGCGATAACAACTACCTCGAAGAATTGGAAGAGGTGTTGGGCAGGCCCGTGCTCGTGGTCAGCGATATCGCGTTGCAGCAGGAGAAATTCGACCTCGTCTGATTAAGAACTCAAAAGCGACATCCGGCCTGCTATCGGACTACAATAGGCCGGATGGCGCTCCGAATCCTGTTCCTTGCAGCGGTGATTGCCGGCGGCCTGAGAGCGCAGTCCGTCCGGGTTTATACCGAGTTGCAGCGGGTGGATCCGTTTTGTGCGGTTGTGGCCGCCGACAAGGCCGAACGTTCGCGCGAGGTGCTATCGCCCGCGCTCGCGCGCAACGGCTACGCTACCTTTCAGGCCGTCATCTCAGGTCTGGAAGGACGGCAGTACAGTCTCTTTCTCGGGCAGAATCCTGAAGGGTCCGTTCAGGTGGCCGCCTACCGGCCCGTTTGGGTGAAGCGAAACGATACCTACATTCCGGACGGCCTCGAGCCGCTCACCATTACCGATAACGGCGAGGTGGTAGACGATTCGGCGGAACACGTGGAGGGGCAGACGTGCCGCGTGATCTGGCTCGATCTCTGGGTGCCGCCGGACTCCCCGGTGCGGCGCACACGCTTTGAGGTGCAACTGAACGTCGGAGGGCAGTGGGTGATCTATCCGATGGAATTGCGGATTTCCCCGGCAATTGCGCCGCCGGCGGCCAAGGGGTCGTTTGAGCCGCTGCCTCCGCCTGAAGCTCCAGCAGCGGAGACCGCCGCGAGGGTGCTGCACGCCTACTTGTGCGGAGCGCACGGCGGCGAGAACGAGGAAGGGCCGCTCACCGTCCGCCGGCTCATCAGGCGCAACGCCCGCCAGGATATGGCGCTCGCGCGCTCGCTCGAACAGAATGCGGGCAAGACAGCGCTTGCGGCGGAGTTGCTGGAAAAGGCAGGCATCGCGGACCGGGCAAAGTGGTGCGAGTCCCCGCCCGGCCACGGCAATTCGGGGGGCGAATGGTACCTGCGCGTGCGCGACCTCCTGCTGCACTCGAAGCTGCTCCGGCCGGCCGAAATTCCGAAGCCCAAGTTGGCGGTCAAACCGGTGGAGTAACGCGCGGGCCGGCCGGTTCAGCGCCGCGCGACGTTTTCGTACCACTTGAGGCTGGACGAATCGATACAGGCGATGTCGAGCCTGCTGTCGCCGTTCAGATCGGCCGCCGCGCAACTGGCGGCGCCCATCCCGCCCTCATCGAGCGGGCGCCGTGTCCAGCGCTTCCCCTCGTTATCTTCCGCCGTGTAGATGAACACGCTTCGTCCCTTGCCGCGGTATCCGGCGACGATGGAATCGCGGCGGCGGCCGTCGAGATCCGCTGTGAGCAGCGCGTGGCCTTCGACGAATGAATCGTCGATCACCTGGCGCTCCCATTGGCCGCGCCGCTCGATGTAGACCGCTATCTGGTTGCCATGCCAGGGCTCGATCGCGCAGAGGAAGCGGCGCTTGCCAAGCCGGCCCACGGCCACCTCGCTCGATCCGCACCTGGGCCACGCGTCCGGGCTTCCCTTAGCGAGCCGCGTACGGCGCCACGTCCCATCCAATTGAAACAGGCTGATCCCTTCGAAGCTCGCCGTCAAGATATCGTCGCGGCGATCGCCGTCCCAGTCGACGATGGAGATGCCATGCAGGACGCCCGCAAGGTCGTTCGAGATCACCTCGCGCTTCCACGCGCCCGGGCGGTAGAAGACAAGAGGAACCCTATCGCGGTAATCGGGCGCGGCGGCGCGGGCGCCGGCCAGCGGAGCATTCACCACAACCTTGTTTCCGCTGCCGTCGATATCGGCCCAGCGCAGGCGGTGCGAGGTGGGCAGGCGGTCTATTTCCGCGGCTGTCCAGGGCTGCCGCGGGTCGCCGGTATGGGTGAGCACCAAGACGATGCCGGCGCTCTGTTGAGGGTCCATCGAGAACTCCTGCGCGAGCACGATGATGGGGATGCCGTCCGGGCGGGGGGCGGACACGGCAAGGTTGATCGGGCGGGAGACGCCTGCCGCAAGCACATGGCGCTGCCAGCCCGGATTTTCAAACCAGACGAGTTCGGTGAGTCCGCTGGCGAGAGCGATGAGGTCGGGCTTGCCGTCCTTGTTGAGGTCGGCGGCAACCACCTGGTAGCCGCCCTTCAGGCCGGTAGCGATCGTATGCTGCCGGAATTCGGCCGCGGCCAGCAGGCAAACGGGGAGAGCGCAAAGCGCGAGCAGGCGCATGGAACTAATTAAGCACAACTGAGGCACACCGGCGCGTCCGGCTGCAATCGCCGCGCCGGAATCTCACTTGCCGAGCCAGCGGATGCGGAAATTCAGGGCCCGGCTCTGCCCGCCATAGAACTGCATGAAATTCGGCGAACTGCTGTCGGCATTCACAACGTTCGGGTTCTTGCGGTCCAAAATGTTGTTGAACCCGAAACGGAACGCCCAGCGGTTCCCGCGGAACCGGAACCGCCGCTCGAGGTGCAGGTTCAGCTCGGCGAAGACGGGAAAGCGGTAATCGTTCAGGTTGCCCTGAATGCGGCCCGCCTCGTCTGTGACCGAGAACGGAAAGCCGTTGCGTGCTTCGAACAGGTAGGCCACCGCCCAGTTCTGCCAGGGGGTGGGCAGGTAGCCCCAGCTTACGAACCGGTTGGGCGCATCCCAGGGCATGCGCCCGATGTTGCTCGTGATGAGCAGCGGGTCGTCCACGCTGATGTCCACGACGCCGTTGGATAGCGCGCGCGACCGCGTGTAGCTCGCCAGGATCTCATACTGCCTGAGAAATGCCTTCCGGACGGTGACTTCGAAGGCATCATAGACGTCGCGGCGCAGGTTCCCGAGCAGGTAAACGGCGTCGAACATCGAGGTGCCGTACCTTGCGGCCACCTTCTCAGGCGGCAAAGCGCCCGGGTATACGGTGTTGTAGTACATCAGGCCGTCGCGGCCGCGGCGTCCGATGTACTGGAACCGCGCGTACAGGTCGCCGGCGAACCGGCGTTCGGCGCCGAGGCTCCAGGTTCGATACTGGGGCGTTCTGAGCGGCCCGGAAGCGGGGGTGAAGACCGATAGCGCCGGTCCCCATGCAGGCAAGCCGTCAGCGGAATAGTAAGTGGTCAGGGAGTACTGGTCCTGGGGGCGGCTGAAGATACGCAGGCTGGTCTGGTCGTAGATGATGCCATACCCGCCTGAAATCTTGATGGATTCCAGGCGCGGCGGCGCCCACGAAAAGCCGAATCGCGGCGAAAGGCTGAGGTTGCCGAGCAGGCGGTCCCAGTCCTGGCGCAGCCCGATCTCGACCAGCAAGCTGGCACGCGGCTTCCAGGAGTCCTGAATGTACCAGGCCGCTTCGGAATTGGAGATGCACGCATTTCCGGAGCCGCCGAAAGAGACGCTTCGGGAGATCGTGTTATCGGCACGCAGGTAAATGTACCCGGTGCGGCGCACGTCCTGCCAGTAGTTCACGGCATGAACGTCCGCGCCCACCTTGACCTGGTGTCCGCCCAGGGCGGTGAACGAGGGGAGAAACACGTTGGCCAGGAACTGGTCGCGGCCCGCCTTGCGGACGGCGTCCTGGAACGAGTAGCCGCGGCGGCCGTCGGGCGTGATCAGGAGCAGGCCGTGGCCCTGGGGGATTTCGCGTCCGAAGGTGCGGTTGGCCGCATAGCCGGCTTCGATGAGCGCTCCGCCGCCGAAGTACATCTGGTTCTTGATGTTGAAAAACCATTGGCGCGTGCGGCGATCCAGCGTGGTCTCCCTCGGATCGAGAACGCCCAGGCCGTTTCTCGGAGCGGTCCAGAAACTGGTCAGCAGCCCCGTGTAGATGATGTGGGAAGGCGTGACATTGAACTGGTTCCGCAGCAGGTTGCTGAACCGGATGCTGTTGGTGCGGTCCTGCCCCTTGGGAAACTCCTCGACGATGTGATTGTCGTACTGGAGGTCGATGCTGTCGGAGAACCACGCGCGCCCCTTGCGCAGTGGCCCTTCGACGTTGAACCGCGGGGTCCAGCCGCCGATCACCAGACCCTTGCGGTTCTCAATGCCCGGAACGAAATTCGTGCCGGAGTAGCGGAAGCGGTCGCTGCCGGTGCTGGTCTTGATGGCCAGGGCGCCCGCCGCACCCTTGCCGATCTCGGCCTGGTTGACGCCGGAAACCTCCATCGAGTGAACGGACTCCACGCTGATGCGGGCTTCGAAACGCCCGGTAAGCGGGTCGTTCACCTGGAACCCGTCGAGGGTGTAGAGGGTCTGCTCCTCGGCGCCGCCGTGGAGGTGGACGCCGCCGCGCGAATCCTCCACGACGCCGGGGATCGCCCGAAAGGCATTTCGAAGGGTATTGGTCGAGGGATAGGGGATCTGAACCAGTTCGGTGCCGGTAAGGCGTTGCTCGGGAGTGGTGCGGTCGAAGTCGATGTCGGGCGGCGAATAGGAAACGTCGATCTCTTCGAAGACCTCACGCGCCGGGTTCAGCACCAGCGTGACGTCGTTGGAGCCGGCAGTCAGCGTCACGGGGCGATTCGCCAGGCGGAAGAAGCCCTGACGCTCGGCGCCGAGCAGGTATTCGCCCGCTGCATCCAACTCGAAGACGAACTTGCCGGTTGGGTCGGCGGTGGCCTGAAGGCGCAGATCGGACCTAGGGCGCGTAAGTGTGACCTGGGCGCCGGGAACCGCGGCGCTATTCTCGTCCACAACGCGGCCAGTCAGCAGAACCTGAGCGCACGCCGGACATCCCCAGGCCGCGACAAGTCCGATCAGGAGCGTCCACTTCACTGCTCCACCCCGTTCTCCCCATAAGGCCTCCGGATGCTTCGGCGGCATCCGGACCTTCCAGCGCAGTCGCGTTACTACAATAATACGGTAGCCGCGCGGGATTCTCCGCGCCAATTACTGCATCACTAACGGAGACGGTTCAAGGCCCCAGAAGGTCACCAGACAGGAAAAACCCCGGCAAATGCCGGGGGAATAGAGGGGATAAGGCCGGGGGCGGTGACAGTGTGCCCCCGACCGCGGAACGATGTGAGCGGCAGACCGCCGCCCTGGATCACGCTCAACGGAAGCGGCCGGCGTTGCAGGCCGAGGCAGGCGCTCCGCAGGGGGCCGTCGCCGTATCACCACCGCCCATGTGGCTGGCAAAAACCGAGAGCTGGCGGCCGGCGCCCGGGGAACCGCACTCTGGACACACGGTTTCCGCGTCAGCGTCCTGCATCCGCCGCAACAGTTCAAACTTCGCGCCGCAACCGGCGCACCTGTATTCGTAGAGAGGCATTCCTTTCCTCAGTTTACTGGATGCAGGAACTGCGCCGGAGGTGACACGTTCCCGCTTCACCCCGGCCTTATGCAAGCAAGGGCGACAGATCCGGGTTTCCCGGCCCGAAGTGCTTCAGCATGACCAGGTTTTCCGTGTCGCTGCGGTTGGTCACCACCACTCCGGCCCTGGCGGCGGGCGCGGTGACGAACAGCTCGTCCTTGGTCATCTGGCCGAAACGGATCAGCGAGGGCGTCTCCACCTCCATCTTGCCCACGCTGCCCCAACCCTGCACCACAATAAGGCCGTACGCCGCGGCGTCGCGAATCACGGCCGAGCGGCCCGGAAAGACGGTGAGCTCCTTCGCCGAGTACTTCGGACTCTTGTAGGAGACCCACTTCTCGCAGTAACCGCAATCCGCCATTGCGGCTTCGTCCGCGACGGGCTTGGGATGGCACAGGCGCTTCTTGGCAAATTCGGGATCTACGTTGGCTTCCCAGTCCAGCATGGAGATGATGTAGTCCAGGTCGTGGTGGTGCTCCGGCGGGACGTCCTTGACCAGCAGGTCCCACGGCACAACGCGGCCTTCGACCATCGACTGGAACATCCCGAACACATCCGAATTCACCTGGGGCTCGTAGGTCACCAGCGATCCGGGTGCGTGGAGGATGCCGGCGTCGATCTGCCAGCCAGTGCCCGGCTGCAATTTGTAGGCCCGGGAATGGTAGAGCAGGCCGTTATCGCCCTCGTTCCAGCGCTCCAGGCAGCGGCGGACGTCGTCCTTAGTGGTTCCGGGGTTCAGCCCCATGAACGTGTACGGAAAATTATTGCCGGTGAAGTTGTACTGTGGGGGGAAATAGTAAGCCTCGGGTTTCCCCTTGCGGCCGACTTTCGCCGCATGCTCGTCCATCTGGTGCATGTGGTGGGGGATGGGGCCGAGATTATCGAAAAACTTGCACAGGACGTTCCACCCGCCGTGCTCGCGCATAACGTCCGCGCCAAGCAGTTCGTCGCCGAGCGTTTCCACGGCCTCCTTCAGCAGAATTCGATGGCCGTCGGCCACGATGTAGCTGAGGCCCTCGTCTTCCGGCGTGCCGGGGCCGTTGTCAGCACGGGTGGTGGATGAGAACCAGCGTTCGTCGATTCCTCCGCGGTGGGCGCCGAGCGCGTAGAGGTCGCGGGGATCGAGCTTGAGCCGGCCGCCGGGCATCAGAAATGAGCGCGGCACCCAGCACGGAGCCAGCCGAAGGATCCCTTCGCCCGCCGAAAGAGCTTCCCGCAGCAGTTCAGTTTTTGACATAGATCTATTTAAGTGCGATCGGGTAGTGTTGTCCAGTAGGAAGGGCGACAGGCCGCGCGGAAACGCCCGTTACTGCTCGTACTTGATGGTCGCTTCGCCTTCGAACCTTCGATAATTGCGGAAATCGGCCGCGTTCCGGGAGCAGAAGCCGGTATCTCTCTGGCAAGTCAACATTTCCGCGTGCACCGGCAGTAAGTGCTCGGTGGCGTCGCCCAGGCGGATGTAATGGTAGTCCACCGCAGCCTCCACCGTGTCGAGCGGGAACTCCTGAGGCAGCCTCCGCGCCTGCATCTCAATCCGCATCACGCGGCCGTTCTTGCGGTCGATCCAGACCGAGCCTCCGTAGGCTGGGCGGATTACCTGCGAGGGCACGTGAATGGACCAATGGGAGTTCGGCAGTTCAACAAAGAAGTCGTAGACCGCGGCGTCCACACCGGCAATGGTTTCGTTTTTGCGCAAGCGAAACTCGGCTGCCGTGGCGGGTGCAAAAAGGTCCGCCAGCACGCTGCCATATTCCCCCTTGGACCAGGCTCCGCCGAGCTGCTCGAACTTCTTATCCGTCCGCTTGCCGTTTACCTCGATGTTGCGGTATTGCTCGCGCCCGTCCTCATAAACGACGTCCGCCGAAATGACATCGACAGGTTTCCAGGTAACCGGCCTGCTCCGGCTCTGGTACCGCGTGGTCATCTGCCGGCAGATATAGTTGGGCAGTTTCTCGTCGTATGCGGCGGCGCTTAGCCGCGCCTTTTCGATGAGCGGGTCCTGTCTGGGCGGCTCCGGGGGTGACGCCGGGGGTGGTACCGGGGGCGGCGCGGGATGGTCCGCCTCCGCCAGTTGAACGCTTCGGGCCGGCGTTCCACGGCGCAGCGGGGGCGGACCGGGGTCGTCGGGTCCGATGCGCGCGGGGGGCTCCGCTTCGCGCACTGCGGGCGCCTCGGGCTCGCGCGGCGCCGCGGCTTCTTCGGCTTTTTCCCTGGCGGGCGAGCCGGAGCGGCGGAGCACGGGCGGGGGCTCGTCGAGGTCAGGACGCTGCAACGATGTCTCGACGGGCTGCGCCGCGCGCGCCCGCTCTTCGGGCGTACCCGCCTTCTGCCAGGTGACCGTCACCGCGTAAAGGAAGCCCTCCTCGTCCTGAGAGGCTTCGACCAGGAGCCAGTCGCCGGGATTGAAATCCGGCAGTTTCGCCTCGGCCCAGTTCTTGTAAAACGTGGTTTTCTGAGTCCGCGTGAGCGTGAGAATACGGCTATCCTGCGCTTCCAGGATCAGTTCCTTGTCGTTTAGCCTGCGAAGGACGCCGGAAACGGTGAGGGTAGGTTCCGCCGGCGCTTTCTTCTGTGTGCCGCTCCGCGGAATGCCCAGCGGGACCCGCGGCTGCTGCGCCGCAACCGGCAATCCCGCCAGGAAAATGAGAACGAGCGCACCCCAGCGCTTCATAGCCCTGAGATGCCTCCCGGCGGTCAATGGTTACCTGGCAAGCAGCGGCTCTGCGGGGCGCTACCGCTCATCTCCCGGAGTTGCAAGGCGTTGACGAACGAGTACGTCGCTGGGGGCAGCCCCAATCACGCCCCTCTCCACGATCTTGTAATCGGCCGGAACCTCGAAGAGCGAGCGATCCGGCTCGCCAAGGTTAATCGAGGTCAGCCGGTAGGTGTTCGTCCCCGTCCGCGGGTCGCTGTGCGTCGTCATCACCATTGCCTGGAGTTGGGGAGAGAACCACGATTCGGAAACAACCTCGATCGGCCGCTCGTTGCCGATAGCTCCTGCGGGGATGGTTATAGTGGTCCGCGTGCCCTCCGCCTGAACACCGTCGAACATCCTCGTGCCAAGCTGTTCCGTTTTGACCTGCTCCGTTCGTTGGCTCGAAAAAGAGCCCATTTCCACGTGCCTGACAATGGCTGCGGGCGCGGCATTTCCGGCGGATGCCGCCGGCACGGCGTTTTCCTGCATGACGCCGGGCACAACCCGCCTGACTAGAGAAACTCCCGGCATCGTCATCTTCGTTGCGGTTTTCTGCTGCGGGTTGAGCATGTAGTGCACACCGGCAACCGGATCGTGAATCGTGATGAACTGGCGTGCGGCTCCCTCAGGTCCCGCGCCTTCGATCTCGCTTTCGTTGCGCGTCCGTCCTTCGCTGTCGCGATACACGGCGCTGGTGGTTTCGCGGCGGATCCTGTTGCCGTCGGCCAGCGTCTGAACCACTTCGGTGACGGCAATTGCCGAGTACGGCGATCCCTTAACCGCTCCTGCCAATGGGCCGGGCCCTGCCGCTGTCCAACCTACGCCGATACTTGCACGGAAAGGCACTGCAATCCGTACTTCGCTCGTGGCGGTGCTCGCCGTTTGCGCAAGTACAACCGCCGCAAGAGCAACTGCCGCCGCCGCAGCGTGGACAGACGTTTTCCGCATGTTCTCTCTCCTTCTACCCACATTGGACTCGCCCGGCCGGGCGAAAAGTTTCCAAAAAACGCGCCCGCTTATACGGGCGGAGCGCCGAAGCCGGTACCCGTGAGCGACAGCCCGCCGTCGCAGACAAAGACGGCCCCGGTGATGATGGCGGCCGCATCCGAGCACAGAAACAATGTCAGGTCCGCGACCTCGTCCTTGGTGGCGTATCGCCGCAAAGGAATGGACGCGACCAGGGCGGCCCTGGCCTCGTCGCTGGGCGTGAGGCGGCGCATGCCCTCGGTGTCCTCCACCGGGCCGGGGCAGACCGCGTTCACCCGCACACCCGCCGAGGCCCATTCGAGCGCCAGCACCTTGCTGAGCATCTCGACACCTGCCTTGGCGGCACACACGTGAGCCTGCATGGGCACGGGCCGGACCCCATGAATCGCCGAGATACTGACGACCGCGGCGCCCGGTTTTCGCAGGTGTCCAAACGCTGCGCGGCAGGTGTTGAAAGTCCCGTTGAGGTCGATATCGACCACGCTTTTGAAGCCGTTGGCCGACATGCCCAAAGCCGGCGCCAGGAAGTTGCCCGCGGCGCCGCAGATCAGGATGTCGAGTTTTCCGAGCGCTTCGTGCGCTTCGCGGACGGCTTCGGCGATGGCCAGATAATCGCGCACGTCGGCTGCGAAGAAATAAGCAGTACCCCCGCAGGCGCTGATGGCGCCGGCGGCGCGTTCGAGCTTGTCTTTGTCGCGGCCAACCAGGGCAACCCGCGCCCCGTATGCCGCCAGTTTCGCGGCGATGTGCAGGCCGATGCCGCTGCTGCCGCCAGTGATCAGGGCGGTGCGGTTTTCAAACAGCTTCTCGCGGAAAATCCCCAGCATGGCCGGATGTTAACACAGCAACTGCTCCAGGAAAACGCCCAAAACTCTTTGAAATCATCAACCGAGAGCAACCTGCCGCCCAGAGGTGAACCCCTTCCGGCCCGGTGTTAGCCTGAAAGCGGGAAAGAGGGGCCCTGTGCGACGTCCCGCTAAAGTCGCAATCGCGATCGGCGCCGCGGTAGTCGCCATCGCCGTGTTTCTGTGGCTTGTGGTGGTCCGGACCGGCGCGGCCAAGGATTACATCGCGGGCAGGATCGCTTCGGTCCGCGAGCAGGGGCTGATTCTGGATTTTAAGGACCTCGGTATCAGCCTCGTGGGACCCTCGGTCACGCTGCACGGCGTCGTACTCCGCACACAGCCGGAACCCGGTTTTCCGCCGCTTCTGAGCGCGAAAATGGTGCGCCTGAACCTTAACTTGAGCGCCTTGCTGAGGGGTAGGTTTGCACTCGACGAAGCGGTGTTGGAAGACCCGCATGTTTACGCCGTCATTACGGAACAGGGAATCAGCAACCTGCCGGCCCCGCGCGGCGGCGCGGGAGAGCAGGCGGCGATTCCGGCAATCCCCAAGCTCCGCGTCACCAACGGTTCGCTCCGGCTGGACGACCGCCGCGACGGCATCTTTGTCGATCTCCCGGAATGGCGGCTGTCGCTGGCGCCGGATGCCGGTGTGGAGTTCAAGTCAGGCGAGCCGGGCTCGATTACGTACGGGAAGCGCCGGACTGCGGTGGATGAAATCAACCTCGCCACGAGAATCCGGGCGGGCGTCATGGAAATTGACAAGCTGGAAGTGAAGACGCCGGAGAGTCGCCTCACAGCCTCGGGGAAGGCTGGGTTCGTGGACCGGCCCACGCTGAACCTCACCGGCTCCGTTGCGCTCGATCTGCCGGAACTCACCCGGATCGCGGGCATGCCGCCGGCCGAATCGGGCGAACTGAAGGGAACGTTCACCGCCACGGGGCCGCTCGATCAGGTCCGGCTGCGGACGGTTCTCCACGGGAATCGCATACCTGTTCCCGGTTTCGAGAGCCCGACTGTGAATGCCGATTTCACTTACCTCCGGGAGCCGCAGCGCATCGACGTGCATAGCGCGGTGGTGGACGCCTCCGTTGCCGATTTCACCGCGCAGGGTGTCGTGGCGCTTCGCAGGACCGGCGCCAGCGCTTTGCAGGGGCGCATTGCGCACATCGATATCCGGCAGCTCACCGCCGACTTCAAGGCGCCTTACATATTGGCAAGCCGCGGCGCCGGGTCCGCGCAGGCACGCTGGCCCGGCCTTGAATTCAAACAGGCGTCCGGCAGCGCCGATTTGCAGTTGACGCCCCTCGTGCCCACCGCGGCTCCGGACGTGCTTCCCGCCTCCGGGTCGCTCACCGTCGCCGCGCAACGCGGGCGGATCCAGGTTTCGTCGAGCGGCCTCGATGCGCTCTCGGCGAGGTGGAATGGAAGCGTCGCCGTGGATTCCCAAAAACTGGGAGGCACGGTGCGCGGGGAAACCTCCGACGCCGGCCGGATGCTCTCGCAACTTCAGGCCTTTCTCCGGCGGAAACAGCCGCTGGTTCCGGTCAGCGTGCGCGGCGCGGCCTCTTTCGTCGCGAACCTCGGAGGCACTACGCGGCAGCCCACCGCCGGCCTGACCATCAACGCGCCTGCGCTGAACGTGGGCCGCTTCGACAACGTCAGTCTCAGCGCACGCGCCCAGTACACCCCGGCGCAGCTTCGTGTCCAGCAGGCGGACCTGCGCTGGAGAGGGCAGACGTTGGCGGTGCAGGGGAACATCGGGCTGGAAGGCGAGGCCGCGCCGCTCGACCTCATCGCCCGAGCCGACGGCGCAACGTCTGCCGCGCTGCTCGGGGCAAACGTGCCGCAGATGCCCGGGATCCCCTCCTTCCCGTCGATCCCTGGGCTGTCGCAACAGATCCCGCAACTGCCGCAGTTCGCGCTCCGCGCCCACGTGGGCGGCACCACGGCCGCTCCCCGCGTCACGTTCATCGGACCGGCGACCAACGGCAACGGCCGCTAGCCCCGCACTTACGTGAATTCGCCCGTATAATGGTAGCCGCGCGAGCGGGGCATGTATTTACTCCGCGCGCCGTCCGGCTTCCATCGCCGCAATCCTTACACGGAGGATCAGGATGTTGTTACATTGCCGTCTTGTTAGTCTTGTGCTGATCACCGCTCTCGCCGCAATCGCCGGCGGAGCAAACTATAAGAACTTCGACGTTGCTCTGTACGCCAGGGTGTACGAAACGCAGAACATGAAAGACCCCGCCTGGCTGGAGAGCCGCTGGGCGGCGGTTTCCAAACACATGAAGGTAGACAAGATCTACCTGGAAACGCACCGCGACACCGTGGTGGTGGATCAGGCCACTCTGGATCAGGCAAAGAGATTTTTCCGGGACAAGGGCCTGAAAGTCGCCGGGGGCATTACCATCACCATCAGTGAAAGAAACCAGTTCGAAACTTACTGCTACTCGAACCCGGAGCACCGCCGGATGCTTCGGGAAGTGGTGGAGTTTACCGCCCGCAACTTCGACGAAATCATATTGGACGACTTCTTCTTCACCGACTGCAAAGCGGACTCCGACATCGCCGCCAAAGGCAAACGCTCCTGGACGGAATTTCGCCTGGCGCAGCTAAACGAGGCCGCCCAGAACCTGATCATCAAGCCGGCCAAGGCCGTCAATCCGAAAGTCAAGATCGTCATCAAGTACCCGAACTGGTACGATCATTTCCAAAACCTCGGCTTCAACCTCGAGACCGGGCCGAAGTACTTCGACGGGCTTTATACCGGCACGGAAACCCGCGACCCCAGCGGCAACCAGCACCTTCAGCAGTACCACGGCTATTCGATCATGCGCTATTTCGAAAACCTGAAGCCGGGCGGCAACGGCGGCGGATGGGTTGACCAGGGCGGGATGAATCTGCCGAATCGCTTCGAGGAGCAACTCTGGCTCACATTGTTCGCCAAAGCTCGCGAAATCACGATTTTCAACATCGGCGCAATCTACTCGCCATCCAAGAACCCCGACGGAACCACCGTGCCCGACTCACGCGCCGCGAAGCTGGCCGGCCCCGTTTTCGAGCGCGTCGACAAGTTTCTGGGCCAGTTGGGAAAGCCGATCGGAGTCAAAACCTACAAGCCATTTCACTCCTACGGGGAGGACCATCTGCCCAGCTATCTCGGCATGATCGGCATTCCGATGGATATCGTGCCGGTGTTCCCGGAGGAGGAGAATACGATTCTGCTTACTGAGCAGGCGAGGTTCGACCCCGCCATCGTAAGCAAAATCAAGAAGCAGTTGACCGCCGGAAAATCGGTCGTCATCACCTCCGGTCTGCTCAAGGCGCTTCAGGGCAAGGGCATCGAGGACATCATCGAGCTGGAATATACGGGCAGGACGGTGGCCACGCGCGAGTTTTCAGGCTGGGGCCTGCGCGGCGCGACGGTGGAAAGCGATATCCTGATCCCCGAGATTCGGTACTTCACCAACGATTCCTGGGAGATCGTCAGCGCCTTTACCTCGCCCAACCGTACCTCGGGCACTCCAATTCTGCTCTCCGGCAAGTACTCCAAGGGCGTCCTGTACGTACTGACAATTCCTCAGGCCCAGGGCGAGCTGTACCGGTATCCCCAGAGCGTGCTGCGGGCGATCCGCAACGTCCTCGCGAGGGATATGTATGTCCGGCTGGACGCGCCGAGCATGGTCAGCCTGTTCGTCTATGACAACGACAAATTCATTGTCGAATCGTTCGCCCAGGAGCCGGTTGTGGCGCGTCTGATAACCGACAAGCGGATCACGAAGCTGCGCGATGTCGAAACCGGCCAGGAACTGGCGGGCAACACGCAAGGCAACACCACCGTCTTTGAGACGCCGCTCACTCGCGGCACCTACCGGGTATTCTCGGCGGAATAGCGCGTGCGCTTCTCTCAGCGGTGGAAGTCTCGTGCGGCTTCCGGCTGATACACGATCGACTTGATGCGGTACTTTTTCGGGGCGCCGGCCTGTTCAATCTCGACGGTCGTGCCGACCTTCGCGCCGAGCAGCCGCGCCCCCAGCGGGGATAGGACGGAAATTCTGTTTTCGCTCGGTTTCGCACCCGAGGGATAGGTCAATCTTACGGTCAGGGACTCCCCCGACTCGACGTCGGCAAGGGTGACCTCGGAATTCATGGTGACCACGTTGCCCGGCATTTCGGGCCCGGGGATCACGTCCGCCTCCGCGAGCTTCTCCTCGAGTTCCTGGTGGTGCCGTGCGGCCAGCGTGCCAGAGGGCGAGCGCATGGTGTCCAGCAGCGAACTGATGCGTTCCGCGTCCTGTTCGCTGATGCAGACCGGCCGGGTAGCTCTGTGTCTTCTGGTCACGCTTTTCATAGATACACTCCTAGGGTGATTGTCCCACAATCATTATGCACTTACTGTGCCAGATGTATGCACGTGATTTAATCGGCTTTCTTTGCTTGATTCCGGCCGGCATTTTATCCGGCAACTCCACTCCGGAGTGGCACGACTGTTGCTCATCCTCCGGGCAATGAGCCTGAAAACGAAGTTCCTCGCGAGCGCGGGCATTGCTCTGTTCGCCGCTTACCTGATGGGCGTGGTGGGCGGCCTGTATCTGAACACGGTCGGATCATACCTTCTTAGCGCGGTGTTCGTCTCGGCGGCGGGGATTCTGCTGCTGCTCCGGGAATGGAAGCGGTGGATTACGGATCCCGTCGAGGCGCTGGTCCGCCACGTCCAGGTTATACGCGGCGGCACGTGGCCAAGACCCCTGCCAGTGGCCCAATCCGGCGAAATTGGGGAGATTACGGCAGCAATCAACGAACTCGGACACGAGTGGACGTCCACCGCGCACCGGTGCGCGGCTAATTCCAAGCTCGCGGCAGCGGCGCTGATCGAGAACAGGGTCGGCCGCAGGCTGAACCTCGCGGCGGAGCACCTGGCCAGCATCGTCACGCTGCTCGCCCTTTGCCGGGATTACAAGCAGCCCATCCCCGAGGCGGCCATCCGCAACCTGGAACTGGCAATCAAGGACCTGCGGGAGATCGCACCCCAAATGAAAAAAGAGTTCGAGCGGGAGTGGGAGAGCCGCGAGGTCCAGCACAGTGTCGCTTCCGGGTAGTGTCCGTTTCCGGCCAGTTGGCGGCTTGAGTTGTAAGGAAGCCTCTACACGGACAACACCGGGCAGGGCGCCGCGCGGACGATGCCATACGCCGTGGTGCGCAGGCTTCCCAGAACCCGGACCGGGCTGCGCCCGATCACGAGCAGATCGGCCCCGAGTTCGGCTGCAACTCCCGCCACGGCCTTTGCCGCTTTCCCGTCGCGCAGGGCCACCGCCGCTTCGGTTCCGGCTTTCTGTTGCATTTGCGCCAGTTGCTCCCGGAGCAGGCGCCCCAGGTCGAACCGCCACTCGGCTTCAAACCGGCACACCCGTGGCAGCCGCAACTGCGGTTCGGAATGCATGATGGTCAGAACTCCGCGAAGCTGTTTCGCCATGTCCGCGGCCCAACGCACGACCTTTTCGCTCTGCGGCGCCAGCGCTACCGCACACAGGATCCGCATGGGCGCCGGCCGCTGGGCGCCGTTGGCCGGTCGCGTTCCTGTCCAGACCGCGCAGGGGGCTTCGCGAAGAACTCTTGCCGTAAGCGATCCCAGCACCGCGCCGCGCACCACTCCCCTGCCACGGGTGGGCATCACGATCAGGTCCGTCCGGTCGCGTGCAGCCTGTTCCAGGATCACCCGCCCAGGGTCGCCGGGCACGATCAGGCGCTTCACGGACAGGTCTGGGAAGTATTTTTGAAGAGCGGGATCGTAAAGCAGGTCCCAGCCGTCCAGCACTTCTTTGGGGCCCGGATTCTCGCCGATGACGTGCAGAAGGACGACTTCAGCGTGGAGCCGCCGGGCGAGAGCAGCGGCCCACCGCACAGCGAGAAAACGCCGCTCCGAAGCGTCCAGCGGGACGAGAATCCTCGAAATCATACCGCCTCCAGGCAGCGGACCCCCGGCTCGCTATGCCGCAACAGCGCGCCGACTCCGCCAAGCCGCCCCACCAGCCCGCCGTCCTCGGCCTGTTCCACGCCGCATCCCAGGGTTTCTGCCGCGCGCAGCATGTCTTCGCGGATATCGAAACGAATCAGCTCCGCCCTCCCGCAATCCGAACAGGCAAACGGCTTTTCCGGGGCGACCGCGATGTTCCAGCACGCGCGGCACACCCAGCCGGGATCCGGCCGGTACGAGGGCGTCATAAATACAACCTCGAGCTGCCGTTCCATCAGCGCGTCCATCGTGGCCTGTGTGCCGGCCGCGGCCAGGCTGTCAATCAGGAGCTGGCGGCGCAGTGTCTCCACCCAGTCTGGCGCCGGTTCGAACTCCGCGGCAGCCGTTCGCAGACCCGCCTGCACTTCACGGACGGAAGGAGGCCGCGAACGGAGGCCCGGCGCCAGACCCGCGCGCAGCGCTCCGAGGACGCGCCGGGCGGTTTTGCCAGCGCCATCGAGGATAACGGCTTCGGGCGTTTGGCTCTCCACCAGCGCGTTCAGAAGCGCGGCCAGTTCCTCGACGACGTCGTCCTCGGGTCCACCCCGGCCATAGCTCACCCGCCCCCGCTGCCTCACGAACCGGCCGCGAAAAGCCTCGTGCCGGTTCCATATCGGCCCTGTGATGGCGCCCAGCCTAACCTCTAACACGCTTGCCGCGTTGCCGCACACCCGCACCGCAAGGTAGTTCCGGGCGTGATCCTCGAACTTGAGGAGATCGAACATGTCGGGGGTCGAGTTTACCACCAACCGGTCGGGCAGGGGCAGCGGGCTTTGGATAGGCAGAAACATCGGGTTGGAGCCCCCGCGCGCGAAGATGGCCAAACCCTTGGCGTGCGGGCTCAAGCACCGCACAACGTATGCCCGAATGCGGTCCATCGCCTCTTCAAACGGCTCGCGCCACGCTGCGCCGACAGCATGCCCCAGCACCCCGGCGCGCTGCTCGTCGATTCGGGGGCGCCCGGTCAGGTCCATGTAGCAGCTCACCACCGGCGCCTCGGCCGGATCCAGCACTGCCAGGGTACGAATCAGCTTGGCCAGATCTTTTGCAAACAACTCCGTCCTTCCTTTTTCCCGTTAAGTATTTACAGGGGCAATTCGCTGGCCACTCAGGCGGGGTAAAAACGCCGTCAACGGCCACGCCGCGCCGCGCTTGCTGTCCCTTTTGAGGTCCTGCTGGACGTTTTGGGACACTTGACCCCGAACAATTCCGGTTAGAGATATGCTTATTAGTGCCGGTGAGACAGCCCTCGGGCTGGCGGACTGGGAAGCCTGCCCCACTGTCAACGATCAAGCTTGAGAGAGGGTGAAAAAATGGTCATCGGAATTCCCCGCGAAATCCTGGATCAGGAAAACCGTGTCGCTGCGCTGCCGGAAACTGTCCGCGCATACGTCCAAATGGGGTTCGAGGTCGCTGTCGAGCGCAACGCCGGAACGTTCGCGCTCGCAACCGACGAGGCCTATGCAGAAGCCGGCGCGCGGATCGCGGACAATGCGGAAGACCTGTACGCGCGTTCGGAAATCATCCTGAAGGTCAAGCAGCCGTGTTTCAACCAATCCCTCGGCAGGCACGAGGTGGAACTGATGCGGGAGGGCGCCATCCTGATCTCCTTCCTGCACCCTGCGGCGCCGGCGAACCACGATATGATCAGGATGCTCGCGCAGCGCGGAATCACGTCGTTCACACTGGACAGCATCCCCCGCATCTCACGCGCGCAGCCGATGGACGCGCTGACATCGATGAGCACCGTGACGGGTTACCGGGCCGTTCTGATGGCTGCCATCGCTTTACCTAAGTTCATCCCAATGCTCGGCACCGCAATCGGCACGATCAAGCCGGCGCGCTTTTTGATTGTCGGCGCCGGCGTGGTGGGTTTGCAGGCGATTGCCACGGCGAAACGGCTCGGCGCGCCGGTCACCGCCGTGGACATCAACGAGCAGGCCCGCAAGGCGGCGGAAAGCCTGGGGGCCAAAATCGGGGGCTTCGATGTGCCGCCGCAGCTTGCCGTGGACGCCAACGGGTATGCGCGGGCGCTGCCCGCCGAGTGGCTGGAAAAGGAGCGTGCGGCGCTGGCGCCGCTTCTGGAACAGGCCGACGTAGCCATCTTCAGTGCCCTGGTGCCCGGCGAGGTTGCGCCCGTGCTGGCCACAGCAGCCATGGTGGAGCGCATGCGGCCGGGCTCGGTGATCATCGACGTGGCAATCGACCAGGGCGGCAACTGTGCGCTGACGGAGCCCGGCGTCGAGAGTCGGGCCGGCGGCGTTCATATCTGCGGGCGGCTGAACATTCCCGGCTCCATGCCGGTCCACGCAAGCTGGCTTTACGCCCAAAATGTGTTGAATTTCGTTCGGAACCTGTTCAAGAAGGGCACAACGCCGGACTGGTCCGACGAAATCGTCGCGCACACTCTGGTCACACGCGGCGGACAGATTCTGCACCAGGGCGCCCTCAAGGCGATGCAAGCGCTCGTGAGGTGAACATGGCCGAACTCCTCCTGATCCTGGGGGTTTTTGCGGCATCGTTCGCGGTTTCCCATCTGCTGATTTCGCGCGTTCCCACCAGGCTGCACACTCCGCTGATGTCGATGACGAACGCGGTCTCTGCGGTGACGATCCTGGGAGCGTTGCTGCTGTTCGCCTCGGAGTTGGGCTGGACGGCGCGGTCGCTGGGCCTTCTGGCTGTTCTGGGGGCGGCTTTCAACATCGTGGGCGGCTTCGCGGTGACCGATCGGATGCTCCGGATGTTCCGGAGCCGCGAAAGGCCCGGGCGGTAACACTTCCATGGGACAGATCCTGGCGGACTTTGGCGTGATCCTGGCGCTGATCGCCGGGATCGCGCAGTTCCGCTCTCCGGCCGGCGCGCGGCGAGGAAACGCGACGGCAGCCGCGGCGCTGGCAGCGGCCGCGCTGGTGGTGTTGGCGAACCGGCCGGTCTCGCACGCCGGCCTCGTGGCCGCCGCGGTGCTGGCGGGATCCATCGCCGGACTTGCCGTGGCCGCTCGGGTGGACATGATCCAGATCCCCGCCCTGGTGGCGTTCCAGCATGGCGCGGGCGGAGTGGCCGCCCTGCTCGTATCGGCGATCGAGTTGACCCGCGATGCGGAGGGCGCGGCGCTGGCGGTCCGCGTGTCCGGGGTTTTGGGCGCGGCGATCGGCGCGGCCACTTTCAGCGGCAGCATGATCGCCGGCGCCAAGCTCGCGAACCGCATGAAGCAGACGCCGATCGTGCTGCCGCGGCACAACGCCATGCTTGGACTGCTTGCCGGCGCTACCGCCGCGACGGCCGCGCTTGCGGCGGCGCCGTTCATCGGGCAGGCGGGTCCGCTGGTTCTGTTGGCTGCTTGGGCGATCGCGCTTGGTATCGTGTTCGCCATCCGGATCGGCGGGGCGGACATGCCCGTGCTCATTTCGTTTCTGAACGCGACGGCCGGGCTCGCGGCCGCATTCACCGGCGTTGTGGTCGGGAGCCGGCTGTTGACGGCCTTCGGCGCCGCGGTCGCGGCTTCGGGCACCGTGCTCACGCAAGCGATGTGCAAGGCGATGAACCGGCCACTGGCACAGGTTTTCGTGGGCATCAACGGTAAGGGGCAGGCCGCTGCCGCCGTCGCCGAGCCACCGCCCCCGGCTCGCGCGAATCCGTTTCAGGCCGCTGTGGAAGCAGCCCGGGACGCCCGCCGCGTTGTCATCATCCCGGGATATGGAATGGCGCAGGGCCACGCGCAGTTTGAAACCGCGCAGCTAGCCTCGGTGCTGGCTGCCGCAGGCAAACAGGTGCGGTTCGCCGTACACCCGGTGGCCGGCCGCATGCCGGGCCACATGCATGTTCTGCTGGCTGAGGCGGAGGTCGATCCGGACCTGTTGCTCGATCTGGACGATGCGAACCGCGAACTGGACGGCGCCGACGTCGCGTTTGTGATCGGCGCCTGCGACGTGGTGAATCCCGCGGCGATCAGCGCAGCCGGCACGCCGATTTCGGGAATGCCAATTCTCCGGGCGGACACCGCCAAGTGCGTTGTGGTCTGTAATCTCGACACCAGGCCCGGATATTCCGGGGTTGAAAACCCGCTGTATCGCGATCCCAGGACCATCCTGCTCTTGGGCGAGGCGAAAACAACTCTGGAGAAGCTGCTTGAAGAAATCAGGAAATAAAAAAAGCCGCCCCGTGCCTTGAGGACTCGGGACGGCTCCAACTCTAGCGGTTGGTTATTAGTAATCCATCTCGGGACCGTGACCGCCCGGACCCGCCGGTGCGGGCTTCTTCTCGGGGATCTCGGCCACGAGAGCTTCGGTGGTCAGCATCAAAGCCGCGATCGACGAGGCGTTTTGCAGCGCGGTGCGGGCCACCTTGGTCGGGTCGATGACGCCGGCCTTCACCAGGTCTTCGTATTCGCCCTTGGCCGCGTTGAAGCCGAAATTCGGGTTGTCATTCGATCTGATCCGCTCAGCAACGATGGCGCCCTCAAAACCGGCATTGGCCGCGATCTGCCGCAGCGGCTCCTCGCACGCCCGGCGCACGATGTCCACACCGATCTGCTCGTCGCTTTCCAGCTTCAGGTTGGAGAGAGCCTTGGCCGCGCGCAGCATAGCCACGCCGCCGCCCGGGACGATGCCTTCCTCGACCGCGGCGCGGGTCGCATGCAGCGCGTCTTCCACGCGGGCCTTCTTCTCCTTCATCTCGGTCTCGGTAGCCGCGCCGACCTTGATCACCGCCACGCCGCCGGCCAGCTTCGCCAGCCGCTCCTGGAGCTTCTCACGGTCGTAGTCCGAGGTGGTCTCCTCGATCTGCGCGCGCAACTGCTTGATGCGGCCCTGAATCGCTTCCTGCTTCCCGGCGCCGTCCACGATGGTGGTGTTGTCCTTGTCCACGGTGACGCGCTTGGCCCGGCCCAGATCGTCCAGCCTGACGCCTTCCAGCTTGATGCCGGTCTCTTCCATGATCGCCTTGCCGCCGGTCAGGATAGCGATATCCTCGAGCATCGCCTTGCGGCGGTCGCCGAATCCGGGGGCCTTCACCGCGCAAGCATTCAGCGTTCCGCGGAGCTTGTTCACAACCAGGGTAGCGAGGGCCTCTCCCTCAACTTCTTCAGCGATCACCAGCAGCGGCTTGCCGCTCCGCGCGATCTGCTCGAGCAGGGGCAGCAGGTCCTTCATGTTGCTGATCTTCTTCTCGTGGATCAGGATGTAGGGATCCTCGAGCACCGCTTCCATCCGGTCCGGATCGGTGATGAAGTAGGGCGACAGGTAGCCGCGGTCGAACTGCATACCCTCGACGGTGTCCAGCTCGGTGGACATGGTCTTGGATTCCTCGACCGTGATGACGCCGTCCTTGCCGACTTTCTGCATCGCCTGGGCGATGGTTTCGCCGATCGTGGCGTCGCCATTGGCCGAGATTGTGCCGACCTGCGCGATCATCTCGCCCGACACCGGCTTGGAGAGCTTTGCGATTTCCTCGGTGACCACTTCGACGGCCTTCTCGATGCCGCGCTTCAGCGCCATCGGGTTTGCGCCCGCCGCCACCGACTTAACGCCCTCGCGATAGATGGACTGCGCGAGGATGGTGGCCGTGGTGGTGCCGTCGCCCGCGACATCGGAGGTCTTCGACGCCACTTCGCGCACCATTTGCGCGCCCATGTTCTCGAGCGGGTCCTTCAGCTCGATCTCTTTCGCCACGGTCACGCCGTCTTTGGTGATCGTCGGCCCGCCGAATTTCTTCTCCAGCACGACATTGCGCCCCTTCGGACCGAGGGTGACCTTCACGGCGTCTGCGAGCTGGTTGACGCCGCGCAGAATCGCCTGACGAGAACTCTCGCTGTAAACAATCTGCTTTGCTGCCATGACTGCTCCTTTCTCCTTTACGCTTTCGCTTGCTTCGTCGCGCCTTCCAGAATTCCGAGGACCTCGTCCTCACGCATGATGACGTACTCCACGCCGTCGAGCTTGATTTCGTTCCCAGAGTACTTGCCGAACAGAATCCGGTCGCCGGCTTTGACGTCCAGCGGGACGATCTTGCCGCTATCCAGGCGCTTGCCCTGGCCCACAGCCACGACTTCACCTTCCTGCGGCTTTTCCTTGGCAGTGTCGGGGATGATGATCCCGCCCTGGACCTGTTCCTCAGCCTCGATACGCTTCACGACGATACGATCGTAGAGCGGTCGAATGTTCATACCCATTCCTCCCAATTGATTCCAATTGATTCACATCTGGTGTGTCTTCGGAAACGAGTCCGTGCTAGACCCGGACCCAATGGGTATTATTAGCACTCTCCCGCGAAGAGTGTCAATATAACCCGCTAAATCTATGTAAATAAGTTATTTCCCAACCGGGGTCGGGAAGCACGTCCACGTGCTCGCCGGGGTATTGCTTCCGGACGGCGGCCGGATCCGCCTCCGCGCCGGCGCCATCCACCGCACCGGCCAGCACCACGGGCCGCGGTGCGATCGAAGCCGCGATCTCGGGCAGGTCGGTGTGGTTGAGGAAGCCGGGGACGAAGTTCGCGAACGAAGTGCGGTAGATTTCCGTCTCAACCACGCTTTGAAAGGAGACCAGCCCGCGGGCCAGGTAGAGCCTGCTTATGGCCGGGTCGAGCGCGGCCGCACAGAGCGCGGGCACGGTCATTTTGTCGAGCGCGGCGACGGTCAGGGGCACGGTGGCGAACTCGGGCCGCGCACGCAGGGCGGCGGTGAGAGCTAGGGTGTCCGTCACCCATTGCCCCAGCATCGGACGGCCCAGTATCAGCGAGGCCCAGGCGTAGAACTCCTCGTCGCTGCGCGAGCGCGCATAGCGGGCCGCGCCGCGCCCAAACTCCGGCGCCAGGTCGTCGATGCCGCGCAGCGAGGCGGCGCAAACCGCCGTCCCGCTCTCGGCCAGCTTCTGGTAGAGCTCGCCCTCGTTCCACCTCGTGTTGCGGCTGGCTGGCTCCAGCAGCAGGCAGGCAGCGCGCACATCGGTGGCCTTCCGCGGCAGAACAACCCAGGCGGGAACCCACACGTGAGCCGAGGTTTGGACCTCCACGGCCTCGATTTCGACGTTGCGCGACGGCTCGCGCTTCAGCACCCTCATGCGGAGCCCCTGCGCCGGGCGCTCGACAGCCAGCAATTCCGCCAAATCCGCCGGGCGCCGCGTCACCTTGCGGGACTTGTTGATCAGAAACGGCGTCACGCCGCCGAAAGACTTGACGACGTTGCCATCCGGCGACACCCAGAGCGCGCGGTCCGGCTCGGGTTCCACGTCCGGCTCGCGGCCAATCGGCGTTTTCTCTCCTTTGAGCCAGCGGGAAAACCAGTTGTAGACGCTGAGGCGGGAATCGTACGCCAGCGAGTGCGGCAGGGAGGTGCTGACCCAGCCCAGGCGGTCTTCGGCGTCCAGCACTTCATATACTTTTCTCAGCTTCTGGAACTCCTCCCACCCGCTCGCGATGTAGTTCGGAGAATAAGTGCCAAAGGAATCCTTGTCGCTCACGCTGACCAGAAGCGGTTTCGGGGCCAGCGGATAAAGCAGGTCCCAGCGGTCGAATCCTAGCGGGGCGGAACCCAGCAGGTTTTGCTCGGCGTCGTCCGTGGAGCCGGGCGGGATGAACTGCGCGCAGGCGAAATTCTCGGTGTTTCCGCTGCAGATGACGGCGGCCGCCAGCCGGTCGTCCACCGCCGCCAGCAGCATCGTGAGGGTGCCGCCGCCCGATTGTCCCGTGGCGCCGATCCTCTTGGGGTCCGCCAGCGGGTGCGCGGCCAGATAATCGAGGCTGCGCACGGCGTCCCACACCTGCATGCGGGTGGCGGTGTCCCCATAGAGGAGCATCTGCCTGCCCGGGATGGTGTGCTCGGCGGTGGGCGAGCCGGCGCGCGAGTTCCCGGAAGGTCCCGGGTAGTAAATCCGCTCGCCCTGCCCCATGGGATCGAACGCCAGCACCATGAAGCCGAGCTTGACCAGTCCCTGGCAGCACCGCTGGTAGCCTTCGTACGCTTTCCCGTTCGCCGCATGTCCCATCTGAAAGAGAATGCTCGGGTACGGCGCCGGGCCGGAAGGCAGGTACAGCAGCGCGGGGATGTGGAAATCCGGCCGGCTTTCGTAGACGATCTTTTCGATCTCGTAGCCGTCACGCTTGAGCACATCGATCGTGCGCGCGTTCAGCGGGGTTCGCTGCGGCATTCCGCCGGCGAGTTTCCAGAAGGTCGAGCGTGCCCACCGCTGCCGGGCGCGAACGGCCTCAGGCGTGGTGAGTTTGGCGAGTTCGCGATTGCGGCTGTCGTAGGCTTTGGCCGCCAAATCGCGGAGGTAGTCCGGCAGGCACCGTGAATAGTCGCGATAGGGAGTTCCCGGGTAGCCGCGTTGCGCTGCCCCATACGACGCCGTAGCCCAGGCGGCCGTAAGCAACCACTCTCTCCGGGTCACGTTGCAAGTATACAAAAAGCGGTTCCGCCCGATTTGCAACATTTTTGCCGTGTTTGGCTTAACCCCCGGGCGCTGCTATGCTACGAGCAAGCTGGGTGAATGAGCGCCATCGTCGCATTCCGCCGTGTGTCGTACCGGATCGGAGAAAAGCAAATCCTGGATGACGTCAGCTTTGAACTCGAAGCCGGTGAGACCCTGGTGCTGCTCGGCCGCAGCGGCTCGGGCAAGACCACAGCGCTCAAAGCGATCAACCGGTTGATTGTGCCCACGTCGGGCGCCGTTGAGGTGGAAGGCCGGCCGACAACGGAATGGGACCCGATCCGCCTGCGCCGCCGCATCGGGTACGTGATTCAGGATGTTGGGCTGTTCCCGCATTTCACCGTGGCGGAAAACATCGGGCTGGCGCCGAAGCTCGAGGGCTGGCCGAAATCGAAGATCGAGGAGCGCGTGCGTGAGCTGCTGGCCGAAGTCGGCCTGCCGCCCGATGAATTCGCGCATCGCCGTCCGGCGGAGCTCTCCGGCGGGCAGCGGCAGCGCGTGGGAGTGGCGCGCGCCCTCGCCGCCGAGCCGCCGCTGCTGCTGTTTGACGAACCCTTCGGCGCGGTGGATCCGGTCACCAGGCTCGACTTGCAGCGGCAATTCCTGGCGCTGCGCAAGCGGCGGCAGCGCACCGCAGTCTTTGTTACCCACGACATTCGCGAAGCGCTGGCGCTGGCCACGCGGATTGCGCTCTTGGCCGGCGGCCGGATCGAAGCCATCGCCGAGCCGCGGCGCTTCCTGGAACTGGACAACACCGAGGCTCGGGCGTTTCTCGCCGGCCTCGACTGGAGAATGGAGCCCTGATGCCGCCGGGCATGGCTGGGGAAATTGCGAATCTCACGCTCGATCACCTGTACCTGGTGGCGATCTCGACGGGGATCGCCGCCGCGGCCGGAATCTCCGCCGGCATTCTGCTGGCCTGGCGCCCGGCCACGCGGCGCTGGGCGCTGGGGCTGGCAAACGTGATTCAGACCGTGCCCAGCCTTGCGATGTTCGGATTTCTGATACCCGTTCCGCTGCTGGGGGGCATCGGCCGGGGCACCGCTGTCGTCGCGCTGGTGCTCTACGCGCTGCTGCCGGTGCTGCGCAACACCATCGCGGGAATCCTGAGCGTGGATCCGGCGGTGCGCGAATCGGCCATCGCCATCGGCATGACGGACAGGCAGCGGCTGTGGCAGGTGGAGATCCCGCTCGCGGTGCCGGTGATCTTCGCGGGCGTGCGCGTGGCCGTAGTGACCACGATCGGCACGGCCACTATCGCCGCGGCGATCGGCGCCGGGGGACTTGGCGTTTTCATCTTTCGCGGCGTGGCAACGGTGAATGCGAACCTGATTCTGGCGGGCGCTATCCCGGCCGCGGCCATGGCGCTGGCGGCCGATGGGGTGTTGGGATGGATCGAAGGCAGGTTATCGCGAGCCTGATCGGCGCGGGCGCTCTGGCGTCCTGCGGGCGCGGAGCGGCAGTGCGCGTCGGTTCAAAGAATTTTACCGAGCAGGTTACCCTCGGTGAGATTGCCGCCCAGCTTCTGGAGGCCCGCTTGCGCCGGAGGGTGGATCGCAGGCTCGATTTGGGCGGCACCATGCTTGCGCACACGGCGCTGGTGAGCGGCTCTCTGGACACGTATCCGGAATACACCGGGACCGCCCTCACTGCCATTCTTCACCTTCCGCCGGCGCGTGATCCGAAGGTTGTCTTTGAGCGGGTCAGCCGGGAGTACAGCAAGCGCTACGAGATCACCTGGCTTCCGCCGCTCGGGTTCAACGACAGTTTCGCAATGGTGGTGCCGGGCGAACTGGCGCGCCGCTACGGCCTCAAAACCCTCAGCGACGCAGCGGCGTACCGGCCGGGCTGGAAACTGGGCGTGGGCTACGAGTTCCTCCAGCGGCCCGACGGGCTGGCGGCGCTCAAGGGCGCCTACGGCCTGCTTCTGGCGGCGCCGCCCATCACGATGGATCTCGGCCTGCTGTACCGCGCGCTCGAGCAGGGGCAGGTCACCATGGCTGCGGGAAACACAACGGACGGCCTGCTATCGGCGCTTGATGTTGTAGTGCTCGACGACGACAGGAACGCTTTTCCTCCCTACGAGGCGGCATTCATCGCCCGCACCGAATTTCTGAATACCCACCCTCGCGCGCGGGACGCTCTCGCGTCGCTCTCCGGAAGGATTTCCGAAAGCGCTATGCGGGACCTGAATTACTCCGTTGATGGCCGGCACATGGCGCCGCGCGAGGTGGCCTTGCGGTTTCTGCGCGAAGCGCGGCTGGTGTGACACACTGGAGCCGGAGGGGCTGTGTCGATGGCTAATACATCTGTGTACATTCTCAAAGAGGAGTTGCGCCGCGCCCGCGAGCACACGGACAACCTGTTCCGCCTGCTCAATCCGGAGGCGCTGTATGATCGCCCGATTCCGGAACGCCACCGCCTGATCTTCTACCTCGGACACCTTGAGGCTTTCGACTGGAACCTGGTGTGCCGCTGGGAGCTGGGCATGTCCTCGTTTCATCCCACGTTCGACAAGCTTTTCGCTTTCGGGATCGACCCCCCGGAGGGGTCGGCGCCTGCGGATTCGCCCTCGGACTGGCCGCAGGTGGACGAGGTGGTTTCGTATAACCAGCGCGTCCGGCAGACTCTGGACGATGCGATCGAGCGCGCTCCCGAGACTCTGCTGCATGTCGCGATCGAGCATCGGTGGATGCACGCGGAGACATTCGCGTACCTGATGCACAACCTGCCGCCGGCCGCCAAAATTGCCCGGCCGGAGCGGCGGCGCGCCTCAAGCGTTCCTCCGGCGCCGGAAATGGTTGAGATTCCGGCCGGCACGGCATCGCTGGGCATGCCGAGAGGCCAAAACTTCGGATGGGACAACGAATTCGACGCGCACAAGGTACAAACGCCCGGCTTCGCGATCGGTAAGTACAAGGTCACTAACGGCGAGTATCTCAAGTATGTGCGTGCGGGCGGCGAGGCGCCCCACTTTTGGGTGAAACGCGGGGATGCCTGGTTCTGGCGCGGGATGTTCGAGGAAATCCCGCTGCCGCTCGACTGGCCCGTCTATGTTACGCAGCGGCAAGCGGAATCCTACGCGGCATGGGTTGGAAAGAACCTGCCTACCGAGAAGCAGTTCCATCGCGCCGCATACGGGACGCCCTCGGGCGAGGAACGCGCCTATCCCTGGGGCAGCGGCGATCCTGGAGCGGTGCGCGGAAATTTCAACTTTGCCGGCTGGGATCCGGAGCCGGTCAATGCAACGCCCGAGACCGACAGCGCGTTCGGCGTGTCCCAGCTCGTGGGCAACGGGTGGGAGTGGACCTCGACCGTCTTCGAGCCGTTCCCCGGCTTCAAGCCGTTCCCCTTCTATCCCGGCTACTCGGCGAATTTTTTCGACAACTGCCATTACGTGATGAAGGGCGCATCGCCGCGCACCGCCTCAGCGCTGCTGCGCCGCTCGTTTCGCAACTGGTTCCGGCCGAATTATCCGTACGTCTACGCGGGCTTCCGGGTGGCGGAGAACTGATCGATGGCCGGTCAGGCGCGGAACCTCAGGCCGGAACTCTCCTTTGCCGAGGAGGTGCGCTTCGGACTTACCAAGGCGGGGCAGAAAGAACTGCCCTCAAAGTACCTGTACGATGACGTGGGCAGCGCGCTCTTCGAGGCGATCACCTATCTTCCGGAATACGGCCTGACGCGGGCCGAGCAGCGGCTGCTCCAGCGCCACAGCGAAGAAATCCGCCGTGCGGCGGGCTGCCCGGCCCTGGTTACGGAACTTGGAAGCGGAGACGGCCGCAAGGCGCGCGCCATTCTGGAATCGCTGAACGTGTGCGGGCGGCTCACTTACTATCCGGTCGATGTGTCGGCGGCCGCGCTGGTCCGTTGCAATCGGGAACTGTCGGGCCTGGGCGCGCTCACGGTGGTCGGGCTGGAAGCGCCGTTTCTGGAAGGCCTGGCGCACGCCGCGGCCGAACGGGAACCCGGCCGGGCGATGCTGGTGTTGTTCCTCGGCAGCACGATCGGGAATTTCGACCGCCCCGCCGCCGTACGTTTCCTGAAGTCCATTCGAGGGCTGCTGGCGCACGGCGATGCCCTGCTGCTCGGAACCGATCTTCAGAAACCGGCCGAGTACCTGCTGCCGGCCTACGACGATCCGGCGGGGGTCACGGCCGCTTTCAACCTGAATCTGCTGGCGCGAATCAACCGGGAACTCGGGGGCGATTTCAATCTTCGCCAGTTCGAGCACGAGGCGCGGTTCTGCGAAGCCGAGCGGAGAATTGAAATGCACCTGCGCTCGCGCCGCCTCCAGACAGTGTCGATCCGCGAGGCCCGCATCACGGTAACGCTGCGGGCAGGCGAAACGATCTGGACCGAGGCGTGCCACAAGTTTTCCGTGCGCGAACTGCCGGAGCTTGCGGCAAAGACCGGCTTCCATCCGGAGGAGATCTGGGTGGACGAGGAATGGCCTTTTGCTTTGAATTTGTGGCTGGCGAAGTGAGCCAATGGGCGGGCCAACGCGCGAACCAGGCGCCCCGGATTCGAACCGGGTGCCCCGCGAACCCGCGCTGGTTGCCGTACTGGCCGTTGCAACCGGCCTGGCGCTCTACCTCTGCTACCTGCTCGTAGCGCCGTTTCTGCCGGCCTTGGCCTGGGCAGTGGCGCTGGCGATCCCCACTCACCCGGTCTATGACTGGTTGAGGGAAAAAACCGGGTACAAGAATTTGGCCGCCGGATTGACCGTCTTCGCGGTGGCTGTGGTGGTCGTTGTTCCTTTCGTGTTCCTGTTCCAGGAGTTTGTCCGGCAGGCTGGGAATGCGCTCGCCGCCGCCCAAACGGCGATCACATCCGGCGACTGGCTCAAGGCGCTGGAGCCGTATCCGAGGGTAATGTCGTTCCTCCGCTGGGCCGAATCGCGGTGGGACATCCAGGGAGCGATCGAACAGGCCGTTGCCGGCTTGACGCCGCAGGTCGCCACGGTCGTGGCCGGTTCGTTCTGGGCCGGTGCGCAGTTCCTCATCACGTTGTTCCTGCTTTTTTACTTCTACCGGGACCGGCGCCCGCTGCTGAACCGCCTCCGGGGGCTGATCCCGCTGTCCCGGCAGGAAGCCGATGAAGTGTTCTCGCGCGTCAATGAAACAATATTTGCCACCATCTACGGGACGCTCGCGGTCGCCGCGGTGCAAGGGGCGTTGGGCGGGCTGATGTTCTGGTGGCTCAAGCTGCCCGGGCCGCTTCTCTGGGGAACGGTGATGGCTTTGCTGGCGATCATACCGGTTTTAGGCGCGTTCGTGGTGTGGATTCCGGCAGCCATCTATCTGGCGCTTTCGGGATTTTGGATCAAGGCGATCGTTCTCACCGCATGGGGCAGCCTGGTGGTGGGAACAATCGACAACATCCTGTTTCCGGTCTTTGTGGGAGAGCGCATCCGCGTTCACACCGCCGCGGTGTTCATTGCGGTGGTCGGCGGCATTATTGTTTTCGGCGCGTCCGGCGTGATTCTCGGCCCCGTGGTGATGGCCGTGACTTTCGCGCTGATCGACATCTGGCGCCGCCGCATGGGTTGAGCCGGCGCGGGCAAAACGAGTCACGTCTAATTTGTTTTTCTTTTTCGTTCGGGATGAGCGAATTACTAAATTTCGGCCTGATTCCGCCGCGATTCCCGTATCTAGGATGAGGGCGTGGAAAGAGCGACTACCCCCCTGTCCGGCCTTGCGATGGCGCCGCCCGATGATGAGCTGCTGAGGCTGGGGGCGCACCCCACGAGCGCCGAAAGACTCGCCGCCAGGGTATGGAACAAGGCGGGCGGCCTGCTGAGCTCGCTTGCCGGGGAGTTGCAGATCGAGACCGGAGTCGCGGTTGCCGTCTTCTGCGTTGAATCCGGCGGCGACGGCTTCGGTCCCGGCGGGCGGATGCTCATCCGTTTCGAAAACCATCACTTTTTCCGCCACTGGGGCAAGGCGCACGGCGAAGTCTTCAACACGCATTTCCGTTTCGATGAGAAAAACCCCTGGGCGGGCCACAAGTGGCGCGCATCGGCAGAGGGGGAATTCGAGCTGGTTCACTGCGGGCAGGCCGGTGAGTGGCGGGCTTTCGAATTCGCACGCTCACTGGACGACACGGCAGCGAAGTTGTCCATCAGCATGGGAAGCCCGCAGATCCTGGGATCCAATTACGCCGGCGCCGGGTTTGCGTCCGTTCAAGAAATGTTCGACGCGTTCTCGGGCAGCGAAAGGCGGCAGATCGAGGCCTTCTTCGACTTCCTTCAAAAGAGCGAGGCCCGGCCGCGCATGGTGCCGGCGCTGCGGCAAATGGATTTCCGCCGGTTCGCCGAACTGTATAACGGGCCGGGCAACGCCGCCGCCTACGGCAAAAAAATCAGCCTGATGTATGAAACCTTCCAGCGCCTCCGCGCCGCCCGGAACCCGGACAGCCAGAGCATCCTCGACGCGATGGAGCAGCTACAAAGGATTTAGCGAGCCACGCTGGTGCAGGTGGCGTTGAATTGCACCGGCCCGGAACTCACGTTTTGGACCCCTTTTTTGCCGTCCGGGCCTGCCATTGCCGCAAGCAGCGAACAATTGGGAACGGCCGGCGTCCGGATGTACTCGGCATCGAGCGTGACTGTTTGCGTGCCGGCTTTGCTGAAAGTGATTTTCCCCGCCGCCGGACCGCTCTTTCTCACCGCTCCGGCGAGGAACTCATACCACACCGTTCCAGCGCCGTTCGTAGTAATCTCGCCCACGAGCTTAACGCGGCTCGGACACGGCCCCGAATAGCTTGCAGGTTCAACGCGCAGCCGCACGGCCGTGACTTGGGCCGGACCCGCGGCAGAGGTCGGCGGCGCTTCAGTCGTGGAGCCGGCCCTGCCTAGCACCTGCGTTCCAGCCGCCTTCGCTTCCACCTTCGCAGTGGCGCGCCCTCCGCTCGCTGACGTGACTCCGCTGACGGTATCGCCACAGCCCGGCGGCCGGACAAACATAGACGCCGGGGAGGGCGCCAGGCTGAGCTGCCGCATTTCAAACAAGAGCCTCTCGGGTTGGCCGGTCAGCGTGAGCGACATTTTCACCGGGAAATTGGCCTTTTCCTCCAGCCAGTATTTGTACTTGCCTCGCCCTTCCGCCAGTTCCGCCTCCACTACTTTCGTTGGGATACCATTCACGTTTTCTTTGCCGGCCACAGGCAAGGAACCCATCTTAGCGGCCATCTCCGCCGAACTTCCGATCGGATCCTGCGTGGACGGGGCGTAAGGTGATGTGTATTCCTGCGTCGTGCAGCGATTGACCGCCAGGTCCAGTGTGTAGACCCTGTGCGCCTGGAAATCGTAAAGCTGGCGGAGCTGGATGGTGTCCCCGATTGACTCCACGAGTTCCTTGGAGTTGTTGCGATTGACCTTGATGGTCATTTTGCCCATCATCTCGCTGGTGGCTACGAACGAGTAAGTATCGGGGATGGCGGAAGATTGCGCACACGCGTGCCACGGCGGTGTGAGCAGCAATAATCCGAGAGCGGCGGCGGAAGAAATTGTTGTTCTCATGAGGGTTCCTTCAACACAAAATATTCAGATCCTGTTTCGACGCATTGTACACAGATTCGTATTTCGCCGCTTGCGGACAGCGGAAGGAAGTATTGCGGCCATGCCGGGGAGGTCGAGGGTCTGCTATTGCAGTAGAGCAATTCAACGGTCGGCCCCGCCGGACCGGCGGTCCCTCAAATGCCTGCACTCAAGTGCTCGCACACAGTCGAGTAAGATATCCATTGACAGCGAACGGGGCGTTTCTGTATAGTTCTACTGACATGGCAGTTCTGAAATTTGGAATCCTCATTCTTGCCGCCGGGATCGCGTGCGCTCAGAGGTCCGAGGGGCCGCAGCCGCCGGTGGTCGATCCGGGCGGTCCTGGCAAAGCGCCCTCCGATGCGGTTGTCCTGTTTGACGGCCGCGACAATTCCGCCTGGACCACGATGGACGGGCAGCCCTCGAAGTGCACAGTCGCCGGCGGCGTGATGAGCTGCCGGACCGGCGCGGGCGATACCCGAAGCAAGGAGACGTTCCGGGATGCGCAGATTCACCTGGAGTTCAATCTCCCCTACGAGCCCCATATGAGAGGCCAGGGGAGGGCGAATAGCGGCCTGCTGCTCCACAACCGGTACGAGATCCAGATCCTCGACTCCTACCAGAACGAGACTTACGCCAACGGCTCCTGCGGCGCACTCTATGGACAGTCAGCGCCGTTGGTGAATGCGTGCCGCCGGCCCGGCGAATGGCAGAGCTTCGATATCATCTTCCACGCCCCGCGCTGCGCCGCAGACGGCACCGTGGAGACCCCCGGCAGCCTCACGCTGCTGCACAACGGCGTGCTCATCCAGGATCATGTACCGGTGCGGCCGCGCAAATGCACAACAAGCGAGGGCCCACTTGTGCTTCAGGACCACGGCAGGTACGTCGGCCGGAAGATCGCGACGGCGGCGGGGGTCACCGAGGGAGCGCCGGATACGACGGTGCAGTTCCGCAACATCTGGATGCGCCGGCTCGGCCAGTAGCATGTTCCCAAGCAGCCTGGAAAAACATTTTGAAGGAGGAATGCACAAATGGTAAACCGGCGATCGTTCCTGAAGAAGGCAACCCTGGGGCTCGCCGCGGCGGGAGTCCCTGCGGCTCCGGCGCCCTCCGACCAGTTCGTGGTCGGGGTGATCGGCACGGGAACCCGCGCGTACGCAGCTTTGATACCGCAGTTCAAATTCAACCCCGCCTTCCGCATTGCCGCGCTGTGCGATGTATACAAGCCCAACCTGGAAAAGGCCGCCGCTCTCGTGGGCGGCAATGTTGCCACGTACGGCGACTACCGGCGGGTGCTCGACCGCAAGGATATAGACGTAGTGGTGATCGCGACGCCCGATCACTGGCACTGCCCCATGGTCATCGATGCCTGCGAGGCCGGCAAGGACATCTACCTGGAGAAACCGGTCTCCAATGACATTGACATGTGCCTGAAGGCGATAGCGGCCGTTCGGAAGCACAAGCGCGTGGTGCAGGTTGGCCTGATGCAACGCAGCAGCGCGCCGTTCATGGAGGCCTACAAGGAGGTTCAGAGCGGGATTCTCGGCAAAGTGCGCCATGTCGTGTTGATCAACCCCGGCGGGAGCGCGCCCAGGGGAAGGCAGGGCACGGCGGGAGGCGCCGCCCGCCCCGACGAGGAGTCGACAGCTCCTCCTCCCGGCCTCGACTGGGACATGTTCCAGGGACCGGCGCCGCGCCGCCCCTACAGCAGCCAGCGCCAGCGCAATTGGCGCAACTACTGGGAGTACGGCGGCGGGCCGCTGGCAGACTGGGGCGTGCATCTGCTCGACATCGCTCACTGGTACCTGGGTGTCAACGAGCCTGCGCGCACAGCGGCCGCGGTCTACGGCTGGTATAACCGGCCGCAGGACGAGCGGTTCCCGGACACAACCGACGTTGCCTGGCAGTATCGGGACTTCGTCGCCAATTACAGCTCTCGTTCGGAGCCTCTCGGCACCTATCTATGGGGAGATGACGGCGTGCTGTTCGTCAACCGCTACGGTTACACCGTGCGGGCGGTCAGCCGCAACTGGCGCAGCACCGGGAAACCGGCGTTTCCCGACAAGAAGGTGGATCTGCACGATGAGCCGCCGAACGGGCAGGCGTCCTTCGACTCCGACAGCGGCAGGCACATTCTGAATTTCCTGGCCTGCCTGAAGAGCCGCGAGCGGCCGGTGTGCGATATCGAGACCGGCGCATGGTCGACGATTCCCACCCTGATGGCGGGCCTGTCGATCCGCAACAACGGTAAGACCATCACCTGGAACGGCAACGGCGCCGCGCCGCTGGCGTAGGCCGGAAAGGCACGCTTTTACTCAGGAGTCCAAAACGGCTCCACAGTAGGCACGAACTCCACGGGCGCCTCGTGGATGAACGTTTTCAGCCACGAGGCGCATTCTTCCATTCCGGCTTGTTCGGACGGAATGTGGCCGAGCAGGATCAGGGCCTTGCGCTTGCCCTGAGCCGCGGCATCGGTCACGTACTCGATGGTTTCCCACTCGGGCACTTCGCCGATCACCAGCACTTCCACGTCATCGCGCTGGAGCAGCCTGCGGTGCGCGGTGAACCCCGCGGCGCCCGGGTTCAGCGCCACTTTGGTCACGGCCATGCGAGCGTCGCCGATCACCCGCACCACGCGGCTTCCCAGCTTCTGCTTCAGTTCTGCGGCCAGTTTGTCGAGAGTGGTTTGCGGAAGGGTGAACCGCCCGGGAGCGCCCGCGTTCTGATACCGCTGCCACCCGAGCGCGCGCACGATTCCCGTCATGACGCCGTCCGGCCGCCGCGCGTGCCAGTGGTCGTGGAACCTGAAAAGCACCAGGTTGTGCTCTTTGATGAGCGCCTGCTTGGCGGCCAGAACTGCATCGTTCTCCTTTTCCAGGTAGCCGGTCTCATCCAGGTGCCCGTAGAACGCGGGCTCGTGCGCGATGATCAGGTTCTTGCCGGATGCGGCCGCACGCCGCAGCACATCGTATGTCGGCATCATGGTGACCGCGATGCCGGTGACGGGCGTTGCGGGGCTCCCCGCCTTGATGGTGTCCACGGTGGCGGTTTGCCAGGCAACCCCCACCTGCTGTTTGATTCTGTCGATTACCTCGCCGGCTGTCAGGGTACGGCGATCCTGCCCGCTTGCCACAAGACTCAGGGCCAGCGCGAGATAGAGCATTCGCAAAGCCACGTTCAGAACCTCCCGTTCGCAATTGTTTCGAATTTACAGTATCAGAGTTGCTTACTGAACGCTTTCGGCGTGCTGCGCTTTGTCGGCCAGCCTCTTGCTTTCCAGTAATTGCAGAATCCCGCGGAGTGGAATGCGCACCCAGTCGGGGCGGTTGCAGAGTTCGAAGTACACCTCGTAGATCGCCTTTTCCATGAGGTAAAGGTACAGCAGCCCGGCGACGGCTTCCTTGGTTTTCGGCAGAAACGGGGCATCGCCGGCGGTGGCGAGGTACTCGCTGAGAAACGCCAGGCTGACCCAGCGGCCCCAGTAGCGGGCCCAGAGTTCGAGTGAGCTGCGGTCCTCGGCGCGGGGGATGACGCCGGGGACTTCGCCGAAAAGCGCCGCGTAGGAGGCGTAGTGAAACGAGCGCAGCATGCTGGCCACGTCGCGCAGCGGGGAGCGCTTGATACGCCGCTCGCTGAGTGCCCGTGCCCGCTCGCCCTCAAAATCGATGAACACGAAGTCCTTGCCGGTATAGAGCACCTCGGGAAGGTGCAGGTTGCCGTGCACCCGGGTGCGCGCGGCGGTTGAGATCTTCCTGTCGCGGATGGACCGGAAGCGCTGGTGAATTTCCGTTTCCAATTGCAGCACCTGGCGGGCATCGGACAACGCCGGTTCCGGCAACTGTTTCAGCCTCTGGCGAAGCATGGCAAACGACTGCGAGGTCAGCCTGAGCATGCCGTGATAGAGCGACTGGCGGTAGAAGTCCGTGAACGGCTCGGGAGCGAAGCTGGGGTTTTCCGGATGTTCGCAGAGCGCCAGATGCAGTTCGGCCACGCGGCGGCCAAGCAGACGCGCCGATCCGACGTACGCCCCGATCAGGTCCTGAGCCAGCGGCGGCACGTCGCGTTCGAGCAGGCTGAGCGAGGGCGGCTCGTAGGGCGGCTCATTTTCCGCATGCGGGCGCCGGGCCAGTGCGCGCTCAAAATAAAGGCCGAGGGAATCCAGTGTATAGTCCCAGGCGTTGCCCTGATTCGGAACATAGCCGTGCAGGATGCCGGCCGTCATGGTGTGGCCGTCCCGGCGGTACTCCAGGGCGCCGGCCACCGGCGGGGCGTGCGGGAACTTCGCCCTTTCCGAAAGGTAGTAGCCCAACTCCAGTTCAGGATTGATGCCGGGCTCGAGCTTCCGGTACACCTTCAGAATGAATTTTTCGTTGTAACTGACCAGGGTATTGCTGTGGTCGGTTCGCCGGACGCTGGGCTCCAGGCTGCTATCGCTTTCGGCCGTCAGTTTCCGCAACATGCCGCTCGGGACGGCGAACAGCTCGCCGCTTTCTCCGCGAAACTTCCGGCGGCGGGAAATCGCATCGAGCATTTCCTGCGCGAACTCCCCGTCGGAAAGGGCGCCATAAAGAATACCCTCGGCCTGCTCCGGCCCGCGCAGACGGACAACAACCGTCTCCGGCATTTCATTGAGGATTTGCCGTGCGCGTTCCCCCTGGGCCAGCTTCAGCGGCAGCAGGTAGGTTTCGGGATCTCCTTCGGAGTAGTCCACGTTGACGAACAGCAAAGCGGAATCGAGTTTGGAAACCGGGATGACGTCCACAACCTGGGCCAGCCTCACGCGGCGGCCTTTGCCGGTGAACCAGCGCCGCGTTTTCAGGAACGCAGGCAACAGCCTGTTGAGCGCGAGCCGCGTCTTGCCGGCGAACACCTCCGCCCAGTCCTCCACATCCACCGTCGGGATGCGCGTCTCGATGGGCTTGTCGCTGACGTACTCGACGGACACGCGCTGGGGTTCGAGCGAAAACCAATAAAACTGGTGCGGCCCGAGCGTGACGAAGTAGGGCAGCTCGCCGATGGCCGGGAATTCCGAGCGTCCGAACAATTCCACCGGGGTCATGCCCTTGAAGTCCGAGAGGTCGAGTTCGGAAGCCTGGGCGAAGCGCGAGAGATTCGCCACCACCAGAAGCGTGCTGTCCTGGTATCGCCGCAAAAACGCCAGCACCTTGCGGTTCTCCGGATGCAGAAACTCGATCGAGCCCCGCCCGAACGCTTTGTACTCGCGGCGCAGCGCGATCAGCCGCTTCATCCACCAGAGCTGGGAATGGGGGTTATGGATTTGCGTTTCGACGTTCACCGCCTCGTAGTGGTACTCGGGGTCGATGATGACGGGCAGGTACAGCCGCTGCGGGTTCGCTCTTGAAAATCCCGCGTTGCGGTCGCCGCTCCACTGCATCGGCGTGCGGACTCCGTTGCGGTCGCCGAGATAGAAGTTGTCGCCCATCCCGATCTCGTCGCCGTAATAGATGACCGGCGTGCCGGGCAGCGAAAACAGCAGGCCGTTCATCAGCTCGACGCGGCGGCGGTCGTTTTGAAGCAGCGGGGTCAGGCGGCGGCGGATTCCCAGGTTGAGCCTCATCTGCGGATCGTCGGCGTACACCCGGTACATGTAGTCCCGCTCTTCATCGGTCACCATCTCCAGCGTAAGTTCGTCGTGGTTGCGCAGGAACAAAGCCCACTGGCAGTTTTCCGGAATCTGTGGCGTTTGCTGGAGAATGTCGATGACCGGGAAGCGGTCCTCCATGCGCATGGCCATGAAAAGCCGCGGCATGAGCGGGAAATGAAAGTTCATGTGCGACTCGTCCCCGTTGCCGAAATACGCGATGGCGTCTTCCGGCCACTGGTTCGCTTCCGCCAGCAGCATGCGGTTCTTGAAGCGCGAGTCGACGTGGTACCGCAGCTCCCTCAGGAATGCGTGAGTTTCCGGAAGGTTCTCACACGTCGTGCCCTCGCGTTCGAACAAATACGGCACGGCGTCCAGCCGGAGCCCGTCGACCCCCATCCCGAGCCAGAAGTCCACCACATCGAGCATGGCGCGGCGCACGCGCGGGTTGTCGAAATTGAGATCGGGCTGGTGCGAGAAGAACCGGTGCCAGTAGTAGGCCTTGGCCACCGGGTCCCAGGTCCAGTTGGACGCTTCGGTGTCCTTAAAAATGATCCTGGCGTCTTTGTACCTATCCGGGGTGTCGCTCCAGACGTAAAAATCGCGGGCGCGGCTGCCCGGCGGCGCCTGGCGAGCCCGCTGAAACCACGCGTGCTGATCCGACGTGTGGTTCATGACCAGCTCGGTGATGACGCGCAGTCCCCGGCGGTGCGCCTCCCTCAGGAACGACTGGAAATCGCGCAGCGTTCCGTAAGCCGGGTGAACGTCCATGTAGTCTGAAATGTCGTAGCCGTCGTCTTTCCAGGGCGAAGGGTAAAAAGGCAGCAGCCAGATCGCAGTCACCCCGAGATCCTGTAAATATTCGAGTTTCGCCTCCAGCCCTGCAAAATCGCCTACACCGTCGCCGTTGTCGTCGAAAAAGGCGCGGACATGGACTTCATAGATGACGGCGTCCTTATACCAGAGGGGGTCGTCTTCCAGTCTGACGAGCCTTCGGTGTTGCACCACTCCGAGGGTACTCCTTTACTCAGTTTAGCGAATACGACCCGAATTATCGCGATTATTGGCGGAAATAAAACAGACTTAACCGGGGCAGACCGGCGGATTCCAGCAGGCGGCGATCCAAAAACTGCTTTTCGAGAATTGCAATTTGCCCGGCCGACATTTTGCCGCGATAGGGGCGGAGCCGGAGGTCGAACTCCCGGCGGGCGGCCAGCACGTCTTCTTCGGACTGCGCCGCCCGTGCGATAGCGATCATCTTTTCCTCGAGCGCGGTGAGGCGGCGCTCCAGGTCCTCCAGGTTGCGGTAGTGCGATTCGGCTTCGGCGGCCAGACGGTCGAGAGCGGCGGCGATCTCCTCGAATCCCGGCTTGCGGAGCTGCCCGGCATTGGCCTCCAGGTAAGCGCGAAGCTCGTCCAGCGAGAAAGGCGGCGCCGGCTCCCTGGCCGGGGCCGGAGGAGCGTTCCCGGCCATCAACTGCGCCTGCTCGAGCACTGCCTGAGCGCAGTACGCGAGCGAATTGATCATCTGCACTTTGGATTTTCTCGCGCGCCATTTCTCGAAAGCGGCGTCGATGCCCCGCAGCACCGCCTCGAGCGGCACGCCGGCGTTCTTCCAGCTCTCAATCAGCGCCCAATCCAGCGGCGAGAGCAGAAACAGGCCGGTGCCGCGCGCTTTCTGAAAGTGCTCCTCGATTTCCGTGAAGTAAGTGAAGTAATTGCCGGACCAGGGTTCCTCTGTCATCGCCGCCGGTTTCGCTCCCAGATCATGGCGAGCCCTTCCAGGGTGAGATCTTCGTCCGCCTGCTTCAGGTAGCGGGAGCCGCGCACGATCAGGCTCGCCTGCCCGCCGGTGGCAACGAGGCGCGTTTCCGGCCCCAGCACACCGATCAGCCGCTCCAGAATTCCATCGATCATCGCGATCGATCCGTAGTAGAGGCCCGACTGGATGCTGCCCACCGTGTTCGTCCCGATGAGTTTCGCCGGCTCGCGCACGTCCACCATGGGAAGCCGCGCCGTTTTGGCGAACAGGCCTTCCACCCCGATCGTGATGCCCGGGCAGATCAGCCCTCCCAGGTACTCGGCGCCGGCCGAAACACAGTCGAAGGTGATCGCGGTGCCCAGGTCCACAACGACGCACGGCCCGCCGTACTTTCTGAACGCGGCCACGCTGTTCACCACGCGGTCGGCGCCGACTTCCCGCGGGTTCTCATAGCAGATCCGCAGGCCGGTGTCGGTCTCGGGTTCGACGAACATCGGTTCGGTGTGGAAATAGCGCGTCGCCATTGCCGCAAGCGAGGAATCAAGCGGCGGGACCACGCTGGCGATGATGATGCCGTCGATGCTGGCGAAATCGAGCGAGGACAGCGCGAACAGGTTCCTCAGCAGGACGCCCCATTCATCGGCAGTCTGTTCATGGTTCGTTCGCAGCCGCCAGTGCGCGATGAGCCCGCCGTTCTTAAAAACCCCGATGGTTACGTTCGTGTTGCCTACGTCGAGTGCCAGAAGCATAGCGTGCCTTCATGCCGGCCGTATTCCGCCGGCAAGGACCAGAGTTCTTTCTCCATTCGGGCGGCGCACGTAGAGGAAGCCCCGGGGGTCGAGCCCGTCGGTGATGCCCGCGACCGGCGCCGCGCCGTGTTCCACCAGCACGCGCTTGCCTTTCACGTAGCTCGATGCGCGCGAGAACGCCTCAAGCACCGGCTCCCTTCCGCCCTCCACCAGCATCTTCGTAAAGCTGTCCACGGATTCGAGCAGGTGGATCAGCAACTGTTCGCGGGAGTGCGTTTGCCCCGAGACCGCCCGCAGCGAGGTCGCCGTGCCGGCAAGCTCTTCCGGAAATTCCGTCTGGTTCACGTTGATCCCGATGCCGGCTATGTAGGTTCCTCCCGCTGCCTCCACCAGGATGCCGCCGCACTTTGCTTCGGCGATCAGCACGTCGTTGGGCCAGCGCAGGTCGCAGGTTAAACCGGCGGTTTGGGTGATCGCCTGCGCCGCGGCCAGTCCGAGCGCGAGCGACAGCACGGGGACGTTCTCGTCCGGCATGCCGAGCCGCAGCACAATGGAGACACAAAGGTTCGCGCCGCGCTCAGCGATCCAGCTACGGCCATAGCGCCCCCTTCCGGCGGTCTGCTCCTCGGCCCCGGCGGCCGAACCCGTGGGACAGCCTTCGCGGGCCAGTTTCTCCGCTTCGGCCATCGTGGTCGCGCAGGAATCGAACCAGACGATCCGGCGCCCGGGAAACCGCGCGCGAACGCTGGCGAGGTCGATCATAGCTCCAGCCGGAAGTTGATGTCGACAGCCGCCGTGGAGTGAGTAATGGCGCCGCAGGAGACGAAATCGGCGCCGGATTCCGCGTAGGCGCGCACGGTTTCCAGCGTGATGCCTCCGGAAAGCTCCACTGTCGCGCGGCCCGCGACGTAACGCACCCACTCGGCCGCTTCCTCCGGCGTGAGATTGTCGAGCAGCAGGTGAGTGGCCCCGGCGGCCAGCGCTTCGTCCAACTCCTCGCGCGTGCGCACCTCGATCTGCACCGGGACGCCGGCGTTTCGCGTGCGCTCCAGCGCGGCCCGCACCCCGCCCGCGGCCGCGATATGGTTGTTCTTGATCAGGATGGCGTCATAGAGGCCCATCCGGTGATTCATCACGCCTCCGGCGGCTGCGGCCATCTTCTCCAGCAGGCGCAGGCCGGGAGTGGTCTTGCGGGTATCGAGCACGCGGCACTTCGTGCCGGCCACCGCGTCGGCATAGCGGCGCGCGGTGGTCGCGACACCGCTCAGCAACTGAAGAAAGTTCAGCGCCACGCGTTCGCATTCCAGCAGCGTACGCGCCGGGCCGCGCACGCACGCCAGCGACTCTCCGGCGAGGACGCGGTCGCCGCTCTGCTTGAAGATTTCCAGGCTATCCACGCCGCCGCGGATCTCGTAGATGATCGGCAGCACTTCCATCCCGGCGGCCACCAGCGGCTCGCGCGCCACGAAGCGGCCGGTAGCTTTCTTATCCGCAGGCACGCAGGCTTGCGAAGTCAGATCCCCCGATCCGATGTCTTCGGCCAGCGCGCGCTCGACGGTTTCGCGGACAACGTCGTTCATAGGGCTTCGTACGCCCCACGGCTTTTTTCAAGCTGGCTCTTGTACTCGGAGAGCTTCCGGCGGATCGAACTCACTACCTGCTCCGGCGCGCGCGCCAGAAATTCCTCATTCGCCAACTGCCGCTCGGAGTTGGCGATCAGCTTTTCGAGCTGTTCGATTTCCTTTCCCAACCGCTTGCGTTGCACCTCGACCTGCGCGCTCGACACCCGCAGCACGAGGTCGAACTCCGTGGTGGAGCGCTTCACCCCCTTTGCCCCTTCCGGAGCGGCTTCCCCGCGGATTTCCAGCTTCATGTTTGCCAGCTTCTGAATCGCCTCGACTTGCTGGCGCGCCACCCCGGCGGCCGCTGTGTGCGAGTACAGCACGGCTTCGATCTGCTCCTTCGGATTCAGGCCCAGGTCAGCCCGGAGGTTGCGCGCGGCGGTTACGATATCCTGCACGATCTGCATGTCCCGTTCGGCCGGATGGTCAGTGATGTGGACGTCATACTGCGGATACTGCCCGAGCGCGATGGAAATCGGGCGCTCCGGCGATCCCTTTGCGAGCCGCTGCCAGAGCTCCTCGGTGAGGAACGGCATCACCGGATGCAACAGCCGCAGCGAGACTTCGAAGATCGTCAGCAGGTTGCGCCAGTGGGCGTCCAGCCCCGAATTTTCCTTGAAGCGCAGCTTCTTGATTTCCAGATACCAGTCGCAGAACTCGTGCCAGAAGAATTGCCAGAGCAACTGGGCGGCTTCGTGGTAGCGGTAGCGGTCGAGGGCGCGGTTCACCATCTCCGCGGTGCTGTTCAACCTGCTGAAGATCCAGCGGTCTTCCAACGGCACGCCCTCCGCGCCGGCCCCGACGGCAACCGGACGGTAGGAGACGCACTCCTCCGGCACCCACGGATCGACGCCCGAGCGCTCCATGTTCAAGAAGATGAACCGCGCGGCGTTCCAGATCTTGTTGGCGAACGCGCGGGCGCTCAGCATGCGCTCCTCGCTCAGCACGATGTCAGTGCCCGGCGCGGCGCCCAGCAGCATGGCCATACGCACCGCATCGGTGCCGTACTTTTCGGTGACCTCGAGCGGGTCGATCACGTTCCCGCGGGTCTTGGACATTTTCTGGCGCTCGGCGTCGCGCACCAGGGCGTGTATGTAAACCTCGCGGAACGGCACGTCGCCCGTGCACTCCAGGCCCAGCATAATCATCCGGGCGACCCAGAAGAACAGGATGTCGAAACCCGTGATGAGTAGAGAGGTCGGATAGTAAGTCCTGAGGTCTTCTGTGTTCTCCGGCCAGCCCAGCGTCGAAAACGGCCAAAGGCCGGAGCTGAACCACGTATCGAGAACGTCGGGATCCTGTTCCAGGTTCCTGGACCCGCACGGGCACTGCTCCGGCGTTTCGCGTGCAACCACGATTTTCTTGCAGTCCTTGCAGTGCCAGGCGGGGATCCGGTGCCCCCACCAGAGCTGGCGCGAAATGCACCAGTCGCGGATGTTGTACATCCACTCGTAGTAAGTCTTGGTCCAGTTCTCCGGCGTGAACCGGATACGTCCTTCCTCCACCGCGCGGATGGCCGGTTCGGCCAGCGGCTTCGTCTTCACGAACCACTGCGTTGAAATCAGCGGCTCCACCGGGGTCTTGCAGCGCTGGCACCTTCCCAGGCTGACTTCGTACGGTTCGATCTTCTCGATCAGCTTCTGTTCCTCGAGGGCCGCCACCACGCGCGTACGCGCTTCGTAACGGTCCAGCCCGGCGTAGGGCCCGGCGGCCGCGGTCATGTGCGCCGTGTCGTCGATCACCTGGATCTTCGGCAGATTGTGGCGGCGCCCCGCCTCAAAGTCATTCAAGTCGTGCGCGGGAGTGACTTTCACCACTCCGGTGCCGAACTGCGGGTCCGCCACTTCGTCCGCAATGATCGGGATCTCGCGGTTCATGAGCGGCAGAATGACCGATTTTCCGTGCAGGTCGCGGTACCGCTCGTCCTTCGGGTTGACGGCAACGGCGGTGTCGCCGAGCATGGTTTCCGGCCGCGTGGTCGCCACCACGAGAAAGCGCTGCTCGCCCTTCACGGGATAGCGTATGTGCCACAGGTTGCCGGGCGCCGGATCGTGCGTGACTTCCAGGTCCGAGAGCGCCGTGTGGCACCGCGGGCACCAGTTCACCATGTACTCGCCGCGGTAAATCAGCCCCTTCTCATACAGGCGGACAAAGACTTCGCGGACGGCGCGGGAGAGCCCCGGATCAAGTGTGAACCGCTCGCGCGACCAGTCGCAGCTTGCGCCGGTGCGGATCATCTGGCGCTTGATCGTGTCGCCGTACTTTTCCTTCCAGGCCCATACGCGGCGCTCGAATTCCTCGCGACCGAGCTGGCGGCGGTCGATCCCCTCACTGGCCAACTGGCGCTCCACCAGCATCTGCGTGGCGATGCCGGCGTGATCGGTGCCGGGCAGCCAGAGGGTGTTGTCGCCGCGCATCCGGTGCCAGCGCACGGTGACGTCGATCTCGGTATGTTCGAGCATGTGCCCGATGTGGAGCGAGCCGGTGACGTTCGGCGGCGGGATCACCAGCGAGAACGGGCGCCCGGGAGCGTTCGCGTAGGCCCGGAAAATGCCCGTATCGATCCACCACTGCGCCCAATGCGGTTCAAACCGTTGGGGTTCATAGACTTTCTCAAGTTGCATGAGGGAATTTCCAATATAACATCCGCGCCCGCCAAAGAGCGCGCTGGAGGGCACTTTCGGCCGGATTTCGCCCGGTCCGAATCTCGCCACCGCTCTTCAGAACCGGAGCGATCCCTGCCGGTTTGTTATCATTGAATGTTATCCACTAGACCCTCAGGAGAACCTAAAAACTATGGCGGTTAAAGTAGGCATTAATGGATTCGGCCGCATCGGGCGCAACGTGGTACGTGCGGGGTATAAGGATCCCGAGATTGAATTCGTTGCGGTCAACGATCTTACCGATACGAAGACACTGGCTCATCTGCTGAAGTACGACTCGGTCCTCGGGCCGCTGGATGCGGAAGTCAAGGCCGAAGGCGACTGCATTTCGATCGACGGCAAGAAGCTGAAGGTGTTCGCCATCAAGGATCCGGCCGAGCTGGATTGGAGCGCGCTCGGCACCCAAGTCGTGATCGAGTCCACGGGCAAGTTCACGGATGCGACCCAGGCGTCCAAGCACCTGCGCGGCTCGGTGAAGAAGGTCATCATTTCGGCCCCGGCCAAGAACGAGGACATCACGGTGGTGCTCGGCGTCAACGAAGACAAGTACGATCCCAAGAAGCACAACGTGATCTCGAACGCCTCCTGCACCACGAACTGTTTGGCGCCGTTCGTGAAGGTGCTGCACGAGAACTTCAAGGTCAACAAGGGATCGATGACCACGATCCACAGCTACACCAACGATCAGAACGTGCTCGATTTCCCACACAAGGACCTGCGAAGGGCGCGCGCGGCCGCCATCAACATGATTCCGACCTCGACGGGCGCTGCCAAGGCGATCGGCCTTGTGATGCCGGAACTCAAGGGCAAGCTTGACGGCTATGCCGTCCGCGTTCCGACGCCGAACGTTTCCCTCGTCGACCTCGTGTGCGAGACCGACAAGAAGGTCACGGTGGAGGAAGTGAACGCCGCTCTGAAGAAGGCGGCCGAGGGACCGCTCAAGGGCATTCTCGCCTACACGGAAGACCCGGTGGTTTCGAGCGACATGATGCGCAATTCCAACAGCTCGATCGTCGATGCCAGCCTCACCAAGGTGCTCGACGGGAACCTGGTCAAGGTGGTTTCCTGGTACGACAACGAGTGGGGCTATTCCTGCCGCGTCGTCGACCTGGTGAAGTTCTTGGCCGCAAAAGGGCTGTAAAGAAGAGACACATTCATGGGAACGTAGGCCGCGCCGGCGGTCTACGTTCCTTTTTGTATCTGGCGGATCACGGCGTCGGTAAACTCGGCCGTTCCCGACGCGCCTCCGACGTCCGGCGTCAGGTACTTTCCTTCCGCATACACCCACTCGATGGCCGATTGAAGCCGCTGCGCCGCCTCCGTTTCGCCCAGATGAGACAGCATCAGCGCGGCCGACTGCATGAGTGCGGTCGGATTCGCCACGCCCTTTCCAGCAATATCCGGCGCGCTCCCGTGGACGGCTTCAAACACCGCGTGCCGCTCGCCGATGTTGGCTCCGGGCACGATCCCCAGCCCGCCCACAAGCCCGGCTACCAGGTCCGAGATGATGTCGCCATACAGGTTCGGCATGAGCAGCACGTCAAAGATTTCCGGCCGCATGACAAGCTGCATGGCCGCGTTGTCGACGATCATCTCCTTGTATTCGATCTCGGGGTAGTCCCGCGCCGTTTCGCGGCAGCAGCGCAGAAACAGACCGTCGCCGAGCTTCATGATGTTGGCCTTGTGGATCGCGTGTATCTTCCGGCGCTTGTGCTGCCGGGCGTACTCGAAGGCGTAGCGCGCGATGCGCAGAGACGCCGCCCGGGTGATCACCTTGAGGCTGGTGACCACGTCCCGGATCACTTCGTTTTCCAGCCCGGCATAGAGGTCTTCGGTGTTCTCCCGGAACATCACGATATCGATGTGCACGTCGCTGTAGCGCGACTTGATGCCGGGGAAGCTGCGGACGGGGCGAAAATTCGCGAACAGTTCCAGCCGCTTGCGCAACATCACGTTCACGCTCTGGTGGCCGCCGGCGATCGGCGTGGTGACGGGGCCTTTTAAACCGACGCGCGTGCGCTCGAGCGATTCAATTACGTAGTCCGGAATCTCGTCGCCGTGGGCCTCCAGCGTCTTCGAGTCCAGTTGCAGGCAATCCCAGTCGATTTTTACTCCGGTGGCATCCACGGCGCGCCTGGTAGCTTGCGCGACCTCGGGCCCGATCCCATCCCCAGGAAGCAGAGTTACTTGGTAGGACACTTTCCATCATAGCCGTGCCGGACTGCAAGCGGGCTACAATAAATGTTCCATGTCCAAAATTCAGCGAGTTTTGATCAGTGTTACGGATAAATCGGGCATCGCCGGTTTTGCCCGCCGGCTCGCCGCCTTGGGCTGTGAGATCATATCCACCGGCGGCACGGCGCGCGCGCTCAAGGAGGCCGGGCTGACCGTGAGGGATATCTCCGACGTGACCGGATTCCCCGAAATGCTCGACGGGCGGGTGAAGACCATCCACCCCAGGATCGCCGCGGGCGTGCTCGCGATCCGCAGCAACCCGGAGCACGTCCGGGCGCTCGCCGAGCACGGCATCTCCACCATCGACATGGTGGTCGTCAATCTGTACGCCTTCGAGAAAGTCGCGGTGCGGGAGGGCGCTACGGTTCCGGAACTGATCGAGAACATCGACATCGGCGGGCCTACCCTGATCCGAGCGGCGGCCAAGAATTACCAGGACGTCGCCGTCGTGGTCGCGCCGGAGGATTACGACGCCGTCGCTCGGGAACTCGAGGAGTGCGGCGGCTCGGTATCGCTCGCAACGCGCTGGCGCCTGGCGAAAAAGGCGTTCCGGCTCACCGCCGATTACGACCGCGCCATCAGCGCCCGACTCAGCCGCATCACCGTAGAGGAGGACAAGTACGTCGAGACCAAGCCGGTGCTCCCGCCCGCGCTCGACATCCGTGCGGATCGCGCGCTCGATTTGCGCTACGGGGAGAACCCCCACCAGCTTGCCGCGCTTTACGCCTCCGGGCGCTCCGGCATTGCCGGCGCCGAGCAACTGCACGGTAAGGAGCTTTCCTATAACAACCTGGTCGATCTCGACGCCGCCTGGCAGCTCATTCAGGAGTTCGAAAACCCCGCCGCCGCCATCATCAAGCACACCAATCCGTGCGGCTGCGCCGAGCAGGCGACCCTGGCCGAGAGTTACCGCAAAGCCTTCGAGGCCGACCCGGTTTCCGCCTTCGGCGGCGTGCTGGCGTTCAACCGGCCGCTCGATGAGGAAACCGCGCGCGAAATCGCCAAGACATTCGTCGAGGCGATCGCCGCGCCCGATTACACCCAGGAGGCCCTCGCCATCCTCACCGCGAAGAAGAACCTGCGGCTGCTCAAGGTTGCCAATGACGGCGCCGCCGGCCTCGTGGTGAAGTCGATCAGCGGCGGATTTCTGGCTCAGACGCCCGACATCCACAAGCTCGACCCTGCTAAGCTTGAAGTAAAGACCCGGCGCGCCCCCACGGCGGAGGAACTCCGCGCGCTGCTGTTCGGCTGGAAGGTCTGCAAGCACGTCAAGTCCAACGCCATCGTGTATGCCAGGGAGGGCCAGTCGGTGTCGGTCGGCGCCGGACAGATGAGCCGCGTAGATTCCGTGAAAATCGGCGCGATGAAAGCGGTGCTGCCGCTCAGCGGCACTGTGCTGGCTTCGGACGCCTTCTTCCCGTTCCCGGACGGCGTTGAAGAAGCCGCGAAACACGGTGTTACGGCCGTGATCCAGCCGGGAGGCTCCATCCGCGACAACGAAGTGATCGCCGCAGCCGACCGGCTCGGCCTGGCCATGGTCTTCACCGGAGTGCGCCACTTCCGGCACTAGGCCGTTTGCCGGCGCCCTTCCAGAGCCAGCTCAGGAACGATATACTCGGAACGTTTCCAGATTAGGAGGCGTTCCGATGAAATTCCTGTTCCAGGCCGCGTGCCTGCTCGTTGCCGCCTGCTCCTTGCAGGCGCAGTTGCTGACGAAGCCCACTCTGAGCCGCACCGAAATCGTGTTTTCCAGCGCGGGAAACCTGTGGATCGTGAGCCGGGAGGGCGGCCAGGCGCGCCAGCTCACCAGCGGTCCGGGAACCGAAACCGATCCGGCATTCTCCCCGGACGGCACGCTGGTCGCCTTCACCGGCGAGTACGACGGCAACCAGGACGTCTACGTCGTGGCCGCCTCCGGGGGCGTGCCGCGGCGGCTCACCTGGCATCCCGGCGCGGATACCGTGCTGGGCTGGACGCCCGACGGCAAACACATCCTGTTCCGCTCCCAGCGCGCCAGTTACTCCCGCTTCAGCCGCCTGTTCACCATGCCGGTGGATGGCAGCGGCCTGCCCGCCGAACTCCCACTGCCCATGGCCGAGGAAGGGTCGTTTTCTTCCGACGGAGCGCGCATCGCTTACCTGCCGCTGGCCCGCGCCTTTGAATCCTGGAAGCGCTACCGCGGCGGCCGGACCACCAAGATCTGGATCGCCGATTTGTCCGTTTCACGCATCGAGGAAATCCCGCGCGAAAACTCCAACGATTTCGCGCCGATGTGGATCGGCGGCAAGATTTATTTCCTGTCCGACCGCAACGGTCCCGTTACACTGTTCGCCTACGATCTGAAGACCAGAAAGGTGGAGCAGGCTCTGCCGAACACCGGGCTTGACCTCAAGGCCGCCTCCGCCGGTCCGGACGCCATTGTCTACGAGCAGTTCGGCAGGATCGGCCTCTACGACCTGAAGAGCGGCAAGGCACGCATGCTCGATATCCGTCTGGCAGCCGACCTCGACGCGGTGCGCCCGAAATACGAAACGCTGGCGCGCTCGATCGAGAGCTACGAGCTTTCGCCCACGGGCGCCCGGGCCGTCTTCGAAGCGCGGGGCGAAATTCTGACCGTCCCAGCCGAGAAGGGCGACGTGCGCAATCTCACCAATACCCCGGGCGTGGCCGAGCGGTACCCCGCCTGGTCGCCGGACGGCAAGCGCATCGCCTATTTCTCGGATGAAAGCGGCGAGTATGCGCTGCACGTGCGCGCGCAGAACGGCCTCGGCGACGTCGTCAAAATCGCCCTCGCCCCCGGCTTCTATTACAGCCCCGTCTGGTCCCCCGACAGCAAAAAAATCCTGTACACGGACCATGCGATCAACATCTGGTTCCTGGACCTGGAGAAGCGCACACCGGTACGCGTGGACACCGATACCTACCACTCGCCCGAGGGAGGGCTCGACCCCGTGTGGTCGCCCGATAGCCGCTGGATCGCCTACACCAAGCAACTCGAAAGCCACATGCGCGCGGTTTTCGCCTACTCGATCGAAACCGGCGAGTCGCGGCAGATCACCGACGGCATGAGCGACGCCCGCTTCGCCGCGTTCGACAAAAACGGCGAACACCTGTACTTCACCGCCAGCACCGACGCCGGGCCGACCAGCGGCTGGCTCGATATGTCCAGCATGAACCGCCCGGTCTCGCGCAACGCCTACGTCGTCGTGTTGCGCAAGGATTTGCCCTCGCCGCTCGCGCCCGAAAGCGACGAGGAAAAGGGCGAGGGGCCGAAGAAAGAGGCCGCCGCCAAACCGGAGGAGAAGAAGGCGCCGGTCACGGTCCGCATCGATTTCGACGGCATCAGCCAGCGCATTCTCGCCCTGCCCGTTCCGGCGCGCAACTATACGGGCCTGGCGGCGGGCAAGGCGGGCGTGATCTTCCTGCGCGAAGGGCCGCTCGTGGCGCCGCCAGGCCAGTACGAAGGCGACACCCTGCAGAAGTACGACATGAAAACGCGCAAGACGGAGAAGATGGTCGATGGCATCCGCGCCTTCGTTCTCTCAGCCAACGGCGAGAAGATGCTTTTCCGCAAAGGAGAGCAGTGGGTGATCGCGGGAACCGGCGCGCCGCCCAAGCCGGGCGAGGGCGCGCTGAAGCTCGACGGCATGGAAGCGCGCGTCGACCCGCGCGAGGAGTGGCGGCAGATGTACCGTGAAGTCTGGCGCCTCCAGCGCGACTTCTTCTATGACCCCGGCCTGCACGGAGTCGACCTCAAAGCCACCGCCGCGAAATACGAGCCGTACCTCAAGGATGTCGGAACGCGCGCGGAGCTGAATTACCTGTTCAGTGAGATGCTCGGCGAGTTGTCGGTCGGCCACCTCTACGTTCGCGGCGGAGCGATGCCGGAGATCCGGCGGGTGCGCGGCGGCCTGCTCGGCGCGGATTACCGCATCGAGAACGGAAGATACCGCTTCGCCCGCGTCTACAACGGAGAGAACTGGAATCCGGAGCTCCGCGCTCCCCTGACGCAGCCTGGCGTGAACGTCGTCGCGGGTGAGTACCTGCTGGCGGTGAACGGGCGCGAGGTGCGCGCCACGGATAACCTTTACAGCTTTTTCGAGCAGACCGCGGGAAAGTCCGTGCTGCTGAAAGTCGGTCCCGACCCGGGAGGCGCTAACGCGCGCGAAGTAACGGTGGTGCCGGTGGAAAACGAGTTCGCCCTGCGCAACCTGGCGTGGGTGGAAGATAACCGCCGCAAGGTGGATCAGCTCAGCAAGGGCCGGCTGGCTTACGTCTACCTGCCGAACACCTCCTTCGCCGGCTACAGCAACTTCAACCGCTATTACTTCGCGCAGGTGGACAAACAGGGAGTCGTGATCGACGAGCGGTTCAACGGCGGCGGCAGCGCGGCCGATTACATCATCGACTACATGCGCCGCCCGTTGATGAACTTCTTCACCACGCGGTACGGCAAGGAATTCACCACACCGGTAGGCTCGATTTTCGGGCCGAAAGCAATGGTCATCAACGAGTACGCCGCCTCGGGCGGCGACCTGATGCCCTGGATGTTCCGCAAGGCCGGCATAGGCAAGCTGGTCGGCAAGCGCACCTGGGGCGGTTTGGTCGGAATTTTCGGATTCCCTGCGCTGATCGACGGCGGCAGCGTCACCGCGCCGAACCTGGCGTTCTATAACACCGAAGGCGAGTGGGACGTGGAGAACCGCGGCGTCGCGCCGGACATCGAAGTGGATCTAGATCCGCAGGCGGTCCGAGCCGGCCGCGATCCGCAGTTGGAGAAAGCGGTCGAGATCCTGCTTGCGGAACTGGAAAAGAACCCGCCGCGCACTTACAAAAAGCCGGTGTACCCGAATTACCACAGAAAGTAGGTTGCTATGTCTTTGAAGCTGACCCGCAGGGAGCTTTTGGGCGGCGCGGCGGCGGCATGGATGTTCGCCCCAAACCGCCCGCTCGTGGACACGCACATTCATCTGTTCGCGGCGGACCAGCAGCGATTCCCCTACCACCCGAATGCGCCCTATAAGCCGCCCGCCGAGCCCCTGGAACGCTACGTGGAGTTCGCGGCCTCGCGAATCGATCACGTCGTGATCGTTCACCCGGAGCCGTACCAGGACGATCACCGCTATCTCGAATACTGCTTCGCCCATGAGCCCCGCCACGCGTTCTTCAAGGGCACCTGCCTGTTCGATCCCATCGCTCCGGATACCCCGGCCCGCATGGAGGCTCTGGTGAAAAAGCATTCCGGGCGGATCGTCGCCCTGCGGATTCACCAGATGCGCAAGCCGGGCGAGCCGCCCACGACCAGCGGCCCTATCAAGGACCGCGACATGCGCCACCCGGCGATGCAAACCACCTGGCGCAAGGCTCAGGAGCTGGGCCTGGCCATCCAGATGCACTTCATCCCCTATTACGCGCCGCAGATCGGAGAACTGGCCGCGCGCTTCCCGGCTGTCCGCGTCATCCTGGACCACCTGGCGCGCGCCGGGCAGGGCACACCCGCCGAGTTTGAGGAAGTGCTCAGGCTGGCGCGGCTGCCGAATGTCTATATGAAGTACTCGGGAGTGGAATACTCGTCGAAGCAGAAATACCCGTTTCAGGATGTCGGGCCGATCGTGCGCCAGGCCTATGATGCGTTCGGCCCCGACAGGATGATCTGGGGCGGGCTGGGAAACAACCCGGCCGCCTTTGAGAGGCAGCTTCGTTTGTTCGATCTGATGTTCGATTTCGCGCCCGAAGTTGCCCGCGCTAAAATCCGCGGCCTGACCGCGATGAAACTCTACGGCTGGGCGTAGCGCCGGCTGCGCGCGTTCCGAGGCTGGCAGGCCCGCGCTGCTATCAGGCCCGCAGCTTGCGGTACAACTCCAGGCAGCGCTGCGCCGCCTCCATTTCAGACAGGTCGCTGCCCTCCTGCTCGATCAGATAGAATTCGACGCCGCCCTTGCTTTCCGCCGCCGCAAAAATCTTCTTCCACGGCGACGCTCCCTCGGCGAACAGCACCCTGTAGCCCTTCTCCGGCGACCATTCCTTCAGGTGGACGCACTTGATGCGGCCGGGATTGCGCTCGATCCACGCCACCGGATCGTTGCCCGTTTCAACGCAGGTACCGACGTCGAGTTGCAGCATCACGTCCTTGTCCGTGTTCGCCGCCAGTATTTCCATCGGCTTCTGCCCCTCGATGGGCCTCCACTCGGCGCCGTGGTTGTGATAGCCCACGCGCAAACCGCCCTTCTTCGCTGTCTCCGACGCCTGGTTCAGCACGTCTGCCAGGCGCTTCCAGTCGTCGACTGTCCGCACCCTGCCCGGCGACGCCATGACGATGTACTTGCTGCCGATGATCTGGTTCAGTTCGATCGCTTTCCCGATGCCCTCCGGCTGCAGCGCCTGCGGGCTGTTGTGCGTCGAGTAGCACTTTACGCCGAGATCGTCGAGCTCTTTCCGCATCTGCTTGGCCTGCTCGGTCGTCCAGTCGTAGTACGGAGAATAGAACTCAACGCACTCGTACCCCACCTTGGCCACGGCGCGCACGGTGCTGACCTCATCTTTTTTCATCTCACCGCGCACCGAGTACAGCTCGAGCCCGATCGGGATTTTTTTGGCGCCTGCGGCTGCGGCAGCCAGCGGCCCCGCCGCCACAAGTGAAAGAAATGAACGTCGTGAAAAATCGCTTGGAGTGCTCATCGGACCGAAGAATACCACAACCTGCGGGAAAAGGCAGGGCAGGAGGGCCGTGAGGCGGGGGCCGTGCCGTCAGCCGGCTCATAAGAATTCCGCGCTTCTGCCGATAAGTCTGTTGGTGATTCCCGCAACCGCATTGGCGCTCTGCTTCGCGATGCAAGCCACGGCGCTGGCCGCCGGCATCGAAACAGTCTCCATTACGGAGCTGAAGCGCCGGCTTGTTGCGCAGCCCGATGCGCAGCCGCGGGTGGCGGTGCGAGGCGTCGTCACCTTTCCGCCCGGCATGATGGCATATTCTCCGGGGGTCTTCTATTTCGAGGACGAGGGCGGCGGCATCGCGGTCACCGGGAACCAGCCCCTGAAGCTCTCTCTGGGCGATCGCGTGGAAGTTCGCGGCCGGCCGCGGTGGCATCGCGACATTGAGCCTGAGTTGGCCGCCGAAGAGGTCATCCGGCTCGGCAGCGGGCCCCGCGTCGCTCCGCAGCTCACTACTCCCGAGGAGGCGCGCACGGCGAAGTACTCGGGCCGCCTGATCCGTCTCACCGGGCGCGTAGCGAGGATAAGCGTCAGCCCGACCAGGGATTTCGTCTTGCTGGCCGCCGGCAAGAAAATGCTTCGGGTCTATCTCCGGAGGCCGGACGGCAGCCCGTCGGTTCTGCCTGAGGTCGCTCCGCCCGGCGCCCAGGTGCAGGTCACCGGCATCTCCATTCCCCTTTCGGAAGACGAGCACCAGGTCCGCCTCCGGACCAGCGCCGATCTGGTCACCATCCGCCGGCCCCCTGTGTTCTCCACCGCACAGATCGTCGTTACCGCGTCCGTATTCGGCGGTCTGGGGCTGGCCGCGGCCGTCTGGATCCTGACGCTGAAACTATCCATACGCCGCAAAACCGCCGAAACCCAGGAACTGCTCGCCCGCGCTCAGGAGGCTTCCCGGCTGAAATCCGAGTTTCTCGCCAACATGAGTCACGAAATCCGCACCCCCATGAACGGCATCATCGGGATGCAGGGACTCGTGCTGGCGACCGAACTCACAGCAGAACAGCGCGAGTACCTCGAAACAGCTCAAAGTTCGGCCGAATCGCTCATGATGCTGCTGAACGACATTTTGGACTTCTCGAAAATCGAGGCCGGGAGGCTTGATCTCGAACCGGTCCCTTTGTGTCCGGTTGAAGTCGTGAACGCCGCCGTCCGCACGCTGTCGGTCTCGGCGCGCCAGAAAGGACTGGCGCTCAATTTCGAAGCGGAAGCCGGCGTCCCCGACAGGCTGCTGGGCGATCCGCTGCGCCTCCGCCAGGTTCTGCTGAACCTGTTAGGCAATGCCGTCAAGTTCACCAACACGGGCCGCATCGACGTGCGCGTCCAGGTGGCGTCCCGCACTGAGAGCGAGGTTGCGTTGCGCTTCTCCGTGGCCGATACCGGCATCGGCATCCCGCCCCAGCAGCTCCCTTCAATTTTCGACGCCTTCCGGCAGGCCGACGGATCGACGACGCGGAAGTACGGTGGCACGGGGCTCGGGCTGGCGATTTCAGCCCGGCTTGTGGAACTCATGGGAGGACGCCTGGAGGTCGAAAGCGAGCCCGGCGTCGGCAGCACTTTTTATTTCACCCTGCCGATGCCGATCGTCCGCACGGATCCCGCGGCGGCCGCCGAACCGCCTCGAAGCCGTATCCCGCAGCCCATCACGGCCGCGCAGCCCCTCTCCATCCTGATGGCGGAGGATAACGTCCTGAACCAGAAGGTAGCCCTCCGTATTCTTCAGAGGCAGGGCCACCGCGTTGCGCTGGCCACAACCGGCCGCGAGGCGGTCGAAAAGGCCGCCGAGCAGGAGTTCGATGTGATCCTGATGGACGTTCAGATGCCCGACATGGACGGCCTGGCTGCCACCGCCGCCATCCGCGAGCGCGAGAAAACCACCGGCCGGCACGTGCCCATCCTCGCCATGACCGCGCACGCCATGAAAGGAGACCGGGAACGCTGCCTCGCCGCCGGAATGGACGGCTACGTCCCCAAGCCGGTCCGGCCTCTCGAACTGGCCAAAGCCATTAAGGAAGTGACGGCGCCGGCCTCGAACGGGCATCGGGCCTAGCGTTCTTTTTCCAGAGTCAGGCGATACACCTCGCGCTTGGATAGGCCTCGTTCCTTCGCTACGGCCTTGATCGCGTCCATGCGGTCCATCCCCGCCCGCACGCGCTCCTCGATCGCCTCGGCCGCCGGGATCTCATCAGCCCGCGGCCCGGCGGGCGCCTTCCCGATCAGCACCGTGAACTCTCCTTTCAGCGGGATCGGCGAGCGCAGAAGTTCCTCGGCCGTGCCGCGCAGGAACTGCTCGTGAATCTTGGTCAGCTCGCGCGCCAGCACAACCGGACGCGGGCCGAGCACCTCGGCGATATCGGCCAGCGTCTCGCGAATACGGTGCGGCGCTTCGAAGAAGATCAGCGTTGCGGGCGCCTCCCTGAGTTCTGTGAGGAACTTCCGCCGCTGAGACGAGCGCGCCGGAAGAAAGCCGAAGAACTGGAACGCGTCCGTGGGCAGGCCCGACGCGGCCAGGGCCGACAGCACCGCCGACGCCCCCGGGATGGGCTCCACCCGGATCCCGCGCTCGATCGCCTTCACCACCAGCCGGTATCCCGGGTCCGAGACCAGCGGCGTGCCCGCATCCGACACCAGGGCCACGTTCGCGCCGCCTTCGAGCTGCGCGACCAATTCGGGCGCCCGCAGCGCTTCGTTGTGTTCGTGGTAACTTACGGTTCGTTTTTCCAGCCCGTAGTGATGCAGCAGCTTCTGTGTCTGGCGGGTGTCCTCGCAGGCAATCAGGTCCACCTCTCTGAGGATGCGCAATGCCCGCAAGGTGATGTCTTCAAGGTTTCCGATGGGTGTGGCGATGAGATAGAGCGTACCGGGCATGCCCAAACTTCAGTGTAACTTTGTTGAAACGCTTGAGTTTGCGGGGTTACAGCTACTACGATAGACGAGATTGCGCCAACTATGGGCAGGTTCTCGGACGCTGTTGAGAAGACTGCGGAATATTACTACTGGCAGGTGCCGGGCAAGCCGGTAAGCGTTCATTTCTCCGTAGGTGCAGCGAGCCGCGTTCTGGCGGGCGCCGAACGCGGGCTGGGCCTTTTGCCCAGGCGCGGAATCGAAACCGGCGGATTGCTTCTGGGCACCGCCGGAGCAGGCGGGGGCGTCGCGGTTACGGTGGAGGACGTCCTGGAAGTGCCGGTCGAGTACGCCTTCGGCCCCATCTACAGCCTCTCGGAAAGGGATAAAGAAAACCTGCGCATTACGCTGCGCCGGTGGCAGCGTTCTCCCGGCCGGTCCATCTATGCCGTCGGCTTCTACCGGACGCAGACGCATAGCAGGCTGTCGCTGACTCCTTCGGACCTCGAGCTGTTATCCGAGTTTTTTCCCGAACCGTTTTGCGTAGCCCTGTTGATCCGGCCGCAGCCGGGCCGCCCCGCTCTCGCCGGTCTGTTTTACCGGGAGAACGGCGAAGTCACGGCCGCGCCGGGCTGTCTGGAACTCCCCGTCCGGCGCGATGCCGGCGAGCCCGCGCCGGCGCCGGAACCAAAGCCGCCCAAGCGCGAATCTGATTCCGCCGCTCAGGCTGTCTGCGTGCGGAAGGCCGCGTGGGCGTCCTGGTGGGTCCAGGGCCCTCTGCTGGCCGCCCTGTTGCTCCTGGATGGTTTTTTGGGATTTCTTGCCGCGTCCGGTTCGTTGCCCGCGCAGCCCGCGCGCAGCGCGCCGCCCCGGGACCCGTATGCGCTGTCATTGCTGGTTGTGGAGTCGGGCCAGAATCTTCATCTGACCTGGGACCGCAACGCACCCGCCCTGGCCCAAGCCTCGGGAGCCGTGCTGTCCATTACCGACGGCGGTCAGGCCCGGACGCTTGATATCCCCCTTGCGCAACTGCGCGAGGGCAGCGTGACCTATCGCCGCACATCGGGCAGCGTCACGTTCCGTCTTGAAGTGTTTTTGAAGAATAAGCGCAGCCTCAGCGAAACCTGGAGTCTCGAAGCTGCGCCCTGAGCTGACCCCTTAAACCGTCGCCGCGCTTGACCGGAACAGCCGCGCGCGGATCAGGTTCAGAATGTCGTTCGCAAGAAACGGCTTGCGGAGCACCGGAAAATCGTACTCCTGGCAGACCGCCTCCTCCTCCGGCGAGAGCTGCGCGCCCGTCATGATGATCACCTGAGCCTTCGGCGCGAGCCGCTGGAGCATCACTCCAAGCTCGACGCCGTTGCCGTCCGGAAGCAGGAAATCGAGCAGCGCTGCGTTCGGCACCTGGTTGGCGAGCACTTCCTTGGCCTGCTGAGCCGATTCCGCGGTGAGCAGCCGCCAGCCGGCCTGCGCCATCAATCGTTCCAGAAAGCGCAGCAGGTCGCGGTTGTCGTCCACCAGAAGCACCGTCGGGTGCTGAGGCGCGCGGACCGCGCCGTGGTCCAGAGAACGGATGGACAGGCTCTCCTTGTCCTCTGCCAGTTCGACACGCACGCGCGCGCCCGGCTCGATGCGTCCGCTGGCAACCAAGGTAGCCAGCGGCTGGGTCAGGTAGCGGTGAATCGTCCGCTTCAGCTCCCGTGCGCCGTATTCGGGGCTGGTTCCCTTCCGGAGCAGAAACTGCCGGCTCTCGAACGGCACTTCGATGTTGAAGTACCGGTCCCCCAGCCGTGTGTTGACGTGCCGCTGCAGCTCCGCGATTTGCTGGTCCAGAATGATCGCCAGCGATTCGTGATCGAGCGGCTGGTAGGTGATCACGGCGTCGATCCGGTTGACGAACTCCGGGGAGAACCGCTTCCGAACCGATCCCAGCGCGATGCTCTCCAGCTTGCTGAAAAGGTCGTTGCGCTCAATCTTCACGCCCGCCTGGAATCCGAAATCGGGATGGATCTCCTTCATCATCTCCCGGGCGCCCAGGTTGCTGGTCAAAAATATCAGGCTGTTTTCAAAATTTACGGCACTATTGTCGCCCAGCCGCAGAATGGCGCGGTCCAGAATCCCCAGCAGCAGGCGGGTCATCGAAGGCGCCGCCTTTTCGATCTCGTCGAACAGGACAATGGAAAGATTGCACTTCTCGCTCGTCACCGCGTTCAGCTTCTGCTGGTTGAGCATCGGCTGGGTTTCGCGGTGGCCAAGATATCCCGGAGGCGCGCCGATGAGCTTGGCGACCTCGTGCTCCATCTGATATTCGCCGCAGTCGATCTTGAGGACGTTCTTCTCGCTTCCGTGCAAGACCTCCGCCAGAGCTTCCACGGTTTTGGTTTTTCCCGTACCTGTCGGTCCCAGCAGGAGGAAAACTCCCACGGGGCGCCCCTCCGGCGCAAGCCCCGCCTGGAACATCTCCACGTAGGGAACGATGTACTTCATTGCCGTCGGCTGGCCGATAACCTTTTGTGAAAGCAGCGCAACGAGGTCGTTCGGATTCTCTGCCGGCGCTTTTTTGCTCTTTGGTGTGGCCGGGGTCTTCATGCGATCCGCTTCCCCTTCTGGCCCCATTATATCTACTGCCATTTCACCCTAACCCCTGAGAGGGCGTTGTTCAAAGCTTTTTAACGACAAATTTCGAAACTTTATTTCTTTAAAAATGAGACAATTGAGTCCGCAATTCGAATGCTTGCGCGGCCGTCCCCATATGGGTTGTGAATGAACGCCATCCGCTCATATTCCAGAGGGTCATCCAGCAGCCGCTCCACCTCCCGGAGCAGATTTGCCTCGTCCGTTCCGACCAGCTTCACCGTCCCGGCCCGGACGGCTTCCGGCCGCTCGGTCTTCTCACGCAGGACCAGAATCGGCTTGCCGAGCGACGGCCCCTCCTCCTGAATCCCGCCTGAATCGGTGATCAGCAGCCAGGCACGGCGCATCAGGTCAACAAACGGCACATAATCCAGCGGCTCCATCAACTGGACATTCGGCAGCCCGGCGAGATTCCGGCGCACCGGTTCCCGCACGTTCGGGTTCGGATGGACCGGATAGACGATCTGAATGTCCGGCCGCTCCGCCAATCGCCGGAGCGCCGAGCAGATACGTTCAAAACCTGCTCCAAAGCTCTCCCGCCGGTGCGCGGTCACCACGATCAGCTTGCGCGTGGGGTCCGGCTGCCACTCCGTTCCCTTCAGCTTTCCCAGTTCAAGCATTTCTTTCACGTAGAGCACCGCATCAATGCCGGGATTCCCTGTAACAACCACTCGCGACGAATCCACGCCCTCTCTTGCCAGATTCGCCGCAGCCCAATCCGTCGCCGCAAAATGTAGGGATGCCAGACGCGTGGTAAGGACTCGATTCATTTCTTCGGGGAAGGGCTGTAGGTTGTCCCAGGTGCGCAATCCGGCTTCAACGTGGCCTGCCGGAATTTTCTGGTAAAAAGCCGCCAGAGCTCCGCAGAGTGTGGTGGTCGTATCTCCCTGTACCAGTATAATATCTGGACGCACCTTTCGGATAATCGGTTCCAATCCGGCCAGGATCCTCGCAGCCGCCTGAGTGAGCGTCTGGCCGGGAAGCATCGCGTCGAGATCGAAATCCGGCGCAACCTGGAACGCCGCCAGAACCTGGTCCAGAAGCTCCCGATGCTGGGCGCTGGAGCAGACGCTCACCTCGAACTCCGGACGGCAGCGCAGGTGATTGATCACGGGGCACAGCTTGATTGCCTCCGGGCGCGTCCCAAAAATGAAAAGGGTCCGGTATCTCTTCAAGCCTATGTTGTATCACGGGAGGCAGGACCGCCTTGGCGAGGGACTCCGCCGCGCACTGAGAGCCGCCGGTTTTGCGTTATTCCGAGTGAGGGTGGAAATCTACTTGTGGCGGTAGGTGATGCGACCTTTCGTCAGATCGTACGGAGAAAGTTCCAGGGTCACGCGATCGCCGGCCAGAACGCGAATCCGGTTCCGGCGTAATTTGCCGGCCAGATGCGCCAGCACAATCCGGTCCTGGTCCAACTGAACGCTGAACAGACCGCTGGGAAACTTTTCAACCACGGTTCCGGTGACTTCAATGCTATCTTCCTTGCTCATTGTCCTCCTGCTATGGGATTTCGGTGGATGAAAGCGAGAGGAGAGGCGACTGCTGTTCGTCTGAACCCAGGTTCAAACGCGCGCGAATTCGCACACTTCCACTCTCGCGATTCAGCAATCGTAATTCGATTATACAGCACTCCGCACCGCGCGCCACGAGCTTTCGATATCCGCCGCGTTTGTACTACCTTAAGGGTGGAAGGCATCGTGCAAACATTCAAGGATCAATGCGTACTCGTGACCGGGGCTGGCCGCGGAATCGGCAAACGCCTGGCGATTGGATTTGCCCGGGCCGGCGCCCGTGTAGGCCTTCTGGCGCGCAGTAAGGCGGAACTTGACCTCACCCACATGGAAATCGAGCACGCCGGAGGCGCCGCCCTGCGCATCCGGGCCGACGTCACTGATTTTGACCAGGTCTGCGCGGCCGTGGACCGCATGCGCGTCCATTTCGGCGGAGTGCACGTACTGGTGGCCGCCGCCGCCATCCAGGGCCCCATCGGGCCGCTGGCCGAGTGCGCGCCCAAGGCCTGGGCCGAGGCCATCGAAACAAACCTGATCGGCGTGATGCACGCCTGCCGGGCCGTGCTGCCGCAAATGATCGAGCGCCGGTCGGGGAAAATTATCGTGCTGAGCGGAGAGGGCTGCGCCGCACCGCGCCGCAACTTTTCCGCCTACGCCTCGGCCAAAGCCGGCGTGGCGCGCCTGGTGGAGACGCTGGCCGAGGAAGTGCGCGACCACAACATCCAGGTGAACTGCCTTGCCCCCGGAGCCACCTACACCCACATGACGGACCAGATCCTCCGCGCAGGCGACCGCGCCGGCTGGAAAGCCAAGGAGGAAGCGCTCGAACTGCGCTTCAGCGGCGGCACTCCGGCGGAAAAACAGATTCAACTTGCGTTGTTTTTAGCTTCGGAGCGCTCCAACCACATCAGCGGCCGGCTCATTCACGTCAACGACGACTGGCAGCGCCTGGAACACTCCTCCATCCACCCGGAACTCTATACCCTGCGGCGGGTCCGGACCGGAACTTCCTGAGCCGCTGAACCCTCACGAAGCCAGCCGCTTCTTCTTTGCGGGACGCTTGCGCTCCGCCTTCGCCGGGCGGATCTCCTCGGCGCGCTCCGGGGGCTTCCTGCCCGCTGCCGCGAGGCTCTTTTGGAGCGCCTCCATCAGATCGATTACCGGCGCGACCTTCGCGGGCGGCGCCGCGCGCACCTCTTTGCCTTCCCGCTTTGCCTCGATCAGCTCGAGAACCCGCTTCCGGTATTCGTCCTCGAACTTCTCCGGCTCGAACGGCGCGGCCAGGTTTTCCACCAGCCGCTCGGCCAGTTCCACTTCCTGCGGCCGGATTTCCACCGCGCCCGGTTTACCGTACTCTGCCAGTTGGTTCAACTCGTCGGGGTAGTAGATGGTGTGCAGCGTCAGCCCGTTCGCCCGGGGGCGAATCAGCACGACGTACTCGCGTTGGTGCATCGCCACCTTAGCAATCGCGGCGTACCCGGATTTCTCCATCGTTTGCACCAGGAGCTGGTACGCTTTCCGCCCCGGCTCGTCCGGCAGCGCGTAGTAGGAAACGTCAAAGTAGAGCGGGTCGATCTCCTGCACATGCACGAACTGGACGATGTCCATGTTCCGCTCCGAAGGCGGCGCAATGGCCTTCAGCTCCTCCGGGGTCACGACCACAAAGCTGTCCTTGGATTCCGGATAGCCCTTGACGATCTCCGAGCGCTCAACCGTTCGCTCGCAGGTAGGGCAGTAAAGCTGCTGGCGGATCCGCGTTCCGCATACGTTGTGCACCATGTGAAAGCTCACGTGCTCGCGCCGCGCGGCCGCGAAGAGCCGGACCGGAACGGAAATCAAGCCGAACGTGAGATAGCCTTTCCAGACGGTTTGGGCCATTGGCGGGGTTCCCCTCAGTTACTTTCAGAATAACGCCCGGCGCAGGGTTTCCGGCGCGCTATGATGGTCGCGGTCAGGATGACCGTTTTCCGGCGTTATATTCTCTTGCAGGTGCCAGGATGGGCGCTGACGGGGGTAGTGGCGATCGCGCTGGCGCAATGGGCAGGCCTGGACTGGCGCATCGCGCTCGGATTATGGCTGGCCTACGTGGCCAAAGATTTCGTTCTGTATCCCTTCCTGCGCCGCGCCTACGAAACGAATGCTGCCGCCGGCGCGGCCGCGCTGGTGGGCGAAACCGGCGTTGCCACCCAGGATCTTGACCCGGCCGGCTATATCCGCATCCGCGGCGAACTCTGGCGCGCCGAACTCGCCCCCGGCTTCCATCCAGTCCGCGCGGGCGCCCCCGTCCGCGTGATCTCGGCCCACGGCCTTACACTCACAGTGACTCCGGAACAAAGGTGCTAGACTCGTTCCTCAGGAGGGGCTTATGGGAAGCGTCGCCGAAATCGCTCCGGGCATATACCGCGTCACGGTCTTCGTACCGGAGTTCAACTTGGAATTTAATCACTTTCTCGTCAACGACGACGAGCCGCTGCTGTTTCACACCGGATTCCGCCGCACGTTCGCAGAGGTGCGTGAAGGCATCGCCTCGATCATCGATCCCGCGCGCATACGCTGGATCGGTTTCAGTCATTTCGAATCCGACGAGTGCGGCGCGCTCAACGAGTGGCTCGCCATCGCGCCGCACGCCGAGCCGGTTTGCGGCCTCGTGGGAGCGTTGGTGACGGTGAACGATTTTTCGAACCGCCCCGCGCACATTCTGACCGAAACCGACGTGCTCGCCACCGGCAGGCGCCGCTTCCGCTTTCAGCACACGCCGCACTTGCCGCACGGCTGGGACGCCGGCGTGCTCTATGAAGAGACCGGGCGCACGCTGTTCTGCTCCGACCTGTTCCTGCAAACCGGCAAGTGCGAGCCCGTGACCCGCGATGACGTTATCGGCCGCGCGCGGGAGGCGCTCGCGGCGCTCGAGGCCGGCCCCTTCGCAGGCGTCACGCCGTACAACGCGCGTACCGGCGTCATGCTGAACAAACTTGCGGATCTGAAACCGTCGCTGCTGGTCACCCAGCACGGCTCGGCCTACGCGGGCGACGGCGAGCAAGCGCTTCGCGCCCTGGACGTTGTGTATCGCGAGGCGCTCGGCAAGCCCGCCGCGGCAGGCTCGGCCCGGTAAGCCTCGGCCCGGTAAACGAAGCAGCGCAGCGGCGCGGCGCCATCCGCCGGGCCGCGCTGCTATTCCACAGTTACGGACTTGGCCAGGTTGCGCGGCTGGTCGACGTCCAGCCCGCGCAGTGCCGCGATGTGGTAGGCGAGCAACTGCAACGGGATGACGGTGATGACCGGGCTGAGCATCCACGGCGCTTCCGGCACCCACAGCACGTGCGTCGCGAGGCTGCCGATGAGCTTATCGCCCTCCGTGGCGACCGCAACCACCGGCCCGCCGCGCGCTTTGGCCTGCTCGATCTGGCTGATCATCTTCTCGTACCAGGGGTCGCGCGGCGCGATGACCACTGTGGGCACGGTCCGGTCGATAAGCGCGATGGGGCCGTGCTTCATTTCCCCGGCCGGATAGCCTTCGGCGTGTATGTAGGAGATTTCCTTCAGCTTGAGCGCGCCCTCGTATGCGATCGGCATGTTGATTCCGCGGCCGAGGTACAGGCAATGCGCCATGTCCTTCAGCGCGCGGGCGACGGTTTCCACCTGGCGCTCGCAGTCGAGGCACCGGCCCACGAGGTCCGGAACGAGGCGGAGGTGGTTCACCAGGCAGCGGCGGTCGTCGTCCTCAATGCTCCCCCGCAGATCCGCCAGGAGAATCGCGAGCATATACAGGTCCACCAGCGGCGCCGTGAACGCCTTGGTGGACGCGACGCCGATCTCCGGGCCCGTCTGCATGGAAATGAACCCGTCGGCAAGCCGCATGGCCTGCGAGCCGATCGCATTCACGATGGACCACAGCACCGCGCCCTTGCGCCGCGCCTCTTCCATCGCCGCCAACGTATCGACGGTCTCTCCGGACTGGCTGATGGCGAGCACAACCGTGTCCCGGTCGACGATGGGGTCGCCGTAGCGAAACTCCGAGGCGATCTCCACCTCCACGGGAATGCGCGCGATGCGCTGGATCAAAATCCGGCCCACCATGCCCGCATGCGCGGCAGTGCCGCAGGCCGTGATGACGATTTTCTTGATGCGCCGCGCCAGTTCGGGCGTGAGATTCAACTCCGGCAGGCGAATGCGGCCCTGCTCGAAATCAACGCGGCCGGAAATCGTATCGGTGAGCGAGCGGACCTGCTCGTGAATCTCCTTGGCCATGAAATGCCGGTACTCGCCTTTTTCGGCGGAAACCGGATCCCACGGGATGGTGTGCGTCTGGAAGCTGAGCGGCTTGCCTTCCAGGGTCTGCAGTTCCAAACCGTCGCGCGTCACAACGGCGAGTTGGCGCGATTCGAGGAATACGACCCGGCGCGTGTGGTCCAGAATCGCCGGCATGTCCGAGGCGATGAACATCTCTCCCTCACCGCAGCCGATCACCACCCCGCCGGCGTTGCCGATTCGCGCGGCGATGATCTTGTCCGGCTCCAGCGCGGACAGCACAACGATGCCGTGCGCGCCTTTCAGGTGGCAGAACGCTTCGCGCGCCGCCTCGGCCAGCCCGAGTCCGCGCGAAAGATAGCGCTCGATGAGGTGGACGATGGTTTCCGTATCGGTTTCGGATCGGAAGGCCGCGCCCTCGGCGGCGAGTTCCTGGCGCAGTTCCAGGTAGTTCTCCACGATGCCGTTGTGCACCACAACCACTTTCCCCGTGTTGCCGGTGTGAGGATGGGCGTTCCTGCTGTTGGGCATCCCGTGGGTCGCCCAGCGTGTGTGGCCGATGCCGCTGTGGCCGTGCACCGGAGAACTTTCCACTAACTCGGCCAGCCGGGCAAGTTTACCGGCGTCGCGGCGGATCTGTATGCCGCCGTTTTCGAGCACCGCCAGGCCCGCCGAATCATAGCCGCGGTACTCGAGCCTTCGCAAACCATTCAAGATGATGGGAGTAGCGTCCTGGGGGCCGATATACCCCACGATTCCGCACATGGAATTTCCCTCCGTCTGGTGTCGTTCATAGTTGTGCGGGCGGCCAGTCAGCCCCGTACGGGCGCAGTGCCGCCGATCCCACTCGCCGCGGCTTTGTCCGTCCGGTTGCCCGGGCGGCGTTGCCCCGCAGCGTTTGTCGGAGGGAAAGAATCGGGTGGTGGAACACCCGGAGGGCATCCGCTGAACTCTCGATTTTCCCAGGGCTTAACGCCTGCTTGCCCCGGTTAGCCCGCCCGCGACGGGCGGGAACCCTCGGCCTCGTCACCCCGTTTCCAGCCCGAAATGGCAGCCGGCGGGGTCATGCGCTAGCCTTTCCCAGTAGTACAGCCTGAGTTTAGCACGATAAATTGCGCGTTGGGCAGGCCTGTCCGGCTACTATACTGTTCGTATGCGGAAGGCGTGGGCGGCCGTTTTGGTCGCAGTGTGTGTGTATGCGGCCGGGATCCCGAACGAGGAGTACCGGGCGCGGCGGCAAAAGGTGCGGAGCGAGCTGGGCGATGCCGTGCTCGTGCTGTTCGGCAACACCGAGCGCGATGTTGCCGGCCTGCGCCACGCGTTCGTGCAGGAGCCGAACTTCTATTACCTGACCGGCTGGCTGGAACCGAACGCCATCCTCCTGCTGACCCCCGATACGGAAATGCTCTTCCTTCCGCCGCGCGACCCGGCCTCGGAGCGCTACACGGGGCGGAAAATCGCTCCCGGAGACGAGAGCGCCACGGAGGCGACGGGTTTTGAAAAAGTGCTGCCGGCAGCGCAGTTCGAAGCGCAATTCAAGCGAGCGCTCGAATCGCGAACGAGCGTGTACACGCTTCCGGGCACTTCCGGCGCGGAGAAGCTGAAAAGCCTGGCGCCCCTGCGCGAGTTTCGCGATGCGGTGCCCATGCTGGCGCGCCACCGCGCGGTGAAATCGAAGCGCGAAATCGAAATGATCCGGCGAAGCGTGGACGCCACGGTGGAGGCGCACCGCGCGGCGTGGCGGCGAATCGCTCCCGGCCTGTACGAATACCAGGTGGCGGCGACGATGACCTTCGCCATGCAGGACAACGAATGCGAGCGGAACGCCTACGCGCCAATCGTCGGGTCGGGACCCAGCGCGCTCGTGTTGCACTACGCGAAAAACTCCCGAAAAATGGACGCCGGGGAGCTGGTCCTGATGGACGTCGGGGCGGAGTGTTCCGCCTACGCCGCGGACGTGACCCGGACCGTTCCCGTGAGCGGCAGGTTCACGCCGCGGCAGAGGGAACTCTATGAGGTCGTGCTCGGGGCGCAGAAAGCAGTCCTGGCCGCCATCAAGCCGGGCGTCATCATGGGCGCGAACCGGACGGCGCCGAACAGCCTGTACAAGGTCGCATACGACTATCTCAACGAGCACGGGAAGGATGCCAAGGGAAACCCGCTCGGCAAGTACCTGACGCACGGTGTCTCCCATCACGTCGGGCTTCAGGTGCATGACGCCCCTGCGGCTTCCTATTCCCAGCCGCTTGAAGCAGGCATGGTGATCACGGTGGAGCCCGGCATCTACATTCCCGAAGAATCGATCGGCATCCGCATCGAAGACACGGTGCTCGTCACCCCGGACGGAGCCGAAGTGCTGAGCGCGGCCCTGCCCAAGGAGCCAGACGAGATCGAAAAGGCCATGGCGGCGCGATGAGCCGGAAACGGGCAGCAGGTTACCTTGCGGTGCTCGCGGCGAGTTTCACGCTCGCCATGGTGGCCGGCTGGCTCGGAGAGCCGATCGATAACGGCGCCTATGACTGGATGTTCCGCCTGGCCCGCCCCGGCGCCGCCGGGACGCAGTCGATCGTTCTGTCGATCGACGAGCAATCCCTCGTCAGCCTCGGCGGCATGCGCAAGCTGCGCGGGTTCCTCGCCGAAGGCCTGGAGCGCGTGGCCGCGGCGAAGCCCAAAGCGGTAATCATCGATCTGATCCTGGCGGACGAGGACGACCCGGATCAGGACGCCGCCCTCGAAGCTGCGCTGGCGAAACTGCCGGGCCTGGCGGTGTTGGGCTGCGACATGGTGGACGAGGGACGGCGCTGGGAGCATCCGCTTCCGCGCTTCGAACGGCGCGCGGCGGCCCTCGGGCATGTACACGCCGAACCCACCGGGGGCGTGTGCCGGCAACTGCCGCTGGTGAAAGTCGTGGGACGGGAGAGGAGGTGGGCGCTGGCGCTTGAAGCGTTCCGCCTGAGCCGGGGCGCCTCGCACATCGTCGAGTCCCCGGAAGACCTCGAGGTAGGCGGCGTGAGAATTCCCGCGCCGTGGCGCGAATCGAGGATGATGCGGATCCGGTACGCCTCCGAACCCGTCGAGCAGATTTCGTTCTGGGAACTGAAGAACGACCCGGCGCTGGCCGAGCGGTTTCGCAACCGGGTGGTGTTCGTAGGGATGGTGGCGCAATCGGCCGCGGCGGACCGGTTCATGACGCCGGTTTCCGGCGCCCAGACGATGGCCGGAGTGGAGATCCACGCGAACGCGTTTGAGACGCTGGCGGGCGGGCGCTTCCTGGTGAGCGCTTCGCATGTGGCTGCGGCTGCCCTGAGTCTGACGCTGGCGGCGGCGGGGGTGGCGGTGTTCGCATTCCGCGGCGGCTGGCAGGCATACACGGCGGCGGCCGTGGTTTTAGGCGCGGCGCACCTAGTCCCCTATTGGATGTTCACGCGCGGCGTCGTCTATCCGTTCTTCGCGCCGGTTTCGGCTGCCTGGCTGTCGGTGGTGGGCGCGGGCGCGCTGCAGTTCGTGACAGTGCGCCGGCAGTTGCGACGATCCGAAGCCGAAAAGGTCCGCTATCAGCACGCGATGCATTTCGTCACTCATGAGATGCGCACTCCGCTCACGGCCATTCAGGGGTCGAGCGAGCTGATGTCGCGCTACAACCTGAGCGAAGAAAAGCGGAAACAAATCGCCGAACTGATCAATTCGGAATCAAAGCGGCTGGCGCGGATGATCGAAACGTTTCTCAGCGTCGAGCGCCTCTCGGCCGGCCAGATGCAGTTGAAAAAAGAAGTCTTTGCAGTGCGGGACGTGCTCGATGCGTGCCTGGCGCGGGCCCGGCCTCTGGCGGAGCGCAAACAAATTCGGTTCGAATTGGAAGCGGAAGCCGAGGCAATTCTAACTGGCGACCGCGAATTAATGGAATATGCGATATATAATTTGCTGACCAACGCCGTGAAATACTCCCCGGCGGAGACTATAGTCACCGTAACGGGGCGTACGGAAGGGGATCACTTGCGGCTGTCGGTGAAGGACCAGGGCATCGGCATGGAGCAGCACGAACTGCGAAAGATCTTCCAGAAGTTCTACCGCACCGGCCGGGCCGAGGCGTCGGGCATCGTGGGGACCGGGATCGGTTTGTCTATTGTGGAGCAAATCGTGACGCAGCACGGCGGGCGGATCGAGGTGACCAGCACCCCGGGCAAGGGCTCGTGTTTCACTCTGGTGCTGCCGGCACATGCCGGCACGCGGGTCGAGCCGGCGTGAAACGCGCCGCGCCTGGTCTTTTCCTGGGGAATTTTGGACTAAACTGGATGTGAATTGAGGTCCTTTTATTGGCACGACTGCTGATAGTGGAAGATGACTCAGGTGTGCGCACCACGATCGTAACGCTGCTGGAATGCGAGGGTTACGAGGTGGACGCGGTGTCCTCGACGCGTGAAGCCATCGAACGGCTGGCCTCGCGCGCCTATCCGATCGTCATCTCCGATATCTACCTGGACGAACGGACCGGGCTCGATGTGCTTGAAGCCGCGCGCGCGAAAGATCCTAACTGCGCCGTGATCCTGATGACCGCGCGCGGGAGCATGGAGACGGTGATGGCGGCAACGCGGGGCGGGGCGTTCGATTACATCGCCAAACCGTTCGAACTCGAACGGATGCTGGAGGCGGTGAAACGCGCCGAAGCGTCCCTTTCCGCAGCGGCGGACCGCGACGAGGCGGAGGCCGAGGAGCTGCCCGAATCGGAGATGATCGGCAGTTCGCCCGGCATGGTGGAGATCTACAAGATCGTCTCCAAGGTGGCGCCGACCGACGCCACCGTGCTGCTGGAAGGCGAAACCGGCACTGGCAAGGAGTTGATCGCGCGCATGATCCACCGCAACAGCGGGCGCGCAAAAGAGCCCTTCGTGACGGTGGACTGCGGATCCATTGCCCCCAGCCTGCTCGAAAGCGAGTTGTTCGGCGTCATGCGAGGCGCTTACACGGGGGCGGACCGCGACCGCATCGGAATGTTCGAAGCGGCCGGCCGCGGGACCGTGTTCCTGGACGAAATCGGCGACGTCGACCTGAGTTTCCAATTGAAACTGCTGCGGTTTCTCCAGGACCGGGAGATCAAGCCAGTGGGCGCGCCTCGCTCCAAAGTGGTGGATGTGCGGGTGATCGCCGCCACCAACCGCGACCTGCGCAAGGCAGTGGACGAGGGCAAGTTCCGGGAAGACCTGTGGTTCCGCTTGAACGTCGTCCGCATCGTTGTTCCGCCGCTGCGCGAGCGTCAAGGGGATGTCCCGCTGCTGGTACAGCATTTTCTCAAGAAGTACAACGAGCGCTACCAGACGCAGACAAAACTCACCAATTCCGGGCTGAAGGCGCTGATGAACCAAACCTGGCCCGGCAACGTGCGGCAATTGCAGCATCTCATCGAGCGGCTGGCGATTCTCGCGCCGAACGGGCGCATCGACGAGACTGCCGTGTGCGAAGGCCTGGCGATGATGCGCGGCCAGAACCAGCCGGGCGAATCTTTGGCCGAAACCGAGGCGGAACAGATCCGCAAGGTGCTTTCCGCAACCGGGGGCAACAAGAGCCGGGCCGCCAAGCTTCTGGGCATCGAGCGCAAGACCCTCTATCGCAAGCTCGAGCGGATGGGGCTGTAAGCCGCTGATTACTCACGGAAGATTGATATTTCCTTTTGTAGCTTTAGGGACTAGAATAAGGGGGCATTCATAACAGCGGTCTCATAGGCGGAATATTCCGGAGGAGGTGAGACTCAATGTTTGAAAGCCTGGACGAGCAGATCAAGCGCGACACCGAAATGGAGTCGACGCGACTTGAGCGGCTGCTAAAAGTGGTGCTGGCTCTGGTAGTTACGGTGCTGGTGCTAGGCGGGCTGTACGTAGCAGTCCGCATGGTTGAGTAGTGGCGCGGTTCACGCTGCTTCTGGCCCCAAGGGGTGCGGTTGAGTCAATGATCCTCATAACGGATTTCACCCGGGCGGGATAGCCCGCCAGAGAGTTGTAAGTAGCCAGAAGCTCGTCTAAGTCCTTGTTCTTATAAAGCTTGGAGTGTGCAAGCCGCGACGCCACGAAGTAAATTCCATCCTTAGGGGTGGCAAACTCCCGCCGCCCGGAGTCCCAGCCGAACAGGTTATTGTTGTCCGCCGTCTTGCCGCCGGACTCGACCACGCAGATGCTCGGCAGCAGCCGCCAGTCGAGGTTGTGGCGATCGGCCGCCGCCAGGAAATCAGGAGCGAGGGAAAGTGACTGCGGCCCGAACCTCTCGAAAAACTCGTTCAGGCGCGCAAGCCGCGGGTCGTCCCGGTATTCGGAAATTGGGGGCTCGTGGGCAGGGTTGGAAACAGTGGCAGCACTGAGAATTCCCGCCCACAGGACAAATCTTCGCAAAACGAAAAGGAACCTCCGTCAGAATGGTTTTGAACGACTAAGATGTTCTTTGCAAATGACTTGTGAGATGCTTAACAAGATTTTAAGAACCAGATTACGCTTGTTCAGTATACCATGGATGTCCGAAATCGAGTGTAAAACATCGGGGGTGGAGCTCCGGATTTCAGAGGTGTGCCCCATGGCTTGCTCCCCCGTTTGCGGTAGTCTGAAGGTTTAACGACATGAAGAAAATGCTGCTGCTAACAGGCATCGCGGCGCTGGCCGCGGCGCAGATCGATACGATATCCGGCGGGCGGATTCGAGTGGACACGAAATTCCTCTCGAGCGACCTGCTGGAAGGCCGCGGCGTCGGCACGCGGGGCGGCCGGCTCGCCACTGAATACCTCGCCGCACAGTTCGCGCTCATAGGGGCGGAGCCCGCGGGCGACAACGGCACGTACTTCCAGAAAGTGCCGCTCGTGGGGCTGGAAACGCAGCCGGCATCGCAACTGGCGGTTGCCGGGAACGGCAAAACCGTGGCGTTGAAATGGCTGGATGATTTCGTCGCAGCGAACGAGCGCCAGAGGACCGAGGAAACAATCGACGCCGAAGCGGTTTTCGTCGGCCACGGAATTACGGCTCCGGAATTCGGGTGGGACGACTTCAAGGGAGTGGATGTGCGCGGCAAGATCCTCGTGCTGTTCACAAATGAGCCGGAATCCACCGAGCCCAAATTCTTCGGCGGCCGGGCCCTGACCTACTACGGGCGCTGGACGTACAAGTTCGAGGAAGCGCTGCGGCGCGGCGCGCTGGGCGCGATCATCATCCACACCACCCCGACGGCCGGCTACGGTTGGGAAGTGGTGAGAAACTCGTGGGGGCGGGAGGAAGCTTACGTGCGCGTGGAGCCGGGCGCTCCGGCCCTGGCGCTGGCCGGCTGGGTGACCAGCGAAGCGGGCAACCGCATCCTGGCGCTTGCCGGGCGCACTGTGGATGAACTGCTGAAGGCGTCCAACTCACGCGACTTCCGGCCCATTCCGCTCGGCATACGGTTCCGCGGCAAGCTGGTCTCGAAAATCCGGGAGCTGGAAACGCACAACGTCGTCGCCCGGATTCCGGGAAGCGATCCGGAGAAAAAGTCGGAAGCCGTGGTGTTCAGCGCGCACTGGGACCACCTAGGAATCGGCACACCGGTGAACGGAGACGCCATCTACAACGGCGCGGTGGACAACGCCACCGGCTGCGCCATCCTGCTGGAAATCGCGCGCGCCTGGGCGGGGCTGGAGCAGAAACCGCGGCGCTCGGCGATCTTCGTGGCGGTGACTGCGGAGGAGGCCGGGCTGCGGGGCTCCGATTATTACGCCCGGCACCCGGTGGTGCCGGCCGATAAAACGGCGGTGGCACTGAATTTCGACGGTTTCTACCCGTTGGGGCGGACCAGGGACGTGGTGGTGACAGGCGCCGAGCGGACTACGCTCTGGCCGGTGGTGCAGGAAGCAGCGCGCCGCTACGGGTTTGAAATCAAGCCCGAAGCGCATCCCGAGCAGGGACTTTTCTACCGCTCGGACCATTTCTCTTTCGCGCGCGCGGGCATCCCGTCGTTTTCGATCGAGATGGGCTCGGAGTTTTCCGGCAAACCGGCGGACTTTGGCAACAAGCTCTTCGATGAATTCAACAAAAAGCATTATCACCAGCCGTCGGACGAGTTTCGGGAGGACTGGGACTTTTCGGGACTGGAACTAATCGGGCGCTTCGGCGCGCTGATCGGGCTGAACGCGGCCAACGCGGACACGCTCCCCGCCTGGAAGGCGGGGGACGAGTTCAGCAAGCTGCGCGGCGCCCGGAATCACCAGTAAACTTCCTGGCGGAAGGACTCCTTGGGGTAGCCGGCGCGCTGGAACACTCCCTTCACGTTTTCGATCATGTTAGGGTTGCCGCAGGCGTAGGCGATGGTTCCGGCGGCGGTGAACCCGAGCGCATCCAGGTGCTTGCGGACGATGTCCTCGGCGCGGCCCACCTCGCCCCTCCAGCCGGTGTCGAGCCAGATCCGGCTGATCGTGGGGATGTACCGGAACCACTCGAAGCGGCGGGCGTATTCGGAAAGCTCCTCGCAGTAGGCGAGCTCGCGCGACACGCTTGCCCCGTGCACCAGAGCGATGCGGTGAGGCCAAGGTTCACCTTCCTCCACGCGCGCCGCGAATTCGCGCATCATGCTGACAAATGGCGCCACGCCCGTAACGGTGGCCACCATGAAGTGGCAAGTGTGGCCGCCTTTGTCGTCAAAAAGGAACCTGCCTTTGGCTGCCCGGCGGATGGTAAGCCCCGAGCCCCCCACCGGCACATTGTAGAGGTGGGGCGTGAGATGGCCGCCGGGAACCAACTCGACAAAAAACTCCAACTCCGGTTCGCGCGGCGACGACACGACCGAATACGGCCGTTCGATCAGCCGTCCCTCGCCCGGCAACCCGATGGTGACGTATTGGCCCGGCACAAACTGTATCGGCTCCTCGGGACGAACACGCACGATCCAGAGCTCCGGAGTGATGTCCCGCCGCGACGTGATCACGGCGGCTATGTGTTTGGCGTCAGTCATTGCGATTCTCTATGAGGCGGCGGGCGCGCATGAAAACAGCCTTCAGCATCTCGTCCGTCAGCAGACCCGTGGAGGTGTTCTGCTGGCTGGGATGGTACGAACTGATGAGAACCGGCTGGCCGGGCGCGATGAAGTGCTCCCGGTCATGCGCGAAAACGAAACCGGCCTTACTCTCTATGATGCCCCGTTTGCGCAGGATGGTTAAGTACTGATCGAACGCGATGCGGCCCAGCGCCACTACGGCCCGCAGGTCCGTCAGCAGGTTCAGTTCCCTCTCCAGGTACTCGCGGCAGTTGAGGATCTCCTCCGGAGTGGGGCGGTTGCCTGGCGGCGCACAGCGGTTGACGGCGGTGATGTAGGCGCCGCGAAGCGTGAGGCCGTCGTCGCGTGAGCGGCTCACCGGCTGGGAAGCAAAACCGGCCGCGTGGAGGGCGCGGAACAGGTAGTCGCCCGAGCGGTCCCCCGTGAAAATGCGGCCGGTGCGGTTCCCCCCGTGCGCGGCGGGGGCTAGGCCGATCACCAGCAGCCGCGCCCGGGGATCGCCAAACCCCGGGACGGGCTTGCCCCAGTACTCCCAGTCCCAATAGGCTTTCTTTTTCGTCTTTGCGACCTGAGTGCAGTAGGCGATCAGCCGCGGACAGCGCTTGCAGGCGATCACCTGGCGCTCGACACACTCCAGGGTATCCAGAGAAAAGGGCATTGCCTTTCTCCATTGTCGCCGAAAGCCGCGTTTGTTTGACAAGACGGGGCGCTTATGCCAAAAGGGCGCGGCGCATGTTTTCGAGCGAGCGGGTCATCGCATCGGCGCCGGCCTCATCCATCACCTTGCGCAGCACGGCGACCAGCCGCCGGTCGCGCCAGCCGCGCCGGGCTTCGGCATCAAGCACCGCGAGCGCTTCCGATGGGGAGAAAGCGCGCTTATAGGGGCGTGTCGAGGTGAGCGCGTCGTAGACGTCCGCCACCTGCAGAATGCGCGCGAGCAGTGGAATCTGCTCGCCGCTCAAGCCGTCCGGATAGCCGCTGCCGTCCCATCGCTCATGGTGGCTCCGGATGATCGGCAGCACGGCCTCAAGCGTGCGCGTGTGGCGGCAGATCTCCTCGCCCTTGATCGTGTGGGTGCGCATTACCGCCCATTCGGCGTCGTCCAGCGGGCCGGGCTTGAACAGGATCGCATCCGGGATGGCGATCTTGCCGATGTCGTGCAGGAATCCGCCGCGGTACAGGGCCAGCAGTTGCGGGCGCGGCAGATCGAGCGCTGTCCCGACCATCAGGCTGATGGCGGCCAGGCGCTCACAGTGCCCGCCGATGGCCTTGTCGCGCTGCTCGACCGCCCGGGCGAGCGCGAACAGGATCGATTCGGCCTCTTCGAGCGAATCGATCGCTGCCTTGTGGCGCAGCAGGGCCCGGATCCGCGCGCGGACGATGGCCGGGCTCAGCGGGCGGACGAGGAACTCGTCGGCTCCCGAGGAGATGCCGGCAATCTCGTTCTTGGCGCCCTCCGGACTGGTGAGGATGAGAACGGGAATCAGCCGGGTGCAGCGGTCGGACTTGAGCTCCCGGCAGAAATCGAGGCCGTTGGTACCCGGCAGGGTCAGATCCAGAATCACCAGGTCCACCGCCTCGCGCCCAAGCACCTCCCGGGCTCTGGCGGCGGTATTTGCGCTCACGATACGGCAGCGCTCGTTCCTCAAGGCGCCGCGAAGCAGATTCCGGTTGATCCCGGTTTGCTCGAGGACAAGGATGACGGGCGCCCGTTCGGAAAATTCCCGCAACGGCGTTTCAGGGTGGCTGTGAATCGTCTTGAGCGTCTGGGTTCGCGGCACGTAGCTGCCCTTTTTTCCGTCCCTTGATCTATCGGCGGGCGTTGGTGGAGAATTTAGGCTGACCCTATGAGAACTCGATTGATTCTGGCTCTCGCCGCCGTGCCGCTCTGGGCTCAGACGCTGTCGCAAGGGGAGCGCGAATTCGCCATGAGCAGCCTACATGCGAGCCGCAAAATGTTTTTGGACGCGATTTCGGGACTTTCGAAGGCGCAATGGAAGTTCAAGCCGGCGCAGGAACGGTGGTCGATTGCCGAGATCGCCGAGCATGTAGTGCTGGCCGACGATCTCCAGCGCGTGCAGGACATGCTGAAGTTGCCCGCGGCCCCGCGCGGCACGGTGGACTCCAAACAGGACGCGAGAATGCTGGAAAGGATGGCGGATCGCTCGTTTCAGGCGAAGTCGCCGGCCTCGATGCTGCCCAAGGGGCGCTGGACTACGCCGGAAGCCGTGGCGGCCGAGTTCCGGCAGCGGCACGACCGGATTATCGAATACGTCGAGACCACCCGCGACCCGCTGCGCAGCCACGTGGCCGGCTCGGGCGAGAACGCCTACGACGCCTACCAGATGATCCTCATGCTCGCCGGGCACGTCCAGCGGCACGTGGCGCAAATCGAAGAGGTGAAGGCCGACCCGAAGTATCCCAAGTGAGGCTGGTCAGGTTGACGAACCCCCTTCGGCGCCGCTAAAGTAAAGAGGTATCTGTAGTTCAATCCAGGTCCCCATCGTCTAGCCCGGCCTAGGACACCGCCCTTTCACGGCGGCAACGGGGGTTCGAATCCCCCTGGGGACGCCACCCAAGATTTTGTCCGGACCGGACACATGGGTAACACTTCGTTCCTGAGACATAGGTAACACATTTCCGCAGTCGGCGGCTTGGTGTGGGCACCCTGCATGCCTCGGCCGGCGACAAGCCTGCCATTCC
>JBLNCW010000099.1:0-12383 GCA_050261015.1 Rhodospirillales bacterium | reverse complement strand
TGCGTTGATGCTGGCCCTGGGTGTGACGGGTGTCGCGACTGCCGACTGGCACGACCCCATCCCCCATTGCTTCCCCTGCCCCTATTCCAAGTGAGAGCTGAAGGAGGTTACCTGCGATGCTGCTGAGAGTCGTCTTTGCGTTGATGCTGGCCCTGGGCGTGACGGGTGTTGCGACCGCCGACTGGCATGACCCGATCCCCCATTGCTTCCCCTGCCCCTATTCCAAGTGAGAACTGAAGGAGGTTATTTGCCATGTTGCTGAGAGTCGTCTTTGCGTTGATGCTGGCCCTGGGTGTGACGGGTGTCGCGACTGCCGACTGGCACGACCCCATCCCCCATTGCTTCCCCTGCCCCTATTCCAAGTGAGAGCTGAAGGAGGTTATCTGCGATGTTGCTGAGAGTTTTCTTCGCTTTGATGTTGGCCCTGGGCGTGACGGGTGTTGCGACCGGCGACTGGCATGACCCGATCCCCCACTGCTTCCCCTGCCCCTATTCCAAGTGAGAACTGAAGGAGATCATTTGCCATGTTGCTGAGAGTCGTCTTTGCGTTGATGTTGGCCCTGGGAGTGACCGGCGTTGCGACCGCCGACTGGCACGACCCGATCCCCCACTGCTTCCCCTGCCCCTATTCCAAGTGAGCACCGAGGACTAGTACTGTTGGGTGAGTGGGGATAAGGCCCCGAGGTTGGCAACAGGAGGGTGTTTTTTTGTTTATGCGGTGAACGCGGGGTGATAGAATTGATTAGGCCGTCGGGCCGGTACTATGACGTTGTCGCCTCAGGCGCTAGAGACATATCTCTGGTGGCTGACAATCTTAGGCCACCTGGTCCTATATTTCCGGCTGCGGCAGGGTGCTCTGCACCGGATTTACCGGTTTTTTGCGGCCTATCTTCTCTTCCGCGTGTTCCGGGCGGTGCTTCTTGCGGCGGTCCCGCCCGTAGCTCGTCTTTTGGATAGCCGTCCGGACCTTCCTTTCGCCACGAACGCCTATGCCTGGGTGTGGGTCGTCACGCAGGTCATCCTGTGGTTCTTCTACATCCTCGTGGTCCTCGAGCTGTACTCTCTGGTCCTGCAAAACTACAAGGGGATCGCGACACTCGGCCGCTGGGCGTTGCTGGGAGGCTTGGTAGTATCCCTGATCTTTTCCTCAGTCACTTTGTGGACGGATCTGAGCAACCCGGGTGAACAGTTCCCGACGCTGTTATATTTCCTTGCGATCGACCGCGGAATATTGTCGAGCCTTGTGGTTTTTCTGCTGCTGATCACCTGTTTTCTGGTCTGGTGCCCGGTGCCCTTGAACCGGAATGTAGTGGTCCATTGCATCGCTTATGCCGCTTATTTCCTGCCATTAGCCGTGGCCGTGCTTTTGCGCAACGTGATGGGGAACCAGGTAACGCAGGTCATCAATATCGCCCTGTCGTGCATCACGATTACGTGTCTGGCGGTCTGGATTGCCTTTCTGAACCGCGAGGGGGAGAACCGGCTTTTGCGGATCCTTCGCCGGCCGGTGGCTGAGGATGAGGAGATGCTGGTCGAACATCTTGCGGCTATCAACTCCACCCTTTTGCGGGCAGCGCGTAAGTAATAGACCGTACATTACCCTCCATATAACGTCTAATTTTCTTGAAATTGATTGCATTCCTGGGAAGCCTTGGATTATTCTGGACGGGGTGTTTTACAGGGAGGAGCTGTTTATGAATGTCGCTCTTGCAGGCGCTGTACTGCTCGCCGTCTTGGTTGGCGTGGCGTTCCTGCTTCTGTTCCGTCGGCTCACTGCGCGGGAACACGATGAACAGGCGGACTTGGAATGGTGCCGCGATTTTTCCATTGCCCGCTACCGGCCGATGGAGAGGCTGTTTGTCGAGGATGACTACGACTTTCTGGCGGCACAGCCGGGATTTCATCCGAAAATCTCCCGAAAGCTTCAGTCTGAACGCCGGCGCGTTTTCCGGCACTATCTTCGCTGCCTTCGCCGCGATTTTGACCGGCTTACCACGGCAGCCAAGATGGTTCTGTTGAACGCTTCCCAGGACCGGCCCGACCTGGCCGGATTGCTGCTGAAGCAGCGGCTGATTTTCAACTACGCAATGCTGGTGGTGGAGTTCCGCCTGGGACTCCAGACGATTGGCATTGGACGGGTGGATGTTCGCCGGCTGGTTTCCTCGCTTGAAACGATGCGGGAACAAGTGCGGCAGTTGACGCAGACCGCGCAGCCATCTCAAGCCTGATCCCGCCTGTGCCAGACGATCGCGCCCGGGACAGGACCGGTCCCGGGCCGCCTATCGTCGTGTTCCTTCCCGCCTCAAATCCCGGAAGAAGTGTAAGCCGAACAGGAACAGCCTGTTACCGCAAGAGGCGCCTGCACCCCCTGGAGCGGTCCCCTCTCACCGCCGCGTGATCGCCACCGATCTCCAGGCCATGTTTCCGGCCGAATCGTAAGCTCGAATCGTGATGACGTTCGAACCCACGCGCAAGGGGATGGGGCCGGTGTTCCACCAAATCGTGCCGGAGGCGTCGCCGGTGCGGCCGCTGGAATCGGTCCACGTGACGCGGACGACGCCGGAACTGTCCGTCGCCGTTCCGCTGATGATGGCTGTTGCCGCGCTGGTCGCGAAGCTGGTGGTTGCCGGCGAGAGGATAACCAGCGAGGGCGCGGTTGTATCGTTCCCAGCCGCATAAGTTATCGTGATCGTCCTGGAGGCCGACGTTCCCCCGGCTGCGACGGCGGTCACGGTGATCAGGTTGGGACCGGGCCGCAGCGCCGCCTCGGGCACCACCCAGGCGCGCGTGCCAAGGGCTTTGCCTCCCTCGCCGCCGGCGTTCCGCCAGGTGACCTCGATGATGCCGTCGGGATGATCCGCGGAGCCCGCCAGCCTTACCACCGGCGTTTTGGAGATGTAAGTGGGCGCGGTAGTTGGGGCCGTAATCGAGAGCGTCGGAGCGACCGGCGCGGCCGGCGGGTCGGGGTCCACGGGCGGTTCCGGGTCGGGATTGACAGGCGGTTCCGGGTCCGCCGGGGTTTCCGGGGTGCCCGCCGGGGCATAAATCTCGCGAATGGCTGCGATGTCCTCCTCGGCAAGCGCGGTGACCCGCCGGTAGTAGGGGTACATCACCGAGTTGGGATTATCCGAGTGGCCCAGTCCGAGCGCGTGTCCGGCTTCGTGCAGCGCCACGGTGAACACATCCACTTCCTCCCCGATACGCCAGTTCTCGTCGTCGTCGAAGTGCATATCGCCGGCGATGGGCTCGGGGTTGGGCGGCGAAGGATAGAACGTGTGAGCCAGAACCCTTCCCGGGCCGTCGAAAGGATAGCCGTCGCCGTGCGCACGCTTGGCGAACAGGATCGAGATGGACCGGAGGGTTTGGGGGCCGTTAGCGGGTGTGAACTGGAGAGACGCGTACCGGCTCCATTCGGTCAGCCCGCGAAGGACCTCGGCTTCCACCTGAGCCCGGGGGAGCGCGCTCGCCATCGCGCCGAGGTAATAGCCGATTTCGGCCGCGCCCTGGCCCGGCCCGTCCCAGCCATCGCCGATTCGCGCCGTGTACTGGCCTACCGGCCCGTAGCGGGTTGAAGCGCCCGGGCAGCCATACACGCGTTCCCCCGCCGCCAGTTCCCGCGAAGCCGGGAACACGTACGCCACTTCGTCCCACTCGCTGAGCCGGACAACATCCTCGTACGTGCTTTGAATCAGCAGCTGGTTCGGCAACAGGTCGGGGTGCTCACGGACGGCCAGCCCGGCGGCTCGCACGAGTTCGCGCGCATCGGCCGCGGCGACATCGCGGTGAAACTCGACCACGAACGTTTCGGCCATTACCATTTGCCGGACGGCGAACCGCGGGTCCCGGCGCAACCGCGGGCTCAGCTTGTCGGCAGGGTCCAGAGGCTCGGCCAGGGTTACGTCCATGCCGTCCAGGTTGACGCCGTCAGGGACTGAAAGGAGAAAGCCGTGGTCCGGAACGTAATCGAGAACGGCGGCGCCGCGCTTTTGGAGTTCCTGCACCCACTCGGCGCGGGGTGCTTCGCGAAATTGAACGAGCAGGTGTCTCCGCGTCGTGGAGAGCCGGCGGGGGGCGGCGGTGCGGCTCTCTTCGGCGCGGCGCGGTGCGGTGATCGTCCGCGTCTTCAGGTACAGCGGTATCTCGGCTCCACTCAGCACGGCGGCGAGCGCGGCGGCGGCGATCAGCCGGCCAAACACGTACTTCCTCATCGACTTGGAACAGGCGGCCACAGAGAGAATTCGGCGGACCAGCGCACCAACTTTATGGAACCCGTGCACATTGGTACTGTTCTGCTCGCAATTGCCTTATCAGGCGCGGCCGCGGCTGCTCAGACCGGCTACAGGATCGCCACGATCGCCGGTTTCGGCGACTGCGGCGACGGCGGCCCGGCGGCGATGGCGCGAATCGGCGCTCCGGAAGGGCTTGCGGTGGACGCCGCGGGGAACATCTACATCGCCGACGCGCTCGATCACCGCGTGAGAAAGATATCTCCGGGCGGCGTGGTAACGACGGTGGCGGGCGCCGGGCGCGCGGGATTTCGCGGCGATGGCGGACCCGCAACCGCCGCGCGGCTCAAAGCGCCTTACGGGCTCGCGGTTGACTCCGGCGGCAATCTCTACATCGCGGACCTCGGCAACGCCCGCATCCGAAAAGTCTCAACCGAGGGCATCATCAGCACCGTGGCTGGCGGCGAAGGCGAATTCGTTCAACCGCGGGATCTGGCGATCGATGCGGCGGGCAACCTTTACATTTCCGACTTTGGCGGCCATAGCGTGTACCGGCTCACGCCGAAGGGCGTCCTGTCGCGAATCGCGGGGACCGGCAGCGCCGGGTCGGTGGAAGACAACAAGGCCGTGAACGCCGCCTACGCTTCGCTCAATTCCCCGGCTGGCCTTGCCGTGGACCGCTCAGGCGCGCTCTACATCGCGGACAGCGGCAATCACCGGATCCGCAAAGTGACGAACGGCATTCTGACCACCGTGCCGCATACCGACGGTGTGCTCAACACTCCGACGGGCATTGCGTTTGATGCGGCGGGCAGCCTCTACGTGGCCGACAAGGGGGCCAGCGCGGTCTGGAAATTCGCGCCGGGTCCGGCGCGGGCAGCGGGAACCGGATTTGCGGGATACAGCGGAGACGGCAAACCGGCCGCTGAGGCGCGCTTCAACCAGCCGCGCGCCATCGTCTTCGACCCCACTGGGAATCTCTACATCGCGGACACGAACTCGGGGGTTGGCCTGGTGCGGCGCGTTTCGCCGTCCGGGGTGGTGGAGGCTTTCGCCGGAGGCCGGCCGTTCCGCCCGGCTGGCGATAACGGTCCGGCGCTCGCGGCGCATTTGGAGGCGCCCTCCGGGCTGGCGCTGGACGGCGCCGGGAACCTTTACGCGGCGGACCGCTCCGGTCATCGGGTGCGGAAAATCTTTTCCGGCATTATCACGACGGCGGCCGGCATAGGGTATGCCGGATCGGGGGGCGACGGCGGTTTCGCGGTTCGCGCCCAGGTGGATGGGCCCGAGGGCGTCGCAGTCGATGCCGATGGGGGCCTCTGGGTGACGGAAGCGGCGGCGGGCCGCGTCCGGAGGGTGGATTCCGGCGGCTACATCTCCACCGTGGAGACGGGCGAGCTGCAACTCCCCTCCGGCATAGCGGTGGACTCCAAAGGCAATGCATACGTTGCGGACACGGCCGGCCACACGGTCCGCCGAATCGCACCGGACGGGAGTGTGCAGGTGATTGCGGGAACAGGCGAGCCGGGATATGCGGGCGACGGCGGACCCGCGGCGTCCGCTCTTCTCAGGAATCCGGCAGGGCTTTGCCTGGACAGTCAGGGGAACCTCTACATTGCCGATAGCGGGAACCACGCTATCAGGAAAGTCACGAAAGAGGGAACGATCACGACGGTGGCGGGCCGCGGCGAGCCGTCGTTCGACGGCGATGGCGGTCTTGCGGCGGGCGCCGGGCTGAACGCGCCGGCGGCGGTGGCGGCGGACAGCGAGGGCAACCTGTACATCGCGGATACAGGCAACAACCGGATCCGCAAAGTGGACGCGCGCGGCGTGATCGAGACCATCGCCGGGACTGGCGCGAGCGGCTATGCCGGCGAGGACGCTCCCGCGCTCGAAGCCGAGTTCGACGGGCCCGCGGGAATCGCGGTGGACGCCGCGGGCGTGGTGTACGTCGCCGACCGCGACAACGGCCTGATCCGGACGCTGACGCGGGTTGCGCTTCCGCCGCCTGGAATTGAGGACCCGCCCGCCCTGTCGGTCGCCGGCGTGGTAAATTCCGCGAGCATGCTGCCGGGGCCGCTGGCGCCCGGGCAGATTGCGACGCTTTTCGGGACGGCTCTGGATTCCGCCGACGTGCTGTTCGAAGGAGAACCGGCAGCCCTGCTCTACGCGGGCACGGTCCAGATCAACCTGGTGGTTCCGCAAACGGTTGCCGGGCGCAACATGGCGAACGTCGAGGTGCGCGCGCCCGCCGGTTCTCTGCGCATCATAGTTCCGATTGCTCCGTCCAACCCCGGAATCTTTACGCTGGCGGGGGGCGCCGGGCAAGCCGCCGCGGAAAACGAGGACGGCACGCTGAACTCGAGGGACAATCCGGCGCCGCGCGGAAGCACGCTCACGATTTATGCCACGGGCGAAGGGAGCGGATCGCCGCTTGCGGTCGAGATCGGGGGCCGGCCGGCCGCGGTCCTCTCGGCCGGGCACACGGCCGGGTTGCTGCGCGTGACGGCGCGGGTTCCGGACGAGTGCTCTCCCGGCGAGCAGCCTGTCGTGCTGAGGGCGGGCGGCGTGCCGAGCCAGGCCGGCGTCACGGTCGCGATCCGCTAAAAAATCGACACCGCCCCTTATTCCTTTGCGTCAAGATATTGGGATTGCCAGATCCCGTTCCGGGGGGTTGATTGAGCGCTGCGACCATGTTTATACTCTAGTTTCTTAGTATTCTCCACCGGGCCGGGGTCGTCCCGGATGGTGGTCTGGGGTGGGAATGAGCATGCCGGCCAGGAATGAGTTTGATCCAGCGGCACCGCAAAAGGAAGCGGCCATGTTCTACGGGCTGTTTCTGCGCGGGCACTCTCCGGAGTTGCTGCGCAGGGATATTGATATTCCCAAGCCATTGCTGGACAAATGGATGACCTCAAACCGGTTCGAGCCCTCTTTCCGCGAAAACCTCCAGCGGCTCTATCGCTATAGAAAACAAGTACTTGCCATTTTCGAGGAACTCATCTCCAGCGAGAGAAGCCGGGCCCGTCTGCAGTGAAGTGATTCCCCGTGAATAAGATCAGTCCGGTTCTGAAATTGCGGGCTGCGGCGCTGGTGTGATGAAGCCGGACGGAACCCAACCCGAATTGACGGTGAAAGCCGTCGGACTCGGCCTGTTTCTCGCCTTCGTTTTCGGCTCCGCGAACGCCTACCTGGGAATGAAAGCCGGCCAGACTGTGGCCGCTACCATTCCCGCGGCCGTTATCGCCCTGGCCCTGTTCCGGATTCCCCGGGTGAAAGGGGGCGTGCTCGAGCAGAACATCGCGCGCACGGCTGCCTCGGTGGGAGAAGCCCTGGTTGCCGGCGCAATCTTCACCATCCCGGCGTTCATGCTTGTGGAGATGGACGGGACGCGGCTATGGTCCGATCTGCGGGAGCACTACTGGGAGGCCGCGTTCATCCTGCTGGCCGGGGGGCTGATCGGGGTTTTCTTTATCATCCTGCTCCGGAGGCCGCTGTGCGTCGAAGCGGGCCTGCCGTGGCCGGAAAGCGTCGCCAGCGCCGAAATCGTCAAAGCAGGCGACCGTTCGGGCGACGCGCCGCGGTTTCTGTTCGGGGCGATGGGCTTCGGCGCGGTCCTTCAGGTTTTGAAATCGGATCGCGGACTTCAGATTTTCCGGGAATTTTCCAGCGGATTTCTGGCATTTCCGCGCGCCGTCGTCCATCATTTCGATTTCGACCGCCGGCCGCTGGCGGACGTGACGCACACGGGCGGGATTCCGTGGACCACGCCCGCGCTCTCCCCCGCACTGGCCGGCATCGGCTACATCATCGGGCCGAGGCTCTCGGCGATCACTTTCGCGGGCGGCGTAATCGCGTGGTGGGTCCTGATCCCGCTGCTGCTGTTCTTCGACCCCGATCTTCCGCGCCGCCTGGGAGCGGCCGCCAACGCGCCCTGGGACGTTGTCACGTACAGCGTGTGGTACAACATCGTGCGCCCGATCGCGGTAGGGATGATGCTGGTGGGCGCCTGCTACACGCTGTTCTCGATGCGCGGCACGATTTTGCAATCGCTTCGCGGCGCATTCGCCGCGGCCGGAGGCGCGCATGGCAAGCCGGTCGAGCGGACCGAGCGCGACATTCCCGCGCGCTGGATCGCGATCGGCATCATCGCGCTGCTGGGACCGATCACGGGGATTTATTACTACTTCACGCAGGGGTGGGCAGCGGCGATTTCCGCGGCGGTAGTGATGACGGTGACCGGGTTTCTGCTCTCGGCAGTCGGCGGATATCTTGTGGGGCTGGTGGGCAGCTCCAACCAGCCCGTATCGGGGCTCACGCTGGCGGCTCTGGTTGTAGCCGCGCTCGTCATGCTCGCCATAGGGGTCAAGGGGGCGGCGGGAGTGGCAGCGGTACTGGGCGTGGCGGCGGTGGTCTGCTGCGCGTGCTGCCTGTCGGGGTCGCTGGTTCAGGATCTCAAGGCCGGCCACCTGCTCGGCGGGACTCCGTGGAAGATGGAAGTCGTCGAGATCGTGGCCGTCGTACTGCTTTCGTTCTTTCTTCTGGGCCCGATCATCCTCCTGCACGAGGCGAACCTGGCGACGGGAGGCATCGGAGGGCGCGCGCTGCCCGCGCCGCAGGCCGGGCTGATGGCGGAACTGGCGAAGGGGATCGTGGGCGGGCAGATGGCCTGGGGGCTAATCGCGATCGGCGCAGCCTTCGCCATCGCGCTGATCCTGTGCGGCGCGCGTGCGCCCATGCTGATCGCCGTGGGGCTGTACCTGCCGTTTGAAACCGACTCGGCGATTTTCGCCGGCGGCGTGATGCGGTGGGTTGCGGACCGGATTGCCGCGCCCCGCCCGGCGGAGGACCGCGCACGGATCGAGGAAAAGGGCACGCTGATCGCTTCCGGGCTGATCGCCGGGGAAGCGATCATGGGCATTTTGCTGGCCCTGGCCGCGGTGCGCGAGTGGCCGTCGCTCACGCGGCTGCTCACCGGGCACGAACAATTCGGGTTCTATCCCGCCTGGGGCGGATGGCTCTCGCTGATCGGATTCGCGGCGCTGGCGTGGGTGCTGATCCGCTTTCCTTTGCAGTTGAAGCGGCGCTGACCCGCAGCCCGCCGGACTTTATTCCGTGACGCGGAATTCGCCGCGCAAGCCGCGCGAGGAGTCGGGGCCGATCCAGACGTGGAACAGGCCGGGCTCGGTCACCATCTTGTTTTCCGCGTTGTGGAAAGCCAGGTCCGCGGTCGTGAGCGGGAACTCGATGGTCCGTTTCTCGCCGGGCTTCAGCCGCACGCGCCGGAATCCCTTCAACTCGCGGACCGGGCGCGTCACGCTTCCCACCAGGTCGCGGACGTAAAGCTGTACGATTTCGTCCGCCTCCACCGTTCCGGTGTTGGCGACGTCGGCCGACACCGTCAGCTTGCCGCCCATCGGCATCGAAGGGGACGACACGCGCAGGTTCGTGTACTCGAAGGTCGTGTAGGAAAGGCCGTAGCCGAACGGGTAGGCGGGGGTGAAGTCCACGTCAAGGTACTTGGAGTCGAACCCCTGCGGATCGACCGGCGTGCCCGTGGGGATGCCGAGCGCCTTCTCCGAGGGCGGGCGTCCGGTGTTCATGTGGTTGTAGTAGATCGGAATCTGCCCGACCGTGCGGGGGAACGTTACCGGCAGTTTGCCAGAAGGTGATTCGACGCCGAGCACGAGGTCGGCGATGGCAGGCCCGCCCATGGTTCCGGGGTGCCAGGCGTACAACACCGCATCCGCCCGCGCCGCCACCTTCTCGAAGGTCAGCGGGCGCCCGGCCATGATCACCACGATCAACGGTTTGCCCGCCTTCGCTACCTCTTCAACCAGCGCTTCCTGCGCGCCGGGCAGATCCAGGAACGCGCGCGAGTGGGCCTCGCCGGAAAGGATCTGCTCTTCCCCGAGGAAGAGCAGAACCGCGTCCGCGCTGCGCGCCGCTTCCAGTGCGGCGGGGAAGCCGGCGCGGCTCGTGTCGCGGCTGGTCTTTAACCCGGGCGCGTACGCCACCCGAACGGCGCCGAGCGTGTCCCGGAATGCCGCGAGCGGAGTGCGGACATCGGAGGCTTTTCCGTCCATGACCCAGCAGCCCATCTGGTCGACGGGACTATCGGCAAGCGGCCCGATCACCGCCAATCTGCCCATTGTCTTCGAGAGCGGAAGCGTGCGGTTCGCGTTCTTGAGCAGCACCACGCTTTCCGCAGCGATCTTTTTCGCGACGGCGAGCGCTTCAGCATCCGGCGGGGCCTCTTCGGCGGCCACCTTCTCCGGGACGGGCTTGTCGAACAACCCGAGGCGGAATTTCACGCGCAGGATGTTGCGCACGGCATCGTCGATGAGTTTGGGGTCCACCTCGCCCGATTCCACAAGCTGTTTGAGGTGCTCGTAGTAGCTGCGGCTGACCATCTCCATGTCCACGCCGGCGCGCAGCGCTCTGAGAGCCGCTTCGCGCTGGCCGGAGGCGACGCCGTGCGGGATCATTTCGATAACGGAATTCCAGTCGCTCACCACGAAGCCGTCGAATTTCCACTCATTGCGGAGCACCTGGCGGAGAGTGAAGGGGTTGCCGCTGGCGGGCACGCCGTTGAGGTCGTTGAAGGCGCTCATCAGGGTGGCCGCCCCGGCCTGAATGGCCGCATGGAACGGCGGCAGGTAAACGTCGCGCAGCAGGCGCTCGGGAATCCAGGTAGTGTTGTAATCCCTGCCGCCCTCAGCCGCGCCGTAGCCGACGTAGTGCTTCACGCAGGCCGCGACCGATCCGGGCGCATCGAGCGAGTCGCCCTGGAAACCGCGCACCATAGCCGCTCCGAGCGCGCTCGCCAAGTAGGGATCCTCGCCGAGGGTTTCCGCGATGCGGCCCCAGCGGGGATCTCGGGTGATGTCGAGCATGGGGGCGAAGGTCCAATGGATGCCGGCGGCGGAGGCCTCGCGCGCGGCCACCCGCCCGGCCAGCCGGACCAGTTCCGGATCCCAGCTTGCCGCCTGTCCGAGCGGGATGGGAAAGATCGTGCGGTAGCCGTGGATGACGTCCCGGCCGTATATCAGCGGGATGCCGAGGCGGCTTTCCTTGAGAGCGATGCGCTGGGCCTCGGCGCGGTCGGCGGGGCTGCCGGCGTTCAGGAACGATCCCCACCGCCCCTTGCGAATTTCGTCTTTGAGCCGCGCGGATATGGGACCGCCGACGGAGTGCTGCGACATCTGCCCCAGTTTCTCCTCCAGCGTCATTCGCGACAGCAGGTCATTAATTCGCTGTTCGATGTTCGCGGGATATGCCATCATGGCAAACAAAAGGCCTGTAAGTCCGAAGCGGAAATAGGCGTTCATCTTGTTTCCGATTATGGAGGAGAGCCGCCCCGAAAGGCAATGGCGGAGTACTCTCCTTTGGCGGCAGGCCGAAGAGCCCGGGAGGCTACCATGCGTGTCAATCAATGTGTGGGATGCACCGCATTCCGCTGCAAGGACGTAAGGCACGACTGCTACGCCGTGCCCGCAATTAACTTGAAACCGGAAGCGATTTCCATTCTGATGATCTCCGAAGCCGCTCCGCAGAACCCGGACGATTACTTTTACGCCAAAGGCGATCCGCTTTTCCAGCAGACCACGGTCATGGCATTCAACGACGCGGGAGTGAACGTGTCGTCGGTAAAGGACATCGTGAAGCGGGGCGTGTACCTCACCACGGCCGTAAGATGCGCCAAGACGGGCTACGTAATCGAGCCGGACACCATCCGCGAATGCTCGCTCCTGCTGGAGAAGGAATTGAGCCTGTTCCCGAAAGCGAAGGCGCTGATGCTGATGGGGGATGTTGCGATCAAAGCCGTGAATTTTATTGCGAAGCGCGCCGGAGGGAAGCGGGTAATTCCCGCGGGATCGACTTACAAGTTGCGCAGCGGCGAGTACTCTTTTCGCGGCATGAGGGTATTTCCGTCTTACTTACAGGCAGGACCGAGCTTCTTTATTGAAAAGGACAAGAGGAGAATGATCGCGGAAGACATCGCCGCGGCGCTGCGGGTAGTCGCGGCATGAGAGCTAGGAGCTTGTTGAAAAAGTGCTCGTCGGCGGCGCCGCTGCCTTCCCCGTAACTGTATTTCCGTCTGAATAGCGCGGGGAAACGCGGTGGGAACACGCCGTGCTCCGCCGCTGGGATGCG
>JBLNCW010000098.1:0-49365 GCA_050261015.1 Rhodospirillales bacterium | reverse complement strand
CTTAGCGGCAAAATCGAAGCCCGTACCGGAGAGCGCCGCTCGTATCAGATCTTACTGCGTGTGCTTGCCCACCGCGACCAGGGGTTCAAGACCGAGTACGTTACTCACCATTCGACGCCGCGGCCCCTTTAAAAAAACAAATTGTCATCTTAGTTAATTTCGGACCTAACTGTACTAAATTCAGGTTTTCTGCGGTTTGAAATACTATAAGAGAGTGAAGTCCTCTAACGATTCGCCAGCGGGGCCCGTCTGTGAGTGAGGAGATCAATCACGACGATCTTTACAAAGCCTTAATCGACGCGATTCCGGATCCGGTTTTCGTTGTCGATGCCGATGTGCGGGTATTGGACTGCAACCCTGCGGCCACCGAGATGTTCGGGGACTCCATGTTTTTTCTAGACGCGCGCGGCTGCGACATGCTGCGTTGTCTCAACGCGAGTTCTCAGGGATGCGGGGCGGCGTGCCGTGGATGCGCGATCAGAAACTCGGTTTCCCTCGCGCTGAAAGGCGAGCGGCCGCGGCGTACGCGCTACAAGCTCGAAAGGACGGGACAGGAGGGACCTGTGGTCAACCATTTTCTGGTGACCGCAGCCCCGCTCAACTATCGAGGCAGCCGCCTCGTGTTGCTGATACTGGAGGACATCAGCGAGCTCGTTGAACTGAAGCGCATGCTGCCGATTTGCGCCCACTGCCACCGGGTGCGCGACGACGCCGCGTACTGGCAGGACGTGGAATCATACTGCCGGCGCAAACTGGACATCGAGTTCTCTCACGGCATCTGTCCCGAGTGTCTCAAACGCCATTATCCGGACATGCTGGAAAACCAGCCGTCCGCCCGGCGTTCCGAAGAGCCGCGATAGCGCATCCCCCGGACAAGCCGCGGTAATGTATACCACCTGTACTGGACCTCCTCAGTACCGCCGTCCTATTGCCCGTTTTCGGCCCGTGTGATTAACTCAAAGTGTCTTCCGTTATCGGGGCGTGCGGTCAAGCAAGCTCGAGCCGAGCCTCGCTCCGCGCGCCCACGGAGATCCGGGGCAGCGTCTCCTTCCAGAACCCACTATTAAGGCCGGCCTTGTAGGCATCTTTCCGCATACGGCCGCCTCAAACCTTGACGGCCATGCGCGCACCGCACGAATCGATCCGGTTCAACAGCAGGCGTATTCTTTTCTGTTCCAGGTACTCGTCCACGGCCTGCCGTGAACCGCGCCACCATCCGTAGTCGTCCACAATGAGAACTCCTCCCTGAACGAGCCGGGGAAAGAGGTGGACCATTTCGTGCCGGGTCGAGCCATACCAGTCCGTGTCGAGGCGCAGCACCGCGATGCGCTTGGGCATCTGTCCCGGTATCGTTTCCTCGACTTTGCCTTTCACCAGCGTGATCCGGTCGCCGGGATAGCCGGTTGACAGCATGTTTCGCCGGACGGCGTCGTAGGGCGCCTGCCACCATTTGCTGCCTTCCCTGGCGGTGCGGTGCTGCTCCCAGATGGGAGCGGCGCTCTGCCCGTCGTGGCGCACATCCTCACTGGTCGGGCGCGACATCCCTTCGAAGGTGTCATAGAGCCAGATGCGACGGTCCAGGTCCCCGCACTCTATAAGCGCGAGGGCGGCCAGCATTCCGTTGCCGCCCATCCACGTTCCACACTCCACGATGTCGCCCGGCAATCCGCGGCTGCAAACATAAGTCACCGCCTGCCATGTGGAGTACATGCGTTCCATCGAAGTGATGGTATAGTCCTTGCACTTTTCGTAGGCCCGTTTGAAGGCGCTATCGGCATCCATGTCGGTTGTGATGATGTGCAGAGTCGAGAGAATCGATTCCGTTGTGGCAGCGGAGACGGGCTTGCCGAAAGCGGTTTGGCGCTCTGGAACCTGCGCCGCCGGACTCTTCGGACCGTCCACCATGAATTCAAGCAGCGCCGATCCTGTGCCATCCGCGTCGAACCAGGCCACCAACTCCTGCACCAGCGCGACCCTCAAGCGGGAGCGCCCGGTGGCATCCGGGGCCTTCACGCGCACTCCAAACACCGCCGAGTCGCCAGGGTAGATGTCAAACGGCAACTGCGTTCGCAACCCGTCGTAAACCACCGGGTTGCCCTCGTCGTTGAGCCAGTGATAGCTCACATGCACCGGGTTTCGGTAGCGGCTCGAGAGGATGTGACCGCCGAGGTTCCTTACCTCCATCTCCAGCGCGAACTCCATGCCCGCCGTCACCCTTGCAGGCGCGTTCTTGATCGCGATGCTCCATTCTTTCTTTTGGAGAACGGTGTTCTCCGGCGGGCGCGGCACGGAATGGACGGTTTCTGCACCGGCGGCGAAGAGGAGCATGCCTCTCCGGGACGGGAGATAGTCCGCCAGCCGCAGTTTGTGGTCGACCTGGTGCCGGTACACGCTTTGTGGGTCGCGATGCGCATCGTGAAACAATACCAGCCGCGGCGCCCGCATTTGCAGCACCTGCTCCAGAACGCGGCTGCGATTCGCCGTCGCTATAGGTGAATCGATGAGGAGAAGGTCGATTTTATCCGGCGTGTCCTTCAGAGCCGAGGCGAGCGCCTCGGGATCGAATTCGAACCGGTCCCAGAGAAACGGCACGTGAACCGCGCGGCAACCCGCCGCTCGCGCCTGCTCCAGCCACGGCCCCCGCGAGGGCACCAGCACCACCGATTCCACGCCCCTCTGCCGCAGGCAAATCGATGGCTCGCCCACGCCTATCTCAACAGCCGTGCCGATGCCGGCGGAGGCCACCAACTGAGCTAGGTAGTTGTATTCGTCTCCCTCCAAACAGGCGCCGCCGCATTGCAGCCCGTTCCACAGCACGTCGCAGCAAACCCGCGGCCATTGCAGACTTTCCGCCTCAGCCGGATCACTGTCTTGCTGCGCGCTATCCCGGCGCCAGTTAGCCTCAGCTATCGTCAATAACTGGAGCCGCATCCACTCGAATTCCGTTTTTGCGGAATCGTCGCTGACCGGCTGGCTAAATGCATCACTCAAAGATGCCTGGAAGCGTGTGAACTCGTGCTTCGGCGCCGCGACGTGCACGGTGCTTCGCTTGCATAGCAGGCTGGCTACATCGACCGGTAATGAGCAGAGCGCTTTATCCACGTCGGGAATCCCGGCGAAATGAGCCAGCTTCAGGGACTTGCCCGACCTCTTGTTGATCAGCCTCTCACCCTGCCGGATCACCTGCAATTGGCCCAGGTTCAGAAATCCCGGCCAGTTGTACTGCTCCTCGTCCAGGGGGTCCACCGGGATGTTCTCGATGTTCGCGTGCGCGCAAAGAAAGTGGTTATCGTAGAGCTTGCCTGGAATGATATAGCGTTGCCAGTTCTCGTCAGAAAGGCTGAGTTTTCGCAGCTTTTTGAAAAACCCAGTAAGCGTCTGGGGAATGCAGAGGACCCCTGAGTTGAAATAGGTGTTATTCACCAGATTCGGGTCGCCCGGCCACGGACGCCGTTTGTCGGTGATAAAACAACAAGCCGAGAGATTGTCCGGCGCCGCCCGCAGCTTCCCGTTGCAGCGGAGCTCCTTCAGATCTTCCAGCACGATGATGTCGGAATCCAGGTATACGAAGTCCCCGAAATCCTCGAGAGCGCGCACATACGCAGTAAACTTTGCGCGTTTGGCTCCCAGGGAGCGGATCTCAGGCAGTTCCCTGATTTCACACCGGCCCAGGTCCTGAAAAGGATCGAATAGCGACTTGTCATCGCAGAAAATAGTCAACTTATAGGAAGTTCCCGACGTCCCCAGGGATATTAACAGCCGCCTTGCGAGAGCGGCATACCGAAAATCGCAGACCGTAATAATGTTCATTCTCAAATCCGATCGGTTCCCGATACGGCGGAACAAATCATTGTAGTGTCGCCAACGCCCGCTCCGCGGCGGCGAGCAGGGCTTCCGGGCCGACCGGCGCGCCGGTCGCCTTCTTCATCCACTCATCCGGCGCGAGATGCCCGAGCCGCGCAACCCTTTCCACTTCCGGTCCGATGCGGCCGGAGGCGCGCATGTGCGCTTCGAGCTGGTTGGCGATGAGGTGGCCGATGGGGTAGTCGGGCAGGTACAGAAACCCGTCGATCATGTGCGAATAGATGCCGAGCAGCACTACGTCGCGGGTGCGGAAAACCGGCGCGTAGTACTTGTTCCAGACGTCCTTCGAGATCTCGATGACGGCGCTCTTCAACTCCGCTGGGGTGGCCTGCGGATGGGCGTACATCCAGTTCCACACGGCCATATCGACGAGGGCGACGCCGGCGATCTCGTACGTTCCCCAGAAATCATCCAGCGCGCGCAGCGCTTCGTCTTGCGGCGTGGGAGCGGCCAGCCCGAGCAGTTCCAAATCCCTGGCCTGGAAGACAAACGCGATCGCCTCGGTGAACGCGGTGTTCGGAACGCCGTTCAGAAACCAGTGATCCACCTGCTTGAGCGAGAGCGTCTGCTCGACGTTGTGTCCCATTTCGTGGATCGCGATGTTGAAGCCCTTGTAATCCATGCCGTCGCGGCCGACGCGCGTGCGGAGGCGCGCTGGGGACGAACGCAACTGCGCGCCCCAGGCGTGGCCGGAGCCGCGCGCCGGCTCCACCACGATGTTCGAGGCCAGGTAGCGGGCCCGCTCGGGGCTGAAGCCCAGCGCCTCGAACATGCGCGGCATGTCTTTCGCGTACGCTTCCGGGGTCGGATACTTCTTCCGCGTGATCTCATCGAGCTGCGCCTCAGTATACTTGCCGCGCGGCTTGAACCCCGCATGCCAGATATCGAATGACTCCAGCGGGCGGCCCAGCCGCTTTTCGATCAGCGCCGCGACCTTCGGCACGAGTGGAGAGGAGACCACCTGCTCCAGCATGGCGCGCACGCGCGCCTCGGGCAGTTCGCGGTCTTCATCGAAGCGGCGCGCCATGTGGGTCGGCGCGGTGGGTGAGTACGGGTCGAGGCGCCTTGCGGCATCAAACGTGCGCAGCAGCATGTCGTAGCGCGTGTCGGGTTCCGGCGAGGCCGTTGCATTCCCGGACGCAGCCGGGCGGTCGTGATCCTTCACCGTGGACGCACGCACTTCGTTGGTGAACGGGTTCCAGTCTACGTTCGGGTTGTCCACCACGGCCTGCGGAATCGTTTGCAGCACGATGTGCTCCATGACGCGCGCGATCACGCGCTGGCGTTCGAGCCCGCCTTGCTCGCCGTAATCGGCCTTGATCTGGTCGCGCAGATTCCAGTGCGAAAGCAGCCGCATCCCGGCGGGAAACAGGCGGCGGCCGTCGCGGTCGAGCACATGGTGCATCCAGATGTTGTACTCCGAGATGTACTGCTGTGCCTCCGAGCTTGCCTTCGCCATCGCCAGGTTTACCTCGGCGGGCACGCGGCGCGAGAAGCGCTGGGCAAGGCGCGCCTCGGCCCACTGCCTTCGCGTCCAGCGGGGGCCCTCCCTGAGGCGTTCCTCAAGTGTGGTCAGCGGGAAATTGAGCAGCACCGTGAAGGCTAGTTTGTTGCTGAAGAGGTCGTCGGTGACATGGGCAGAGGGATCGTAGCCGGCGAAGATCTCGTCGTAGGGCGTGATCGGGCCGAGGTCGAGGTCCACCTGGAGGCGGAAGGCGAGCACGATCTCCAGCATGTGGCCGTCGAGCTGCTCGAAAAGTTTTTCACACCGGGCAAACAGCGTGTCGAGCCCCGCCTGATCGGCGATAAAATTGCGGCGGACGAAATCTTCGAACATCGCCTCGTCGCCGTCGCTGTCGCGCCAGAACTCGGCCACCTGTTTCAGTCCCCGTTCGATGCGCGGCCGCTGGGCCTCGCCGTACCGCGCCGTCAGCTCCTTTCCGAGTTTCACGATGGAATCCTTTTTCCACGATTGTTGCGCGGATGCGGGCAAACTAAGCAAAGCCCCGGCGGCGAGCACCGGCAAAATCTTCGCGAACGGCAACACGATTCCTCCTATTCAGGCGTGAAGCCGTAGTATAACGCGGGGTTTTTAGAGCGGGTGCGGCGTGGCGGGTTGGACGCGGCGGGCGGAGGGCCCGCCCCGTTCTTCGCCGCTCTGCGCGGCAGCAGGGCGGACGCATCCTGCATCACAAGGACAAGGACGCCTCGCCAAATGGAGTTTGACATGTGCTGTAATTTAGGAGACGCGGCTTAAGTTACGGGCAAGGGAAGTACCAAAAAACTCGGGTTTGTGTTTTCAGTGATTTGCGGGTGTTACCGGTCTTGTTGACTGGAACAAATTACACAGGAGATCAGCGATGAACTGGAGCGCGACCGCCGCCATCCTTCTGGCGCTTGCGGTGATGCTGGGCGCTTTCGGGGCGCACGCGCTGCCCGGCCGCCTCGACGCCTACTCGATGGGCATCTACGAGAAGGCCGTCCTCTACCATTTCCTGCACGCCCTGGGGATGCTAGGCGTCTCGATGATGCCTAGGGCCGGCATGCTCGGCAACGGCGCGGCCGCGGCGGTTTGCGTACTACTGCTCGCCGGCATCGTAATTTTCTCCGGCAGCCTGTACGTGCTGGCGGGAAGCGGCATTCGGGCGATTGCCGCGATCACCCCGATCGGCGGCCTTTCGTTTATCGCCGCGTGGCTGGTGCTGGCCTATGGCCTGCTCGCCGCGCGGCGATAGAGCTGCGTTTACTTCTTATACGTCTTCGAAACGTTGTTCCGGCTATTGGTAACCGTAAACGAGCCGTCCTTCCGGGCGGAAATCTTGATCCAGTGCCCCTGGCAGCCCTGCGCCTTCATGTTGGCGTTGTGCTCCTCGGAGGTGTTGAGATCGGGACCCGCCGTGGTCGAGTAGTGGAGCTGCCAGACATCCTGCAGCCCGGGAGAGGAGCGCAGTGTTCTGGCGACCTCCGGGGAGATGCCCTTCCGCTCACCGTTGTTCGAAATGGCAACCTTGGGGCGCAGCGCATGGATCAGCGCGGGGGAATTGGACCGGTCCAGCCCGTGGTGGCTCACCATGAACACATCCACCGTGCCGATGGGGTTCTTCGGGCACATCAGCTTGTACTCCGCCCACTTCACAAGGTCGGCGAAGTCAGCCATGCGGAATCTGCCGAATTGCCACACCGTCCCGATGGAGGCGGCATTGTCGTCGTCCCGGGTTTGGGCCGGCCCCTCCGCCGGGCACGCATCGTTGGCGATTCCCCCGCCGCTGAGCGGCTTGGAGATGAACTGCTCGTTGGATGTCACCACGGTGATTCGCACATCCTTGAACGGAATTGTGTCGCCCGGCTTGACGGACAGGCGCTTCCTGCCGGGAAGGAACGCGACGTAGGCATCCGCCGCTCTGCGGTTGATTCCCGCCAGCTTGGGGTTGGGCAGCAGAGGGCCGTGATCGACGAGCAGCGCCATGGGCAGTTTCGAGTTGATGCTGGGAATGTTCCCCACGTGGTCCACGTCGTAATGCGTGATGAGTGCGACATCGAACCGCTTGACGCCCGCGTCCTGGGCGGCTGCTTCCACCCGCTTCAGATCGCGGTCGTTGATGCCGGGCATGCCGCCGTCAATCAGCATGGTCTGGCCGGAAGGATTTTTGACAATGATGGCTTTCCCGCCCTCGACGTCGACGACCCAGAAATCCAAAGTGTCGGCGGCCGTGAGCGGCAGGACGAACAAAAAAGCACAAAGCAGGAAATGTTTCAAAGCAAGTCTCCTCATTATCTTGGCCGGCTCAGCGATATTTCGGCGGCGATGATGCCGTGCATCGCGGCGAGCCGGACCGGTTTTGGCGTTCCGCTGCGAGTCAGGAGGTCATAGAAGGCCAGCGCCTGGTCGCGGCTGCCCTCTGCAAGGAGGCGCTCGGCGCAAACCAGGCCGGCGCGGGCCACGGCGGCGCGCACCGGTTCCTTCGTCCGGGCCAGCGCGTTTTGAAGCGCCTTGGCGGCCTGCGCGTTGCCAATGCTTCCCAGCGCAGCCGCGGCAGCGATTGCCACGTCAGTGTCAGCGCCGCTCATCAGCTTTGCGAGCGCGTCCACGGAGCCGGCGTCGCGGCGGACGCCGATCGAGTTGATCGCGCCCACCAGCAGCTTCCCCTTCAGCTTGCTGAGCGCGTTGCGGAGAGCCAAGTCCGCGGCCTGTCCGGGAAGCGGTTCGAGGCCGTAGCGGGCGTAGTGTGCGAGTTGCGGGTCGGCCAGCAGAGCCGCCAGCGCGGGCGCCGCCTTTTCCGTGCCGATGGATGCGAGCCGCTGGCATGCCTTGGCTTTTTGGAACGCGGTCGCCTTGGGGTCCTTCAGCAACGCGATCAGGCCCGCCTCGTCGAGCGCGGTGATATTTGCCGCCTGAAACTCCGGCGGGGGGACCGGTTTCGGTTTTGGCTGTGCAGCCGGCTGTGGCGTGGTCTGTGCCGGTTGTTGATTGGTCTGCATGTTCCCGTCTCCTTGTCCACTAAATTCGCCAGGGTTCGCGTATGGCGCGCGACCTCATGCGGTTGGCCTCTTCGTCGCCGGGGAATTCGCACTTCACGGGATCCCAGGTCAGCTTGCGTCCCCGCTGGAACGCAATGAACGCCGCATGGCAGGTGATGTGTGAGTTGCATACCACGTCGGCGTTGGCGCGCGGCTGCTTGCGCGATTTGATGCAGTTCAGCCAGTCCTGCATGTGGTAGGCGAGAGCGAGGCGCGCCTCCCCGGTCGGGCGGAGCAGCGAGCGAAGGTTTTCCGACACCTCGATCTTGCCCGTGTCGCCGGTCTCCACCCAACCCTCGTCGCCTTCGAAGCGTACCGTACAGGAACCCAGGCCCAGTCGCCCGTTCCAGCCCTCGTCAACCATCTCCAGTTTCAGGCCGTTGGCGAACCGGCAGTGAACGGCGTACGGGCCGTTGTTGGGGCCCTCGGGCTCGTATTCGACCGGCTGCGTGTCGTCGAGGTTGGCGGCCCACTGGCAGAGATCGACCGTGTGTGAGCCCCACTCGAGAATGCCGCCGCCGTGGAAGTCATACCAGTTCCGCCAACCGCCGCGTACGTATTCGGGGTTGTACGGCCGCCAGGGCGCCGGGCCGAGCCAGCGGTCCCAATCGACGACGGATTTCGGCGGCTCCGGTTCCGCCGGCAGCCAGTCGTGGCTGGGCAGCGGAGGCCAGTTCTGCCACGGCCCCACGTTGGCAACCACGGTGTGCAGTTTGCCGAGCCTGCCCGTCCGCACCAGTTCGACGGCGAACTCGAGGTTGCCGGCGTTGCGCCGCTGGCAGCCCGCCTGGTAGATGCGGCCGTAGCGGCGGAAGGCGTCGCGCAAGGCCCAGCTCTCGGCCATGCTCATCGAGCACGGCTTCTCGCAGTAGACGTCTTTGCCGTGCTGCGCCGCGAGGACTGAAAGCGGCGCGTGCCAGCGGTCTCCCGTGGCGATCAGCACCGCGTCGATATCGTCGCGGGCGAGTAATTCGAACTGATCGTCATACATGGCGCAGTCGCGGTTCCCGTACCGCTGATCGACCATGCTCTTGACCTCTTCGCGGCGCTGGTTCCTTACGTCGCAGACGGCCACGAAACGGGTCTCTTTATAACTGAGCAGCGCTCTCAGATCGCTCTGGCCGCGGGCGCCGATGCCGATGCCCGCGATCACGATCTGGTCGCTGGGCGGGATGGCTCCGGCGCGCTGGCCGAGTACGGAACTGGGGACAATCATGGGCGCCGCGGTGAGCGCCGTGGACTGCAAAAACCGCCGTCGCGAAACAGTCCGCATCGTCATCTTTCTCCCGTGGAATTATACAGGGTTCGGGCGGCCGGTGTGCACCAATCTTTGTGATTTTCGTACCAGCGAAGTGAGCCCCTTCCAGCCGGACTCCCGCTGGTATATACTTCGTGCTGATCGGGACGTGTGTTGAAACCCGACTCCAAAGGAGCCAGTCATGAAACATTTAGTTACTATCGCGGTGGGTCTGTTGCTGCTTGCCAGTCTTGCAGCCGCCGCTTCAATCGACGGCACGTGGGTGTCTCAGCGAACGATGGAGCGCGACGGCCAGTCGTTCACCATCACCCAGACCTTCGAACTTAAGGCCCAAGGGAACACGCTTACGGGCACAGTCTCGATGTCGTTCGGCGACAGGGAGCCGCGGCCCATCGAGATCAAGGAAGGCAAAATCGACGGCAACAAGTTCTCGTTCGTGACCGTGATGTCCACGCCGAACGGCGAATTCAAGATGACGTACGAAGGAACTGTCGAGGGGGATACCCTGAAGGGCACCGCCAGCCGTGAAGGTGGAGAGCCCCGCCCCTTTGAAGCCAAGAAGAAATAGAAGTTTCAAGCGGGCCGCGGAGACGTGGCCCGCCCTCACCCGCGTAATTCTGAAGCGCCCCCGGCCCTATTCGTAGCGGAGAGCCTCGACGGGGTCCAGGCGCGCCGCCTTGGCGGCCGGCCAGATTCCGAAAAACAGCCCCACGCCCACCGAGACCGTCACCCCCATCGCCGCCGCCCAGAGGGGAACCGTTGTCGGGATGGAAGGAAACACCAGCTTGGCCCCCAGCGAAAGCAGCCAGCCAAGCGACATACCCAACAGCCCGCCGAGCCCGGTCAGCACCACCGCCTCAGTCAGAAACTGCGTGATGATATCCATGCTCCGGGCGCCCACCGCCTTGCGAACCCCGATTTCCTTCGTCCGCTCGGTCACCGACACGAGCATGATGTTCATCACGCCCACGCCGCCCACCAGCAGCCCGATCGAGCTCAGCACCACCATCACGATCGCGGTCATGGACATCATCTTCCGGAATTCTTCCACCATCTGCTCCGCGGTGGTGATGGCGAAGTTGTCCGGCTCGTTCATCTTGAGGCGCCGCTCCTGCCGCAGCACGCCGTATACCTCGTCCATGGCGGCCGCAAGTTTCCCCTCGTGAGCGATGATGACCAGCATGTTCTCCTTCGCGTTGGGGAACATCTTGCGCATCGTGTTGTAGGGCAGCAGCACCCTGCGGTCCTCCTGTCCCGGGAAGGATGCCGCCGGGCGCTCCATCGCTCCGATCACTTCGAACTGATGGCCGTCCACCTCGATGAGCTTGCCCACCGGGTCGATGTTCGGAAACCAGGATTTCGCCAGGTCCTCTCCGATCACGGCCACCGGCAGCCGGTGCAAATTGTCCACCGCGCTCAGGAACCGGCCGTACTTCATCACCGTTCCCCCGAAGGCGTATGCTTCCTCGGTCCCGCCCAGATCGAGGTCGTAAATTTCATTGCCCTTGTACTTGCCCCTGTGGACCATGTTGAAGTCCGGGAACAGATACGGGCTCACGTACTGCACAGACGGGCAGCGCTCGGCGATGGCGCGCGCGTTTTCGAGTGTCAGCGGTTTGCGCTGCATCTCCTCGCGGCTCACGTTGAAGCGAAACCCGAGCGGGAATTTGAAAGCGAGCATCGTGTTCGGTCCGAAGCTCCGGAAGATGTTCGTAATCGAGGAATCCAGGCCGGTGATGATCGAGCCGACCGCAATCACCGTCGCCGTTCCGATGATGACGCCGAGCACCGTGAGGAAACTGCGCATCTTGTGCTCGCGTATGGTCGCCAGCGCCATCCGCGCCGCCGAGAGAATCTCAGACCGGCTCATCTTTCCACCCTCAGCGCTTCGATCGGATCGAGCATGGCCGCCTTCCGCGCCGGGTACATTCCAAAGAACAGTCCCACGCCGGCCGACAGCGTCACCGCGATGATCACCGCCGTCAAGGGCACCTCCATCGGCACCGGCGTCAGCGTGCGGACCAGGACGGAAACCGCCCAGGCCAGCAACACGCCGATTACCCCGCCGCTCGCCGCCAGCATCGAGGACTCCACCAGAAACTGGTTCAGGATGTCCCGATTCCGGGCGCCCACCGACTTGCGGATGCCGATCTCGTGCGTCCGCTCCGTCACCACCGCCAGCATGATGTTCATGATCACCACCCCGCCCACGACCATGAACACGGAAACCACCGCAATGGCCGTTGCCGCGATTGCCCCGGTCAACCTGTCCCAGGCCTCCGTCAGCGATTCAGACGCCACGATCGCGAATGTGTCTTCCTCCTTCGGCCCCAGGTGGCGGTAGGCCCGCATCAGCACCCGGATCTCGTCCTGCGCCTGGTGGAGGTGATTCCGGTCCAGCGCCACGCCGAAGTAGCTGATGTCCGTCTGCGAGCCAAACATCTTGAAGAACGTCTGCACCGGGATCATGACAAAGTTGTCCCGGCTCTGGCCGAACACGCTTCCCTGCGTCTTGGCGACCCCGATAACTTGAAACGGCGTGCCGCGAATATGCAGGGTCTTGCCCACGGCGTCCAAGTTGGGGAAGAACTTGTTCTTGATTTCCGCGCCGATAAACGTGACCGCCTGCCGCCGCTGGTTGTCCCCGTCGCTGAAAAACCGGCCGCTGGCGACCTGCGTGTTCGTGATCGCGCCCATGTTCGGCGTTACGCCGCGCACCTGGACCCCCTCCGCCGACTCCTTGCCCCGGTGGATGGCGGCGCCCCGCCGGCCCTCGATCCCGATATCCCGCGACAGGGTGATGCGGCTGCGCAGGAACTCGAACTCCTCCTTTGTCAGCCTTGGATTGCGGCGCAGCATCTCCAGAAACTTCTTGTAATCGTGCTCGCCGATCATCGCCAGCCGCAGGACCCGGTATCCGTCTCCCCCCATGTCGGACACCTGCCGGGCAATGTATACGTCCATCCCGTGGATGACCGCCATGACGGCGATCAGCGTCGTCGTGGCCAGAATGATTCCCAGCAGCGTCAGAAAACTGCGCAGCTTGCTTCCGCGCAGGGATCCCGCCGCCACAAACACAGCTTCAATGATGGAAGCTCCGGACCTCACCGTCTGGAAGACGATGGTGAGGCCTTATTTGTTCCGGCGAATTCTGCGGCGTGCCACCGGACCATGTGGCCGGCATGCGTCCGAAGGTAAGCCCCCGGTTCGTAAAAACGATCGTAAAACTCAAGATCCAGGTGTTGCGCCTGGAGATAGGTCGTCACAAACATGGACGAAATCGTGCCCGGAAACTTCCCGAACGTATCGAAAATGTACTGCGCCTGGAGCGCCACGCACTCCCGAAACGCGCGGTCGTGCTGCTGGGCGGCGGACCGCACCTTCGGCGACTCCTTCCAGGGTCCCGGCGTGTCCGGATGAAACGGGCCTCCAGGCCCGAATTTCCGCGCGCAGAGCGCCTCCACCGCCGCGCGCATATCCGGGTAGTTGAATCTTCCTGACGCGGGATTTCAGCGCTTCGACCACCGCGCCGGGGTCCGCCTTTCCCTGGCGGTCCTTCTCGATCAGCGCGGGGGCGTCTCTGACGTCCAGCATGTAGACCCCCTCGTCGTCGGTGAAGAACGTGACGGTGGTGTGGAACCCGGCCGCCGATGGAAACGTGCGCCCGCCCGCCGCACCCGCGTAATTCGCCAGGTGCGGGGCGTACCGCTGCGCGCGTTGGATCATGTAATGCCAGCCGGTATTGCCGCCGCACGCGGTCACGACCAGAAGCTTTTCCAGTTCGGTGAGCGGAAGCGGGGGGTAGCGCGACTTGTACGCGAAGACGCCGTCAGGAATCTCCGCGCCCATGAAGAACCGCCGGGAGCGCCGTCCCAGCAGCGCTTCCAAAAGTCCGAACCCGAGCATGTCCTGGAAGCCCGGGGGTAGTTGTTTTGCCAGCACAGGTTGAAGCCCCTCCATCCGAAGAGTGTAGGTTTTCGGCGGAGGTTGCGCAACCCGGAATGCGCGCGCGGCGCGGGCTAAGGCATGCCGGCGTGCCGCTTGAGAATCTGGGGCAGATTCTGGGAAAGTGCGGACCGCGCCAGCACCATGTCGCATCCGGTCTCGTGCGCCTTTTGCTTCAACTCCCCCTGAACGTGCGACAGGTAGCCGATCAGGCTGATGGACTTCAATTCGGCGTTGCTCTTCAGCTTTGAAATGACTTTAAGCGGCTGAATTGCGCCGAAGTTCAGATCGAATATGATGAGTGCCGGTCGCTCTTCCTTTGCCTTGTCCAGCAGGTCCTTTTCATTCTTGATGAACTCCACCTGCAATCCGGCGCGTTTGGCCGCGTCGCTAATTTTGACCGTGAAAAAAAGGTCGTCCACCGCGGCCAGAAGCTTTTTTGGCTGCTTTTGCATAGGATTTTGTTGAGCGAATCAAACCTCGAAAGTTATCTGTTCAGTCCAATCTGTTTAGCAAACGAGATGCTGCCGGAGGGTAAATCTCATCCTACTCCCATTCGGCAGCCGGTGCAACCGCTGTGATACCGTAAGGGCGTGGACGGCGAGAACCCGTTCCGGGACCCCCTGCGGTACGAGTCCGGTGTGCCTCCCTGCGCCGTCGTCATCTTCGGCGCCAACGGAGATCTCACGCGCCGCAAGCTGATGCCGGCGCTCTACCGTCTAGCCTACAACCGCCTGCTGCCGTGCGGGTTCGCCGTGATCGGCAACTCGCGGACTCCTCTCAGCGATGAGGCGTTCCGCGACAGGATGCGCCAGGCCGTGACCGAGTTCCTGGACGACACGCCATTCCAAAACGAGGTCTGGGACGTGCTCGCCCGAGCGCTCTTCTATGTTCCTGGCGACATCGGCGATCCCGGCCTTTACGAGCGTATATGCGCGAAAACAGAGGAGACTGCGCGGCAGTTTCAAACCGGCGGAAACATTATCTTCTATCTGGCCACCCACCCGAGTCAATACACGTCAATTGCCGCCGGGCTCGGAGCCTCAGGGCTGGCCCGCGGCCCGGGAGTGCGGCGGCTGGTGATCGAAAAGCCTTTCGGGCGCGACCTGGAAAGCGCCCGCGCGCTGAACCGCGACCTCCAGAAGTTCTTCGATGAGTCCTCGATTTACCGCATCGATCATTACCTCGGCAAGGAAACCGTCCAGAACATTCTGGCGTTCCGTTTCGGCAACGGCATTTTCGAACCGTTGTGGAGCCGCCATTTCATCGACCATGTTCAGATCACTACGGCAGAAGCGATAGGGGTCGAGGGCCGCGGCGCCTTTTACCAGCAGGCCGGCGCGCTGCGCGACATGATACAGAGCCATCTGTTGCAGGTGATGGCCACCATCTGCATGGAGCCTCCGGCCGCCTACGAAGCGGATGCCGTGAGGGACGAGCGCGCCAAGCTGCTGCGCTCCATCCGCATCATGAAGCCGGAAGAGGTGCCGCTGAACGCCGCCGCCGGGCAGTACGGGCCCGCGCGCATCGGCGACACCGAAGTGCCCGGGTTCCGCCAGGAGCCCGGCGTCGATCCCGAATCGCAGACCGATACTTACGCCGCCGCAACCTTCTTCGTCGAGAACTGGCGCTGGGCCGGCGTCCCCTTCTACCTACGTTCGGGCAAACGCCTGCCGAAGCGGGTCACCGACGTCGCCATCCAGTTCCATGCCGCCCCGCTGGCTGTGTTCGATTCCGTGTCCAACGGGCAGGCGGTTTCACCCAATCTTCTGATCGTGCGCATCCAGCCGGAGCAGGGCATCTCGCTGCGGTTTCTCTCCAAGCAGCCCGGAATCGGAATGAAGCTGCGCCCCGTCTCGATGGATTTCCATTACGGCCAGAGTTTCGGCTCGCGGCAATCCTGGGACTACGAAACCTTGCTCGTGGACGCGATGAGGGGCGATCCGGCCCTCTACATCCGGCAGGACGCGGTGGAGGCGAGCTGGGCGGCCGTCGATCCAATTCTAAAAGTGTGGGCAGGCGAGCGCTTCGACTTCCCCAACTATCCCGCCGGGACCTGGGGACCAAAGGCCGCCGATGAAATGCTGGCGCGCCGCGGGCACGCCTGGAGGAACCCATAATGAGCGCGTTCCGCCCGGACACGATTCTGGACGAGCTCAACAGCCTCTGGGCATCGCTTGGAGGCGCGGTGCGCGCCTGCTCGCTGACGCTCATCGTGTTCGCGGAGGAGAGCGATGACGCCTCCGCGATTGGCGAGACCCTGGCGCGGCTCATGCGCGAGCACCCGCACCGCGCGGTCGTCGTGCGGATCCGGCCCGGCACCGCTCCGTACCTGGAGCACCAGGTGCTCTCCCAATGCTGGATGCCGCTCGGCAGCCAGGAGCAGGTCTGCTGCGAGCAGATTGAAATCACGGCCGCCCAGGCAAGCCTTTCCGATCTCGCGCCTGTACTCGCCGCCCTGCGCGCGCCGGATCTGCCGCTGGTGCTGTGGTACCGGTCCGCGAGTGCTTTCAACGAGTCGGCCCTCGCTCCAGCCGGGTTCCGGCCGGACAAGGTCATCGTGGATTCGGACAGCGGAGAACCCGCCGAAATGTTGCCGCGGCTGGCCGGCGCCGGCTTCCCGCTGGCCGACCTCGCCTGGACGCGCCTTACCCGCTGGCGCGCCATCGTCGCGCAGTTGTTCGAGAGCCCGCGCGCCCTCGAGTTGCTGCCGCGCGTGCGGGAGATCCGTGTGTTCTACTCCGGCGAGCGCCTCCCGGCCCAGGCCTTATACCTGGCCGGCTGGATTCTGGGCGCACTCGGCCGTGAGGTGAGCTGCCGGTTCGACGAAGTCGAGGGCGAGCCGGGCGGCATTCAGGGAATCGAGCTGCCGGCGGGGGACGCGGGACTGGTGTCGGTGAGGCGGTCGGGCGATGCGGTTGTGACTTCAATGGATGGAATCCGCAACTGCGCGGGCCTGCCGGAGCGCAGCGACCCGGAATTGCTGGCCGAGGAACTCGCGATCGCCGTTCCCGATTCCATTTTCAGGGCAGCCTTGAGGCACGCAGCCCGGCTGGCGGGGCGCCGCTGACGCCGCTTGCGCGGCGCCATGATCCCCGGCTGCTAAGCCTGTGGGACCACAATTACCTTTCCAAACTGCTCTTTTCTCTCGAGCCGCTCGTGCGCGGCGCGAATCTCAGACAGCGGGTAAACGCGGTCGATCACCGGTTTCAACTGCTTGCGGAATACGAATTTCAGCACCTCGTGCAACTCGCCCAGTGAGCCCATGAACGAGCCGAGCAGCGAGTGCTGGCGGTTGAAAAGAAACCTGAGGTCGATCTTGACGTCGTAGCCGGTAGTCGCGCCGCAGGTCACCAGCCGCCCGCCGGGAGCCAGCGATTGGACGCTTTTAGCCCAGGTCGCGGCGCCCACGTGCTCGAAAACCACGCCGACCCCGCGCCGGTCGGTGAGTCTCTTCACTTCGGCGGCGATGTCCTGGCGGTAATGGTCGATTACGGCGTCCGCGCCAAGCTTCCGCGCCATTTCGAGCTTGGCGTCGCCCCCAGCGGTCGCGATGACACGGCACTGGAGCAGCTTGGCGATCTGCACCGCCGCGGAACCGACGCCGCTCGATGCCGCCACCACCAGCACATCCTCGCCCGGCTCCAGTTGCGCCCGGGTGCGCAGCATGTGCCACGCCGTCAGGAACACGAGGGGGACCGCCGCGGCCTCCTCGAAACTCAGATCGTCGGGGATGGGGATGACGGCGTACTCCGGCGCGGCCACCAGCTCGGCATTGCCGCCCGGCACGCGCAGGCCGAAGATCGTGTACTGGGAGCAGAAATTATCGCGCCCGGCCGCGCACTCGGGACACTGGCGGCAACTCAACCCGGGGGAAAGCAGGACACGCTGCCCGGGCCGCACCCGCCGGCAAAGTTCACCTACGGCGGCAACCTCGCCCGCGATGTCGCTGCCCAGAATATGCGGCATGGAAAAAGTCATTCCCGGTATGCCGCCGCGGACCCACAGGTCTAGGTGATTCAACGCGCAGGCGCGCACCCGGACCAGCACTTCGTCGCCCTTGATTTGCGGTTCGGGAGCCTCCTCGTAAATAAGAACCTCCGGCCCCCCATGCTGATGAATGCGAGCTGCTTTCATAACCCTTATTCTGCGCCTCCCCGCTGGCCTGCGCGACGGCCGTGCGGCCGCGCCGCAGTCACACCGGACCGCTCTGGCGGGCTTCGACACTGCACGCGTGCTAAAATCAAGAATCAAATGGTGCCAGACCTGACCCTGGCTATCCAGCTGCAGGATCTGGATCGACGTATTACCGCACTGCAGCGCGAGATAGCTTCTCTTCCGAAACACATCTCGGCAATCGAGAAAACGCTGGAATCACACATCAAGAAACTGGAGGCCGACCGTGCTGCGCTCGCAGCGAATCAGCGCGAGCGTAAGCGGTTGGAAGGCGAAATCCAGGCTCAGGAGCAAAGAATATCGAAACTGAAAGACCAGATGCTGCTGGCCAAAACCAACGAACAGTATTCGAGTTTCAAGCGGGAAATCGAGTACTGCGAGGAGGAGATCCGTAAGTGCGAAGACCGCATTCTTGACCGCATGACGGAATCGGAGTCCCTCGAGCAGAACGTCAAGAAGGCGGAGAGCGCGCTGAATGCCGAGAAGCAGCAGGTACAAGCGGAACAGCAGGCGGCGCGGGAGCGGACCGCCAGCGACCAGAAACAATTGCGGGAATTGCTGGCCGAGCGCGAGCAGATCGTAGGGCGCATGTCCCCACAGATCCTCTCGGCCTACGAGCGGCTCCGCAAGAGCCGGAAGGGAATTGCCGTCGCGGAGGCGGTGGACAGCCGCTGTTCGGCCTGCCACCTGTCCCTGCGCCTGCAATTCTTTCAGGACCTCCGTAGGGGCGACCGGGTGATGTTTTGCGAAAGCTGTGGCCGCATCCTGTACTACATACCGCCGCCCGTGGAGTTGAACCCCGAAGACCACCCGGTCGAGGCCGGCAGCCACCCGCAAGGGAATTAAGCTTCGCGGGGCGGGCACGCTCCGCCCGCGGCATATCCCAGATTCCGGACTTGTATCTGTGTTACGATCCAGATTCCGGAGCATTTTCCGCCGTCCTCTCAGGACCCCCCAGCGGCTTTTCCGACCGCGGGACAGGGCCGTCCCAGTGGACCGGATTTAGCTGCGTTTACCGCGGCGCCGGCTCCGGACCATCGGCGTCGAGTTCGTAATTAGGGAGCATTCACAGTGAAAGTTTACGAAGGCAAGGACATTAGGAACGTAGGTTTGGTTGGACACGGTCACAGCGGGAAGACCTCGCTGACCGCCGCCCTGCTGTACACCACCGGACAGACCAGCCGGCTTACTCGCGTTGATGAGGGGAACACACTGACTGACTTCGATGACGAGGAGATCCAGCGCAAGGTGACCATTTCCACCGGCCTGGCGTTTGTCGAGTGGAAGAAGGCCAAGATCAACGTCCTGGATACCCCGGGCTTCAACATCTTCATCAACGATACCTATGCCGCGCTTTCGGCCGCCGATTCCGCTTTGGTGCTGGTTGACGGAGTGGCGGGCGTCGAAGTCCAGACCGAAAAAGTCTGGGAGTTCGCGGCCAAATACAACCTGCCCGCAGCCTTCATCATCAACAAGCTCGACCGCGAGCGCGCCAGCTTCGAGCGGGTGCTCGAGAATATTCACGAGAACTTCGGCCGCACCGCTGTTCCCATCCAGCTCCCCATCGGCGCCGAGCGCGATTTCCAGGGTGTCATCGATCTGGTCCACATGAAGGCCTACACCTACGAGCCCGGCGGAAACGGAAAGGGTAAGGCGCAGGACATTCCCGGCAACCTGTCTGATGCCGCCCAGAAGGCTCACGAAGCCCTTGTGGAAATGGTCGCCGAGGGCAACGACGCCCTCATGGAGGAGTTCTTCGACAAGGGATCCCTCACTCCCGAGCAGATGCTGGAGGGTCTCAGGCTTGCCGTCCGCGAGCGCAGGCTGTTCCCGGTGATGTGCGCGGCCGCCCTCCACAATATCGGCTCGGACCTGATCATGGACTTCGTCGTAGACAACTTCCTGGCGCCGGTCGAACGGCCTCCCGTCAAGGGGAAGATGGGCGATCAGGAAACAGAGCGCCCCATTTCGGATTCCGAACCGGTTTCCGCCTTTGCATTCAAGACCATCGCCGACCCCTTCGCCGGCCGGGTCACTTACTTCAAAGTGATCTCCGGAGTGCTGAAGAACGACGCCAATTTGGTGAATGCGCGCACCGGAAGCACCGAACGTCTTTCGCACGTCGGCTGTCCTCTCGGCAAAACCATCCAGCCGGTAACCGAACTGCACGCCGGCGACATCGGCGCGGTTGCGAAATTGAAAGACACCCTAACGGGCGATACCCTCTGCGAAAAGGGCTCCATCATCCAGTACCCGCCGGTCACCCTGCCCGAGCCCTCTATCGCGTATGCCATCGAGGCCAAGTCCCGACAGGATGAGGACCGGATGGGCAACGCCATCCAGCGCATCCTCGAAGAGGACCAGTCGCTCAGGTTCTACCGCGATCCGCAGACTAAGGAGTTCCTGCTGGCCGGAACCGGGCAGCAGCACGTCGAGGTGATTGTCAGCCGCCTGCGGAAACGCTACAACGTCGATGTCACACTAAAAGCGCCCAAAATCCCCTATCGGGAGACCATCCGCGGCACAGCCGACGTTCAGGGCCGCCATAAGAAACAAACCGGCGGCCACGGCCAGTTCGGCGATTGCTGGATCAGAATGGAACCCCTGCCTCGCGGCGGCAAGTTCGAGTTCGTCAATGACATCTTCGGAGGCGCAATCCCCAAAAACTTTATCCCCGCGGTGGAAAAGGGAATTCTCGAGGCCGCCGAGAAGGGCTACCTCGCGGGCTATCCGGTGGTGGATTTCAAAGTCACGCTCTACGACGGTTCCTACCACGAGGTGGACTCCTCCGAGCTTTCCTTCAAACTCGCCGCTCGCAAGGCCTTTAAGGCCGCTATGGAACAGGCCAAGCCCGCCCTGCTCGAGCCGGTGATGAATGTCGAAATCCAGGCTCCCGTGGAGTACGCCGGCGACCTGATGGGCGACCTCAACGGACGCCGCGGCCGGATCTCCGGCATGGATACCAGGGGCGGAACGCAGATTATCCGCGCCCAGGTCCCCATGGCCGAGATGCTGAATTACCAGAACGACCTTACTTCGATGACTCAGGGCCGCGGTTCGTTCACCATGGAGTTCAGTCATTACGACTTCGTCCCGCAGATGCAGGCCGAGAAGATCATAGCCGCCGCCAAGGCCGCCAAGGCCGGCGAGGAGGAAGAAGAAGAGTAAAGGCAGTCTGCGGTTTGTCGGCCTTCTCGACCCCCCCAAGCGGGTGGGGGGGTATCTTCCACATCTCGGGGTGGAGCTCTTCACCCAAGGTAACTTTTTGGTTAACTTGCTTGACCCATTGAGGATAAATGGGTTACATTCTAGACTTGTCGTTGTAAGCTCAACCGCGTGGCGGACCTAAGCGCCGGGACACTGGAATGAGCTACATTAAACTGTCTTCATTTTTAATTGCGATCCTGGCGCTGCTCGCGGTGTCAACGGGCTGCGCGCCGGCCCGGCCAGAAGCCTTCCATCAGCCACTCATGGCCGCTCCTGCCGCGCCTGAACCGCCTCATCTCCCTGAGCCTCCAGCGCTCAAGCCCCGCTCCGTCGTCAAGGATCCTCCCAGCGTCGTGGCGCCGATTATGGAAAGTTCGAGCGCGACCAGGAAGGCGGAAATGCTGGCCCGCGAGGCAGACTGGCACTTCCAGGCCGGGCGCCGGTTCTACCAGGCAGGCGACCAGGAAAGCGCGCGAAAGGAATTCAACCGGGCCATCGACCTGCTTTTGAATGCTCCGGACAACCCGGCTTACCGCATGGTGCTCGACGACAAGCTCGACACTCTGGTCCAGGCGATTTACCGGATGGACCTGGCGGGACTGGGGGCGGGCGACACGGATGGGCCCAGCTTTGAAAAAGCGCCGATCGAGGACATCCCGGAGCTCACGTTCCCCATAGACCCGAAGCTCAAGGACAAGGTGCGCGAACAGGTCCGGGCGACAGCCTCGCAACTGCCGCTGGAAGTGACCGAGCCCATTCTGTCCTACATCAACTACTTCTCCACCGAGCGCGGCCGCCGGATGCTGATTGCGGGGTTGAAGCGGGCGGGCAGGTACCGCGCCATGATTCGCCGCATCCTCGACGAAGAGGGCGTCCCGCAAGAGTTGATCTTTCTCGCGCAAGCTGAATCGGGGTTTTTGCCCCGCGCGATCTCTCGCAAGAAAGCTGCGGGCATGTGGCAGTTTGTCAGTCTTCGGGGCAGGGAATACGGGCTGAACCAGTCCGCGTATTTCGACGAAAGGCTCGACTTCGAAAAGGCGACGCGCGCCGCCGCCCGCCACCTCCGCGATCTGTACGAGCGCTATGGCGACTGGTATTTGGCTATGGCGGCCTATAACGCCGGGCCGGCCACGGTCGACAGGGCCGTCGAGCGCACCGGCTATGCGGATTTCTGGGAACTCCGCCGCCGCACTGTCCTGCCGAAAGAGACCGCCAATTATATCCCGATCATTCTGGCCATGATCATCATGGCGAAAAACCCGCATGAATACGGGCTGGATGAAGTGGATGCCGATCCTGCCCTGACCTTTGATCTGGTCGAGATCACCGCGCCGACAGGTCTGCTGCTCGTGGCCGATTTGGCCGAATGCCCGGTATCGGAGATCCGGGAATTGAACCCCGCGCTGCTGAAGACCGTTGCGCCGGCGGGATGGCAACTGCGCGTTCCAAAGGGCACGGCGGAAGCGGTCCGGCACACGCTGGCAGCCATTCCGGAAGACAAGCGGATAGCATGGCGCGCTCATCGCGTGACAGAAAGCGACAGTCTCGAGTCCATCGCCCGCCGGTACCGGGTGACCGAACGTGCGATCCTCGCAGTAAACGATGCGGCGCCGGATGAGCTCCAGCCCGGTGATCTGCTTGTAATCCCCGCTGCGGCCGTGGATGCGCCGCGGCCCGCCCGGACGGTAAAGGCTGCCGCCCGGAAGAAGTTCGGCGCTCCTCGGGCAGCATCCGCCAAGACTTCGCGGTCGACGACCGCTGCCGTGAAACGCAGGCCGGCAAGCATCGCCCGGTAACCGCGCGAAAGCGAGGGCGCCCTGCCTGAACACCTAAGGCTTTTCTCGACTTTTTTGTCCCCGAGACTTGCCTTCCCGTTAAAACGAGTTATTCTAATTGTTGATTATGCTCGTACAGGAGGCATAGGAAATGTTTGATTCTTTCGAGTTCGCTCTCGACGATGAGCGGGATGACTTTGACGAAGAACACGTAGAGCTGGAATCCGACCTCGAAGAATACGGCCCTGAAGAGGAGGAGGAAGAAGAGGAAGAGGAGGAGCCCGCACCGCCTCCTGTCCCCGAGCCGGCCCCCGTAGCCGTTCCGCAAGCGCCTGTAGAGCAGCCCGCGGCTCCCACACCGAAAAAACCGGCTGGAAGAGCAGCCAAAGCCGCCCCGAAAAAAGCGCCGGCAAAGAAAGCAGCCGTGAAAGCGCCCGCAAAGAAGGCGGCCAAGAAGGCGCCGGCCAAGAAAGCTCCAGCCAAAAAAGCGGCGGCTAAGAAGGCTCCCGCCAAGAAAGCCGCGGTGAAAAAAGTCGCCAAGAAGGCGCCGCCGAAAAAAGCGGCAAAGAAAGCTCCCGCCAGGAAAGCCGCGAAGAAGGTAGCGAAGAAATCTCCTCCCAGGAAGTCGCCTGCCAGGAAGAAGGCTGCGAAGAAGGGCGGAAGGAGATAGGCATCCGCCGGCTTGCCCGGGGGAGACGCGCGCGGCGCAGCCTCCCCTGCTAAATTCCTGGGCAAGCCACGGCCGCGCCGGGAGGATCAGCCTTCAATCACCGCCCGGCAGCGCTTGTACAGCTCCAGCAGGGCGTCCGCGTACTCCTCCGCCGACCTCGTTGGCTTGCCCGTGTACCCGGCCGCCGGCGCCCCTTTGCCGTACCCGGTGGTGACGGCCACGAATTTCATCAGTTCCAGGGCGATTTCCTCCTTGCTCCGCGGCGGCATGGAACGAGCGTTTTCGTCCATAGGGAAGACTCTCCTTTTGAGATTGGATTGCGATGTGGGCGTTTTCCCGCCCGCAACACTAGCGTAGCTTATTCTGATGCCGTTGAACGCCATCCGTCCTCTCCGTAAGATGCGCGGCGGCGCTCAGTCGCACCTTGTCGAAGCGGATGACGGCCATTTTTACGTGGTCAAGTTCCGGAATAATCCCCAGCACCGCCGCGTGCTGATCAACGAAGCGATCGGCTCGGTTCTTCTGCGCTACTTGCAGATCTCGGCTCCGGAGGTGTTTGTTGTGTCGGCAAGCGTGGAGTTTCTCCGGAATAACCCCGAGGTATCGATCCAACTCGGCTCCCGCAGCATTCCGGCCGATGCGGGCTGGCATTTCGGCTCCCGCTACCCGGGCCACCCCGATACCGTCGCCGTTTACGATTTCATCCCCGATGCCCTGCTGCGCCAGGTCGTCAACCTTCGCGAGTTCCTCGGCGTGCTCGTGTTTGACAAGTGGACGGGGAACGCCGACGGCCGCCAGGCGGTCTTCTTTCGCAGCCGCCTGAATCAGTGGTCTCCCGCCGGCGCCGTGGCCCGCACAGGCTTCGTCGCCTGGATGATCGACCAAGGTTTTCTGTTCAACGGCCCGCATTGGGACTTCCCGGATGCGCCCCTTCAGGGCCTCTACCACCGCCCGCTGGTGTACGAAGCGGTCACTTCGCTCGACGATTTTCAGCCCTGGCTAGACCTCGTCGTGAACTTTCCCGTCGAGGTGATCGACGAGGCGTACCGCAAGATACCGCTCGAGTGGCTGGAAGGCGAGGAAAATGCCCTGGAGGAGCTGCTTGAAAAATTGCTGCGCCGCCGCTCCAGGGTTCCGGATCTGCTCGAGGATTGCCGCCGCGCGCGGCCGGGGCTGTTTCCGAACTGGAACTAGCCCGCCCGCCGATAAAACGCCGCTCCCTTCGAAATCCGCTAGAATGAGGAGCAGTTATCAAGTCAATGCACAAATTTATCCTGCACAACGATGAGATTTGTGAAGCCTCCGCCAAGGTGCTCTCCCCCGGTCAGGTCGGATTGCTCTCCGGGTGGGGAGTGTTCAGCACGCTGCGAATCGCCGGAGGTGTTCTTTTCGCTTGGGAGAGGCACTGGAACCGCATGCTGAGGGACGCGCGAGCGTTGCATGTCCCGTTTCCCGACGATCCGGAGTACGTGCATTCCAGGCTGTTGCGTCTGGTTCGCGCCAACAAAGTTGTGGACGGGACCTTGCGCGTCGTCGTGGTGCGCAATCGCGGCGGCATCTGGGAAGGGCCCACCGACCGTGAGTTCGACCTGATCGCGCTCACCACCTATCTGAAAGACTGGGGCGAAGGCGTGAAACTCGCCCTGCGCCCGCAGGCCCGCCACGCGGGCTCCGATTTCCGGGGCACGAAAATCACTTCGTGGGCCCTGAATCTGGTCATGCTGGAAGAAGCGCAGCAGGCCGGCTTCGACGAGGTGATCCTGCTGAACGAGCGCGGCGAGGTAAGCGAGTGTACGTCCGCGAATATCTTTATCGCGGAGGGCTCCCAGGTCTGGACTCCGCCGCTGGACTCCGGTTGCCTGCCCGGCGTCACTCGCGAGGTGCTGCTCGAAGAGATCCGGATCCCGGATATCACGATCGGCGAGAAGCCCATCCTGCCGGCCGATCTCGAGCGGGCCGACGAGGTGTTCATTACCTCCACCACACGCGACCTGCTGCCCGTTCTACAAATCGGGGACCGTCCGGTGCGCCAGGGCGGAAAAGCGCGCCTGACCTTGCAGGCGGCTTTCCGCAGCTACCTGGACGATTACGTCGCCCGGCACAGACCACAGCACGCGGAAGTCTGATATACTCGCGCCTTGACCGCCTTCGAAGCTGCCGCTGACAGGCGATTCGTGTTCCCGTATGCCCATTGCGTGCCCTAGCTGTGCAAGCAGAAACTTGCGTTATTCCCTGCTGAGAACCTCCGCCGAGCGATGGCGGAGTCTCTTGGGGGTGCGTCCTCTGCGCTGCAAGGACTGCCGCTGCCGCTTTGTCGCGCGTACATGGCGGATTTCAGGCCTGCTGTGGGCGCGCTGCCCCAAGTGCTGGAGAACCGACCTCAGTATGTGGTCGCCGAACGACTGGCACGTAACGCCGTTCATGGCGCTTCGGCTAAGCCTAGGCGCGAAGCCGTACCGCTGCGAGTACTGCCGCATCAACTTCGCCAGCTTCCGCCGCCGGCGTGAGAAATTCAGCTTCAGGCGCTGGGACAGAAAACGGCGGAAGGACGCAGTGCCCCAGCAACAGGACGGGAAGCAGGGCGGCAATTTTGAGGGGGCTTTCTCGTGAGGGCAAAAAAAACGGTTCCAAGTGACCCCGCGACTCCAGCTCGTCCGCCAGCCGGCATGCACGGCCCGAACATGGCGCCGAAAACTGCCTGTTAAGCGCGTCTTTTACTCCCCGCGGCGGCCTTTGGGCCTGCTGCGGATCGCAGTTCCAGACGCCCTTCAGCGCTGTCTCCGGTGAAGCCGGCGCTTCGCAACAGCCTTTCGCTCGCCTGGAGCGGCTGTTCCTTGCGGAACCACCTCTCCGGGGTTATCGTTCCCGGCTTGTTACTTCAGCGCCCGCCGGATGGCCTTTCAAGCCCGTTCGGTAAGAAAGCTCCCTTCCTCGGCTCCTTTTCCAGATGCCGGGGAAGATCATCGCTTCCTACCCGTTGCCCCAAGGAACCTGGTCCGGCGTTCCCGACGGATATGAACCTTGCTCAGCTTCGGGACTTTTTAATCCCTCCGCTTCGTCGCTCGATCCGTTTTCCGTTCGAGAGGCTTGCCTTCGCGAAGCGCCCGGTGTCGTTCGCTCCCCGCCGGGGCAGTTTTTTCAACGCCGTCAGCGGCTCATCGCTCACGATCCGTCGCGTCCCGCGTGGCTCGCTGTTCCGCGAAACCTCTTGGAACCATCTCCATAATCGCGCCGATCCCAAGTACAGTCAAACGAAAAATGGAATCTTGGACATCAAATTAATGGCCAATGTTTTCAGTAAATTACGAGGAAACAGCCGGAAAATCGCGAAAACCCAAACGTTTCCGTTCAACTATGTTCGCAGGGCGCCCACCGGGGCCGTTAATCCGTGACGAGTTTGAGAATCATGCCGCTGCTGGTGCCGGCCCAAAGGCCGCCCTGAGCCGCCGCTAGGACGGCGCTGGTGGCAACGGCGCGGTAGTCCACCGGCATCTCGGTCCAGTCCACAAGGTTTTCGCTTCGTAAAATTCTCAATTTGCCTGGAATCGGGGATCGCGGCAGGGCGCCCGGAGGCTCGACGGCAGCCAGATAGGCGGGGCCGTCGGGCGGCATCGCGATGTCGGTGACGATCCGCCGTTTATCGCGAAAAGCCGTAGTGCTCTTGCCAGTGCGCCAGTCGATCCGGACGACCTCGCTGGGCCACTCGAAGGCATCCAGGAACTCGATCAGGCCGAGTCCGGCGCCGTCCGGCCTGAACCGGAGACGGCTCACCCTACCGAACATCGAGGACTGCGAAACTGACCAGGTGGCGCCGCCGTCGCGCGTTTCGAGCGCGACCATCATGCCGGGCACCTCCCGCGGCCGCGTGGACGGATCGAGCCAGCCGGGCACTTCCGGCTCAAAGTCCTTTCGCGGCGGCTTGCTCCATCCCACGATCGTGCCCAGCTTGGGGGTTGCGAACGCAATTGCCGAGTAGACGGTGTAGTCGCGGGTCGTGGCGGGCTTATCGGCCGCGGGCAGTTTTGTCCACGTCTTCCCGCCGTCACTCGTCTGGTAGGCCGACTTGCGCGCTCCCACCGCGAATCCGCGTTTCTCGTCCAGGAAGTACACGCGTCCCACATCGCGCAGCCGGGCCAGCGATCTCCATTCCCTGCCGAACTCGGTGCTCACCCACACGCGGCCGTCTGTGACCAGCCACATCGTCCTTTCGTCCAGCAGGAACAGCGACAGCGGCAGCGCCGGCAGGCGCACCGGAGACCACGTGCGCCCCCCGTCGGTGGTCACGAGTCCCGCAGGCTTTTCCCTACCGCGCCGGTCGATGTAGGCACCAACCGCGATGCCGCGCTCGGCATCGGCAAACTCCAGGCCGGTTATCGCCAGCGTGGAATCGTCCTCGTCGTAAGAGTACTGGAGTTGCCACCGCTCCGCCGCCAGGGCGAAAACGGAAACGAGCCCCAGCAGGACGCGGACAAAGCGAAATGCGCGCATGGGATAGATTATGAACGCGGCGAAATGCGTCCTGAAGACAGGACCAGCTCGACGTGGTTTGCCGCTTCCACCGCGGTCGGTTCCATCCGCGCCAGCACCAGAAGACAGCCGACCTGCTCGCCGACCGTAGTCAGCAGCTCCATCTCGCCTCCGGTGTGCTGATGTGGCAGCCGGTGCTGCACGTTGATCACTCCCACCACCCGGTTGCGCGCGATCACGGGCGCCGAGAGAAAGGCCTCAAAGGTATCCTCGGGCAAATCGCTGAAGCTTTTGAATCGCGGGTCGCGGTAGGCTTCGCGGGAAATCGCCAGCAGGCGCCTTTCCTGGGCGACCCAGCCGGTCAGGCCTTCGTTCGTCTTCAGCCTCACTTTCCCGATCGTCTCCGGGTGCGGCGTGTTGGAAGCGCACAGCACCAGCTCATCGTTGTCGATGAGATAGATCAGGCATGAATCGCACGCCATGAACTCGGCGATGAGCGAGACGATGCCTTGCAGGACCTCCTGCAAGCTCATTTCGCTCACCATGAAGCGGCTGATTCTCTGAAAAACCTGAAGCTGTTGTTCGGTCCGCTGGAGGGCCGCCTGAAGATTCCTGGCCTTCGGCACGTACCATTATAAGCCTCGATCGCGGAACAGCGGTTGCGGGCTGCGGCGATTCACCTGAAAGCCGCCTAGAGCTGTTCAAACCGCGCTTGGAAGAACCGGAGATAGCGCGGCTCGTAGACCATGCGCAGGCCGCGGACGCTCTCCCGCTCCTCGTAGACCGCCAGCACGGACTCGGCCACCACGTCCATGTGCGCCTGGGTGTAGACCCGTCTTGGGATTGTCAGGCGGACCAGTTCCAGCTTCGGCTTGTTTTCCTCGCCCGTCTCCCTGTTGCGCCCGGCCGAAACGATGCCGCGCTCCATCGCGCGCACGCCGGAATCCTGGTAAATGGCGGCCGCCAGGGCCTGCGCCGGGTAGACCTCCTGCGGCAGGTGCGGCAGAAAAGCCTTCGCATCCAGAAAGACTCCGTGACCGCCGATCGGCACGACGATCGGGATACCCCACTTCCGTAGTTTCTCTCCCAGGTACAGCACCTGGCCGACGCGCGCCCGGATGTGGTCGTCCTGGAACGCCTCTTCGATGCCGCGGGCGACGGCTTCCATGTCGCGGCCCGCCATGCCGCCATAAGTGTGCAGGCCCTCGTAGACCACTACCAGGTTGCGCGCTTCTTCATAGATCTCAGGGTCGTTCACCGCCAGGAAGCCGCCGATGTTGACCAACGCGTCCTTTTTCGCGCTCATCGTGCACCCGTCGGTCAGCGAGCAGATTTCCTTGACGATCTGGGCGATCGGACGCCCTTCCTGCCCGGGCTCGCGCTGCTGGATGAAATAGGCATTTTCGGCAAGCCGGGTCGCGTCCATAATGATGCGAATGCCGTGGCGCGCCGTCAGTTCCCGCACCTTCCGCAGGTTTTCGAGCGAGATGGGCTGTCCTCCCGCCATGTTCACCGTCGCCGCCACGCTGATATAGGGTATTTTTCCGGGTCCGTGCTCGCGGATCACCGATTCCAGCCGGTCGAGATCGACGTTCCCCTTGAACGGATGCAGGCTGGCGGGGTCGTGCGCCTCGGGAATGATGACATCGACGAAACGGCCTCCGGCCAGTTCCTGGTGGAGCCGCGTCGTCGTGAAATACATGTTGCCGGGGATAACGTCGCCCGGCTTGATGAGCACTCGCGAGATGATGTGCTCGGCGCCGCGGCCCTGGTGCGTAGGGACGAGGTACTTGTAACCGTAATAGGCCTGCACCACCTCTTCGAGGTGATAGAAATTACGGCTCCCTGCGTACGCTTCGTCGCCCAACATCATGCCGGCCCACTGCCTGTCGCTCATCGCCGACGTCCCGGAATCGGTCAGCAGATCGATATAAACATCTTCGGAACGAAGCAGAAACGTGTTGTACCCGGCTTCGGCAATGGCGCGGCAGCGCTGCTCGCGCGTGGTCATCTTGACCGGCTCGACTACTTTGATCTTGAATGGCTCGGCCCAACTTCGGCGGGTTGGTTTCATGTCCTTAAGGTCCTCGTCCAGTATAAAATTCCGGCGGATGCTCGCGTTGGCGCAACCGGTCCCCCCGCATTCCGCAGGCGCGATACCCACTGATGCGCACAAACTGTCTTCGAGATCTTTTTGCCTTTGCCTTTTGCGCGGTGGGCTTATAGTATAGAAGAAATCCACAGTGCTGGCTGTGGTAGCAATCATAGGTGTTTAAACAACGACGGAGACAGTTGAATGTGGAATAAACGGAGGGAAGAAGATTATACGCCGAAGCCGCCCGTCGCGCCGGCTGCTCCTGTGGAACCCGCGCGGGAAGTCTCACCTGCGCAGGCGCCTGCTGCTCCTGTGAGAAACGCCGTGCCGGAGGCTCCGCGCGGTGTAGCGGCGATCGGCAAATCGGTCATCATCAAAGGCCAGATACTGAGCCGCGAGGACCTGTATCTGGACGGCGAGATGGAAGGCACGGTCGAAGTTCCGGAGCACAGGCTGACAATCGGGCCGCACGCGAAGCTGGCGGCCGGTATCCGCGCCCGCGAAGTCGTGGTGCTGGGCTGTGTGGACGGCAACGTGGAGGCGTCCGAGAAAATCGACATCCGCAAGGATGCCAAACTGGTAGGCGACATCAAGACGGGCGGCATCATCATCGAAGACGGCGCTTACTTCAAGGGCAGCATCGACATCGTGAGAGCGGCTGACGCCTCGAAGCAGGCGAGAGCGGCCGAGGCCTCTAAGCAGACAGCGCGCCCGGCTCAACAGCCGGCGCCCGCGGCAGCGCCCGTTGCGGCTGCTCCGGAGCAGAAACGATAGCCGAGGCCGGTTTTGTTTAACGATCGCTGGAAGCTCCTTTCCCGCGCGGAGGCCTCCGGCGGCTCGCGCGCGGCTCAGCTTTCACCCCCGCAGCGTCAATTCCAGGCTCCCCCGCGGGGCCTGGATCGGCGCGCCGGCGCCTATGGAGACGTCTACTCTCGCCACAGCAACGGTCTCGAACAGTTTTTCAGCCAGATACAGGGCCTGACGGGGCTGCGAATTCTCGATCTCTCCGGCGCCTCGCAGGCCAATATCGGCTTTATCACGAATCTCGGCCACGCCATCTATTCCGAAGATCTGCTCAGGAGCCTCGACCTTGCCTTCGGCGACGGCGATTTCTTCGAAAACCAGTCGGAGCCGGAGCGGGCCGAGCGGTTCCTGAGCCAGAATTTCAACTTCCCTGAGAACCATTTCGACGGCGTGCTGGCGTGGGACAGTCTGGAATACCTCACGCCGGCCCTGCTGAACCAGGTAGTGGAGCGCCTGTTTCGGGCGCTGCGGCCGTCCGGCTATCTGCTGACGATGTTTCATGCCGAGGAACGAGCAGATTCGATTCCCGCGTATTACTACCGTATTTCGGACGCCAGGACGCTTCTGCTCACCTTCCGCGAGATGCGGAGGCCGGCGCAGTTCTTCAACAACCGTGCGGTGGAACGTTTGTTCGCATCGTTCGAGTCGGTGAAGTTCTTTCTCACGCGCGACGCGCTGCGCGAAGTCATCGTGAAAAGATAGCGGAGCCGTGAAGGCGGGCGGCGCCGGGCTGCGGGTTTCGACTAAAGGCGGTAGAGCCCTCGCAGGTGGTTCCAGCGCACCCTCAGCAGATCGGCAAACATATTCAGACTGTCCCGGAACATACTGACCTTCGTGCCTTCGGAGTGGCTCCAGCGAACCGGAACTTCGATGGTTTTGAACCCCAGCTTGCGCGCGATGAACAGCACCTCGGCATCGAATCCCCAGCGCTCGATCGTCTGCCGCCGGAACACCTCCTGGGCTGCCCGCCGCTCGAACAGCTTGAACCCGCACTGCGTGTCGGCAAAGGGCAGGCCGATGATCAGGCGCATCAGGAGATTAAAAATCCGGCCCGCTGTTTCCCGGAACCAGGACTGGTGAACCTTGATCAACGAGCGGTCCAGGGCGCGCGAACCGATAACCACCGATGCGTTCTGCGCCTTGGCGGCTTCGAGCAGCGCGTCGAGTTCCTCGATCGGCGCCGACAGATCGGAATCCGAAAACAGCACCCAGTCGCCGCGCGCTTTCAGCATCCCGTGCCGCACCGAGTAGCCTTTGCCCCGGTTGCCGGGATTCTCGAGCAGCGTCACCTTCGGGTGCCGGCCGCGAAAGCGTTCCGCCACGGCGGCGGTTCCGTCCAACGAACCGTCATTGACAACCAGAATCTCAAATTCCTTCCAGTTTCGCGCCTCCAGGTAGGAGAGAATGGCGGTGAGCGTCGCCGGCAGGCGGGCTTCTTCGTTGTAGGCAGGCAGGACGATGGAGATCGAAGTCAAGCGACTTCATTATAATGTAGGAATGCGGAACCGGGCATCAAGTCCGACGATCGCCGCGCACGCCACGAGGAGTTTTCTTGGAACAGGATTTACTGGAACAGCGCCTTCAGCGCATTCGCGACATTCAGGCGCTGGGATTCCGGCCTTACGGCCAGCGGTTTGAGTTTACCCACACGATTCCCGATATACGGGCCTCTTACAACTCAAAAACCGCGGAGGAACTTACCCCGCGGATTGATGTCCGCATTTGTGGACGGCTGATGACGATCCGCAGGATGGGCAAGGCAGGCTTCGCCCACCTGCTCCAAAACGGCGAACGGCTCCAGATCTATGTCCGCAAGGACTCCGTGTCCGAGCGCGAATTTCAGCTCTTCCAGATACTCGACATCGGCGACATCGTGGGAGTGGAGGGTTACCTGTTTCGCACGAAGACGGGCGAACTCTCGGTCCACGTGGAACGCATGGAGTTTCTGGCCAAGACCTTGCTCTCGATGCCCGAGAAGTGGCACGGTCTGGAGGATGTGGAAACCCGCTACCGCCAGCGCTACCTGGACCTGATCGCGAATCCGGAAGTCCGCGATGTGTTTATCAAGCGCGCCCGGATCATCGCTTCCTTCCGCCGGCGGCTCGAAGAGCGCGGTTTTATCGAAGTGGAAACGCCGATGATGCAGCCGCTCTACGGCGGCGCCGCCGCGCGGCCCTTCGTGACGCACCACAACACGCTCGATATCGATCTCTACCTGCGGGTCGCGCCCGAACTCTACTTGAAGCGGCTGGTGGTGGGCGGGCTTGAGCGCGTGTACGAGATCAACCGTAATTTCCGCAACGAGGGCATCTCGACCAGGCACAACCCCGAATTTACGATGCTGGAGTTCTACCAGGCGTACACGGATTACCGCGGCCTGATGGACCTTTCGGAAGAGCTGCTGCGCCAGGTTGCCGTGGACGCCACCGGCAGCGAGGTGGTCGAGTACCAGGGACACCGTCTGGATTTCGGCAAACTGCGGCGGATAGGCATGCGCGAGGCCGTTGTCGAATTCTGGACCGGACCGGACCGCCCCAGCCTGGAACAGGTGAAGGACCCCGAGTGGCTGAAGTGCCACAGTACGAAGCCGTCTCCCGGCGAGCAACTGGTTGACCTGTTTGAGCGGCACGCCGAGCCGAAGCTCATCCAGCCGACCCTGATCTACGATTTCCCGATCGAGACTTCGCCGCTCTCCAAGAACAAGCCCGACGAGCCGCAGTTCGTCGAACGGTTCGAAATCATCGCCGCGGGCATGGAGATCGCCAATGCGTACACCGAGCTGAACGATCCCGCCGAGCAGCGCAGGCGGTTCGATCAGCAGCTCGCCATGCGCGAGCAGGGCGATGAAGAAGCGCACCAGATGGACGAGGACTTCATCCGCGCGCTGGCCTATGGCATGCCGCCCACGGGCGGCGAAGGAATCGGCATCGACCGGCTCGTGATGCTGCTCACCAACTCCAAGTCCATTCGCGACGTGATTCTCTTCCCGCTGCTGCGGCCGGAGGGGCAAATCGGTCTGGCCGACGCGCTCCGGTCGGCCGATAACCGCTAAGCGGTAGTTATATGGAAACTTTGAAGTCGCCGTTTGAGTTGTTCGTCGCCCGGCGCTACCTGCGAGCCAAGCGCAAGCAGGCCGTGATTTCGCTGATCACCATGATCTCCGTGGTCGGCGTGGCGGCGGGAGTGATGGCGCTGGTAATCGCCCTGGCGATCAACAACGGTTTTCGCGACACGCTTCAGACGAGCCTGCTGGGCGCGTACGCGCACGTCAATGTGATGGAGAAGGAGCCCGGCAGCGGCATCGAAAACTGGAGCGAGCTGGTCGAGCGGCTGCGGAAACTGCCTCACGTCGTCGCCGCATCCCCCGCGCTCTACGGCCAGGTCTTCATCTCCTTCGGCGGCGGCGGGGAGGGAGCGCTGCTCAAGGGCATCCGGACGGACGAGGCACTCCGCCCCACCGATATGCTGCGGCATATGAAGGCCGGCTCGCTAGAGGACCTCAAAGACGACGAGCGTATCCCCGGGATCATTCTCGGCAGCAAGCTGGCGCAGGCGCTCGGCGTGAAGATGGGCAACATCGTTCGCGTAATCAGCCCTCAGGGTGAAACCACGCCGTTAGGCGTGTTCTCCTCGGAGTTCCGCTTCCGCGTAGTCGGGCTGTTCGAATCGGGGTTTTACGAGGTGGATTCGCTGTGGGCATTCACCTCGCTCCAGGCGGCGCAGAGAATGCTGTCGCTGGACGACGTGGTGAACAGCATCGAATTGAAGCTCGACGACATCTACACCGCGCCGGCCGTGGCGAGCGAGGCGGACAAGCTGGTCGGCCCCAATCTGGCTGCCGCCACCTGGATGGAAATGAACAAGCACATCCTGAGTGCGCTCAATATGGAGAAAGTCGTCACCTGGATCACGATCGGGCTGATTGTCCTGGTGGCCGCGCTCAATATTTTGATCACGCTGGTGATGATGGTGATGGAGAAGAACCGGGACATCGCCATCCTGGTATCGATGGGGGCCAAGCAGCAGCAGATCCGGCGGATATTTCAGTACCAGGGATTGCTGATCGGGGTGATTGGGACCGCGGCGGGGCTGGCGGTGGGCCACCTGCTCTGCTTCCTGGCGGACAAGTACCGCTGGATCCGGCTGGACGAGGAAGTCTACGCGCTGAGCTACGTTCCCTTCAGCCCCCGCTGGCTGGACAGCCTCTGGATCGCCGCTCTCGCCATTCTGGTCAGTTATATCGCGACCCTTTACCCGGCCCGCGCAGCCAGCCGGGTGGCGCCGGCCGAAGCGCTGAGGTACGAGTAGCGGCCCTAGTGCAAGCAGCGCTCTGTTGCAAATCCGGCAGCACTATTTTGCAAATCTGCATCACTGATTTGCAACCCGATTCCCCCAACGCCCAAACACAACAATAGCGGCCGACCCGGCAACATTCGCCGTTTCGCCGCTATCTCAATAACCCTTCCACTCGGCCCTCAGGCCGACAAAACCCTCCGCCCCTCAGCCGGCATCGGCAGCGGCCACGACAGCAGGCACAGGTGATCCCACGCCCACAGCGTGGTCCCCAGTCCCTCCCGCAGCGCCGACATCAAATACTCCTGTTCCCAAGGGCACCCGCCGTTGAACCAAGGCATCAGATACCGGACATCGCCGCGAGGCCAACTCCGCCCGCCCGTGTACGGGAACCGCATCGCCTCGCGCGCGCGGTCCAAATGCCGCTCCACCGACCCGAACGCGAGCGCCTCCATCTTCAGCGCGTCCAGGCCGCTGCCCGCCTTCGCCTCGTACTCCGCCGGCAGGTTCACGTACCGCAAAAGCCGCCCGCCCAGCCCCGACGACGTCCGCTCAGGGTAGTTCACGTCATACGGCCACAGCAGCTCGAAACGCGCGCCGGCGCACGTCGCCAGCACATACGCGCGAATCGAATCGATATGAGCCTTCACCAGCCCGCGCAGAAACGTCGCATCCGCGTAGGAATTCACCGCCGGATCGTCCTCAGCGCCGCGAAACGGAACCAATGCCCGTCCAAGCGCCGACACCACTGCAGAAGCCGTGTATGCGTCGTAGAACGCCATGCCCCCGCCCGGATTCGTCGCCGCGTCGAAATCAGAGAAGTACCACCAGCAGAACTCCCCAAACTGCAGCCACGGCGTCAGCCCGGCCGCGACCATCAGACCAGCGATCTCCGCATACGCCGCAGCCTGATACGCAGCCACCACGTCCGAGAACGCGCAGTGTGTACTCAGCAGCGAGGCGAATCCAGTGGACGTCTCGACCTTCGCCCCATCCAAAAACCGCGCCGCCCAAACCGAGCCGCTCGCCGGATCGTCCGGAGGATTTACCATCTCCATCGAAAGCGAAGCCACCGCCTCCCACCCACGCTCCGCAACCGCCGCGAAGAAGTCCCGGTGCCAATCCCGAGCCGCCCGATTTAGCACGGGCGTCGCCCCGGCGTCGATCTCCCACGTCCCCCTGCTCCCGCCCTCTAGCGACCCGCTCTCGCTGATCGTCCCAGCCGCGCTGAGATACTCCCGCGCAAACGTGAACGCCCACTCCGGAGTGAAGCAGTGGATCGTGAGCACCGCGCCCGCAACCTCCGCCCAAACGCCCACCAGCATCGAGTTGATGAAGTAGCAGAAGTGCGCCGCGATCGTGCTCGCCGTATCGGCCGGGAACACGCTTTTCCCCATCACCGTCCCGCCGATCGTCAGGAACACGCTATCCCCATCCGCCCAAGTCCCGCCGAACGTCAACGTCAGCGACGGAAACGACCCGCCCACGCGCCGCCGCTGCGCCCACCAGAACACGCCTAGGTAATGGTTCAATCGCCCATGCAAGCCCGCGCGATCGAGCGCCCACAACAGCCGCTCCGGCGAGAGTTTATACGTCGCGTCTGTGTCATGATCCGTGGCCGCCGTCAGGTTCGGATAGCTAACCGCCGCGTCCGGAACATCGCTCGGAACCGCCGCCTCCAGGAAATCAAAGTAGAAGTTGTACCCACTGGAAGCCGCATTCTTTCCCAGCCCGACCCACGATGTTCCCCGAAACATAAATCGCCACTCGCGTTCCCCCGCCGCCCGCCTCCGAACCCGCACCGCCCCCGCCGCCCGCTCCAGTCGCCGCGCCGCCGCCCGCCGCCTCGCCGCCCGACTTCCCCGCCGCCGGCGCAAACGCCCGCCCCGCTATCGCCGCTGCCGCCCCAACCGAGCCCCAAATCGCCGCCGCCTGGAAAGCTTGGCTCGCCGCCGCGTAGTCGTGCTGCGCCAACCGCAAGAATCCCAGTCCCGACGAATAGATCGCGTACACCATCGACTCCGCCGCCAAACCCGCCAACGTCGAAGCCACGGCGTTCCGCATCGCCTCCCCGATCGATTTCGAATACACGATCGACTGGGCGATGTTCTGCCCCATCCCGCTCGCGAACTGCCCGAACGCCTTTTGCGCGCTCTGGCTCAACCCCGCCATCGCCACCTGGACGATCATCCCGCCCTGCTCCGTCGAAAACGTCCAGTCCCGCAGCAACTGCTCGTTCCCCCGGATCATCTCCGCGAACGCCCCGCCAAAAACCCCCTCCCATCCCTCCGACCGCTTTAGCGCCAGCAGCTCGCTCGCGTGCCGATCGTACGCCGCCTGCCGGTTCATCTCGTATTGCTGCCGGATCGCCTCCCGCTGCGCCTCGCTCGTCGCCAGCGCTAGCGTCTTCGCCTCCTCCGATTCGCTGAACCGCTGCAAGTCCTCCTCGTAGATCCAGTCCACCCGCTCCCGAGCCGTGAAATGCGCCGTAACCATCTCCGCCAGGTCGCGCTGCAAAACCGCCAACTGCCGGACGAACGATTCGCCCTGCTCCGCCTCGATCTTCCGATGCCCTTCCTCCCGGATCTGCGCCAGCAGCCGCTCATTCTCCTCCGTCAGAATCTTCGCCTTCTCGTAGGCCGCCAGCCGCTGATCCATCTCCGCGTCCCATGCCGCGTGCGCCTGCGCTGGCGATCCTGGCTGCATCTTCGTCAGTTCCGCCTGCATGGCCGCCGCCGCTTCGATCGCCTCCCGCCGCTTCTCGCGCATCTCGGCGAGCTGCGCATCCATCCATTTGGTGATCGCCGGCGATAGCTCATCAAGCGCCGCCATTTCCCGCGCCAGCGTCTCAGGAGTTAGCTTCCCCTCAGCGCGCAGCTTCGCCATCTCGGCCGCGGCCTGCGATACCGAATCCCGCAACTGCCGCGTCCCCTCGGTGACCTTCGCTTCTTCCCCCTCCGTGGACGCCATCCGCAGCCGCACCTGGTCCAGTATGCTGCTCAGCCCGCGGAAATCCTGCGTCGCCGCTTTCGCCTCCTCCGAACCCGGCGGCTCCATCCCCGCGCCTGTCGCCAGCCCCGCCTTGATCTGCTTCGCGATCCGCTCCGCAGCCGCCCGCGCCGTCACATCGAACCCCGTCAGAAACTGCTCGACAGGATTCGTTCCGCCCCTACCCCCCCACGCAAACTTGATCCCGCCTGCCAGCGCTTCCAGCCCGCCGACCATGTTCACCACCTTCGGCAGTGCCCACCGCCCGATCGACAACCACAGCGCCTCGCTCGTCGCCCGGAGATAATTCATCTCCACCTGTAATTCCTTTGCGGCCGTGACGTCGTCTTCACTAAACACGAGACCCAGCCGCTCCGCCTCCTGCGCCATTTCCCGAATCGCGCCCGACCCCCGCTTCAACACCTCGATCAGCTCGGCCCCGCCGCGCCCGAACAAATCTCTCGCAATTGCCGCCCGCTCCACCGCCGTCATCTGGTCCCGGAACGCGTCGGACACCCGCATCAGCAGCGGCAGCATGTCCTTCGACCCGGCCTCGACCTCCCGCTGCGAGATCCCCATCCGCTGGAACACTTCCGCCTGCTGCGATCCGCTCTCCCTCGCCTTATCAATCGTTGCCGCGAACTTCGTAAGCAGGCCAGTCAGCGTGCCGTACGAAACCCCCAGTTGCGCTCCCACATACCTGAGCTTGCTCATGTCCTCCGCCGCAAGCCCGGTCTTCTCCCCTCCCTCCTCGATCTCCAGCGCGTATTCCTTGCCCGGATAATGCACAGCCTTCCAGTCCGCATAGCCCTTCGACAGCGGCGCCCACTTCTCGCCGCCCTCGCCGCCTTCGGACTTGAACTGCGCCCTCTCCTCCGCATAGAACTCATCCGCGATCATCGGCCAGATCGGCCGATAATCCGTCACACCATCGGCGAACCGCGCAATCCCGCGGTCCATCTGGATCTCACCCGCGATGTCGAGCCGGAACCGAAACATTTCTACAGGTCCGCGTGCGGGAACAAGGTATCCACCGCCGGAGGCTTCGGACCCGCGTAATACCGCCTGATAATCTCCAAATCCGCCTCCACCAGTTGCATGAGCAGCTCCTCCGGAATGTCCTGCCCAACCGCCCCCTCAATCGCAGTCACCGCCCCCGCGATCGCCATCCGAGCCTCAGCCGCCATCACCTCCGAAGGCCGCGCAAAAAGCGCCATCAGCATAGTGATGGAATTCCCAACCGCCGCCGCCACCGTCACCCACTTCAGAGCCTTCAGCAAAGCCATCATCGAACCCTCCTGTCCCGTCAAATCCAGGTCCGTTTACCCACGGACCCGGACCTGGTGGGACAGGCCTCCCGGCCTGTCGCCACAAACTCAAGCCCGCAACGGAAACTCAATCTCCCGAACGACCGGTTCCGTCTCGCGCAACATCGAGTCCGTCCCAGCCACCACGCACCCGGCCTCGCCGCCCGCGTCTGCGATCACGGCTGTAGGGGCCGGGCATGCCCGGCCCGCTTCCGGCTCAAAACACTTGGTCTTTCGAGAACGCCGGCGAGGCGTCCCCGATATCTCCGCCATATGCCTGCCTGCCCGACTCCACCGTCGCCGCGGCCGGCCGGAACAACTTGTCGTACCCGCCTTCCGCCAGCGCCTTCATCTCCCGCTCAAAGCGCCGCTCCAACGTCTTAGCCAGGCCCCACTCCCCCTGCGTGAACTGCCCGCCGACCACGGCCGCCAACTGCGCCGCCGCGCCCAGCCTGTTGACCAGCTCCAGCAAGCCCGAAGCCGCCGGCATCGCAGTCCCTGCATCCGGCTGCTGCCACTGCGCCGGGTCGAGACTCAACCCGCGCCGCAGCATCGCCCCGGCAATCGATTGCGCCACCGAACGCATCCAAACCTGGATCTGCGCATCCGAAACCGCGGCGCCTCGCCGGAATCCCGGCACCTCGCCGCACACCGCCTCGATCGAGGTCCAAGACTGCAAATCGCCCGACGGCCACCCGAACGTAACCGTGAACGGCAGCACCGCCGAGATCGCCCCGTCCTCGTTCCGCACGTACACCGAGATCTGGAATGACCCGCCCGCCGGACCCACCAGGTCCGCCGGGATCGCCGCCCGCACCTCGCCCACAGAGACAAACGTCGTCTCCACCAGAGCCGGGCATCCCACCTGGGCGCCGGGATCGAAACCGGCGCCCAGGCACACCACCGCAGTCCCGGGGGGGCCGGACTGCGGTGAAACCGAATTCAGCGTGGGAACTGCCATCGCCAAGCCCTACGCGATGCAGTTCGTGAACAGGCAGCCCGCGCCGGCATCCACGATCTTCTGGTCGTAGTACTTATGCACCTCGACCATGTCCGCGATCGCGTTCTGATCGAACCACCGGCGTACAAACTGACCGCCGACGTTCTGACCGCCCAGCGTTTGGCCCGCATTGCGCCACACGAACGTTACCGTCAGTGCGACGATCTTGCGGCCGGCGGAAGGCGGCCGGTAGGCCAGCAGCGCATTCTTGCCCCACACGAAATCGAGGCTCGCCGCCTGCCCGTCCGCCGCCGTGTCCTTCACCGCCGAAGCGATGATGACCTCGTCGAGTTGCAGTAGCGACGCCAACTGCTGCGGAGTCACCCCCGCGCTCGGCAGATCCGGCGCTCCCGTGATCCGGCCGCGAACCTTCGCATTCTTCCCAAACGCCGTAAGCAACGGCGCGGAGAGCACCAGAATGTTCGGCATTCGCCCAATGCGCTTCGCAACTTCCGGCTTCTCCGCGTCGATGATCGCGATAGGATCGTTCGCGTCGTTGTCCCACTTCTGGGAGGACTGGTCCGCCAGCGAATTGCCCGTCATCCCCGCCTCCAGCGTCGCGACCAGCGACACCTCCTGATTCAGCAACACCTGGTCGGTCAGGACCTCAGTCGTGTCCGTCGCCAGATCCAGCCCCGGATCGGCGTTCTTCGCATCTTCCGGAGCCACGCTGTCTTTCAGCGCGTGTCCCTGGCAGTAGTAGCTGTCGTTCGACAGCTCCCAATGCGACGGATTCGCCGGCGTGCCCGGAGCCCGCATATCGTTCATCACCTTGAATCTGTTCTTGCCGTGTACGAAATACTTGTCGGTCTGGTAATCGACAAGAACCACGGGCGCCACGCGCTCGGCGACGTATACGCCATTCGAGTACGCGACGCTGAAATCGGTGAGCGCCTTGTCGATGTGGATCACACCAAATTTGCTCATTGCATCCTCCATCATTCGCGCCGGCGGCAGCCCGGTGTCCGCTCACCGGGCATCCTGGCGAAACCGCCATGCGGCGCCCACCGCCGGACCGCGCGCCAGGCGCGGCCGGCAGCCTTCCAGCGGAACTGCGCTCAGCCCTCTGGCTGACCGGCGTGCCCTTGCTAAAAACCGCGATCCGGATCGGGATCACATCGCCATCCGCGCCCGCCGCTTTCTCGGCGTAACCGACGACGTTCACGACTTCCGCCGCTCCCGCCGTCGCTGCCGCCAGGCGCGCCTGGCAGCTCCGGATCTTGCCGGTGTTGTCCGCGATTTCAACCGCGTCCCCATAGGCGATTGCCCCACTCGCTGTGGCGAACGCGAAACCCGCCACCGCCACTTTCACCGGCTTGTTTTGCAGCGCCTGCGCCTCGTCTGTGAACCCGACGCATTTTCCATCGCCCGCCGCGCCCGGCTTTGCCACTTCGCCCTCATTGGCGCCGCGCACCACTGCGCGGTACTTCGACACTCCAGCCGCATCCGTGATTTTGTAGGTCTTGTACATCACTCGTCTCCTCTCCTCTCAGCGCGCCCCGCCCTATTCGCGCGCGCGCACGGCCTGCCGCGTCAGATCCTCGTGACGCTTCGCCAGTTCCGGATGCTCGCTCAACACCAACCGGAACGCCGCGCCGTAGTTGAGCTTGTTGTCCGACGCCATCTTCGCGCGCGTCAACTCGTTCAACTGCACGCTGACTTTTTGCAGGTCCCCGCCTTCCGCCGCGCCTCCGCCCGTCCCATGCTCCGTCAGGTCCACCTGCGGCTTCATCGTCTTCACGATCTCGCGGAACGTCTCGATGTCGCTCAGCGCGATCTTCTCGAAGTGCCCGCGCTGTGCCGGCGTGATGATGCCCTTATCCACCGCGGCCTGGATCTCCCGATCCACCACCATCGCCCGCATCACCTCGCTCGCCACCAGCACGCCCTCGCCCGCCCGCGCTCAAAATCGGCTCGATCGACCGCCCCTCTCCACCTGGCGTTTTCGCGGCACTCGTCCAGTTCCAGATCGAGCTGGCTCGCGCGGGCGCTTACGTCGCGGAGCGGAGTGTCTGAAATTTTTTTCATTTCAGACATTGCGCTCCCTTAACCTGCGCCTGATACTTGACCCATGCGCGATGCTACGACGAACAAGAACCGGTGCCCCCCTTCTACGGAGCGCCCTTTCAACCATACGGGAAGTGCGGTCACCCCAGTACACCATCCGCACGAATTGCGGCCGCCCGCCAGACCCCAACCCCAACCGCTATCCTTTATATAAATGATGAACTTCGCCCCGCCCCGCCGCCCGCCGCCACCCCTGGCCACTATTTGCCATTTACCTCTGCCGGAACTAGGCCCCCCCGGGGGGCGTGGCACCGCCTTTCAAGCGTCCATTTCGTGCGAATCGGGCCGAAAAAAACCTTGCATTTCGGGCCGGGTCCGGGATATAAACATCACGCATGCCCGGTGAAAAGATTCTCGTCGTCGACGACGAGCCCCAAATCCGCTCGCTGCTGCGGTCGCTGCTGTCGCGGCAGGGATACCAGGTGACCGAGGCGGGTGATGGCGCGGAGGCGCTATCGCTTTATGAACAAGGGTTTTCCTTCGATCTCGTGCTTACGGACGTGGTGATGCCCGAGATGGACGGCCTTGAACTCTCACGTAAAATCGCGGCGCTCACCCCCGCCACCAGGGTGCTGTTTATGTCGGGCAAATGCGAGGTCGATAAAGTCGCGAGTCAGGCGAGCAAATTTGGCTTCGGATTTATCAAAAAACCCTTTGGGGTCGAGGAATTGAACGCGTCGGTGCGCACCCAGCTTCGTATTAGGGGAACGGCGCGTCCGGCGAGAAGAAAGCGACCCAAAGGGGGTAAAACGCCCGCAAAATAGTCAGCAGCACCCCGCCGAAATAGCTTAGTGCAAGCAAACAAATTTAAGTATTATATCGACGTTAACCTAACTTTTATTTAATCGGTGGTGTCTGGGGTGCCGATAAAGGGTATAGCGGTGGACCATATGACGCCAAAAAGGGCCGTCTTGCGGAAGCCGGTTACGCCGGATTTGGCTGCGTTGCGGCAGGCCAAGAACATCTCCCTCGCGCAAATCTCGGAGGCAACCAAGATCCGCGAGTACTACCTGCGGGCGATCGAAGAATCACGGTTTGACAAGCTGCCGGGCGGGGTGTTCACCACGAGCTACATCCGGCAGTACGCACGCGCCATCGATTACGACGAATGTGACCTGCTTGCCTCTTACGACGCCACGCTCCCGAAGGAAGAGCCGGAGGAGCCAGCCGCCTCATCGCGGGGTCTGATCGGTATCCTGCTGAGGAGCCTGGGTTTCCGCCAGCTCGCGCCGCGCTAGGTTCTTAGCCTCGGACGGGGGAGGACGCGCCACTGAGAGGGTGCAGCTATTCCTCCCGCAGGACCTCAAGCGGCTTGCGCCTCAGGATGCGGAAACTCGCCAGCCAGCCGGCCGCCACGGCAATGCCGGCAGTCAACGCAACCGCGGCCATGTTGGAAACCAGGTCCACCCGCGGGGGCGCATCGAGCAGGCGCTTGAGCAGCAGCGACGAAAAAGTAGTAGCCAGCAGCCCCCCCATCAGTCCCGCTACCGACCCGAGCACAAGAAACTCCACCGAGAAAATCGCGGCCAGGCGCCGCCGCGTCGCGCCAAGGGTTTTCAGAACCACGACCTCGCGGATGCGCCGGAACCGCGTCCCGGCAACGCTGGAAGCCAAGATGATCGCTCCGGAGAGGACGGCGAAAACCGAAATGAACCTCACGACGAGCGCGATCTGGTCAATCACTTCCTGTACGATTTCGAGCACGTCCGCGGCATTGACGACCGTCACGGAGGGGAACCTGGCGAAAACGGCCCGCTGCAGCGGGGCCACACTGGCCGGGCGCACCCGAAGCGCGCCGAAGTAAACGGCCGGGAGGCCGTCGAGAGCGCCGTCGTTGAAGACGAATTCAATGCTCGCCCCGGGCCGGATGGATTCGGTCCGGTGTATGGCGGCCACCCGGGCCGTAAAGCGCCGGCCAGAGGCTTCCCATTCGAGCGCGGCGCCGGGCTTGACGTTGAGAATGCGCGCGGCGTCCTCGGCGACGGATACCCATGTGGCGCCGCGATCGCCGTCTTTCCACCAGGCGCCCTGGAGAATTTCGGTGTGCGGCGGCACGGTCTGGGCCCAGGTCACCTGCCGCGTCCGGAAGTAGCGGCGTATGGGCCCGCGCGGCGGCCGCTGCTCGAGGGCGTGCCCGTCGATCGCAATCAGCCGCGCCGCCACCGCGGGCACGAGTTCCGGCGCGCTCTGGACGCCTTCCTGCTTCCGCAACAACTCGACCAGGCCCTGGTGCTCGCGGCGGGTGACGTTGACCAGAAAAACATTGGGCATCCCCGGAGGCGCGCTGGCGGCAAGCTGGGCGAGGAGCGAGTGCTGTAGCAGGTATACGGTCAGAGTGAAGGTAACCCCGATCCCGAGCGCGACAAGAACGGCTTCGGCGTGGTTGCCCGGGCGGTAGAGGTTCGCCAGGCCGTGGCGCACGGTCGCGGGCAGCCGCCAGGGGGAATGGCGCAGGAACAGCCGCACCGCCCGCAGCAGAACCCACGCGATCGCCGCCAGCGCTCCCAGGCTTACCACCAGGCCGCCGGCGAACAGAAAGCCCATTTCCGCCGAATCGCTCAGCCACGCCGCGATCGCTCCCATCGCGGCCACCAGCAGCGCGCCGGCGGCAATCGAGGAGCGCGAAGCAGCCAGCCGCTGCCGCCACGGCAGTCTGGCGTCAGGCATTTCCCGGCGAAAGATCAGGTTCGGGCGCACCCGGCGAATCGCCAGCAGCGGCGGAATCGTGAACAGCAGCGCGGTGAGGATGCCGGCGGTAAGACCCTGCACGATGGGTCCGGGATCCCAGGCGATCTCCGGCCGCAGCGAGAAGTACCGCTCGATCAGTAGCGGAAAGGCCGCCTGAACCACGCCGCCGAGCGCAATGCCAAGCAGGCTGCCGGCGGCGCCGAGCAGCAGCGCTTGCGTGGCGTAGATCCGCACGATCTGGCCGGACCGCGCGCCCAGGCACTTCATCGTGGCGATCGAATCCATGCGCTGGGACAGGTGGGCGCGGATGGCCGTGGCAACGCCGAGAGCGCCGACGATCAGCGCAATCAGGCTGACGAGGCTCATGAACCTGGTGGCGCGATTGAGGCCACGCGTGATGGTGGGGTGGGTCTCTCTGAAATCGGCCACTTGGGCGTCAGGGAACGCCCGTTGCAGCGTGCGCCTGAGTTCCTGAATCTCCGGGCCACCGGGCGCGATGCGGAAAAGAAAACGCTGCGAGGCGCGGCTGCCGGGTTGCATCAGGGCGGTGCGCTCGAACGCATCGCGGGAAAGAAGGACGCGCGGGCCCACGTTCAGCGTGCCGGTCATGCGGTCGGGCTCGACCCTGACGACTGCCGCGATGCGGCAGTCCAGCCCGCCGAGCCGGATGGAATCGCCCACATCGGCGCCAAGGCGCAGCAGGAGATCGCCCGAGACGGCGACCTGGTCGCCCCGAAGCGCTTCGGGGAGGGAAAGGGGCGGGTCGAGCCGGACGGCCCCGTAGAACGGATACACGGCGGGCTCGACCGCTTTCACGAAGACCAGAATCGGGTCCGGCGCGCCGGCGGAGGACGCCATGGAGACGGTTTCGGTGATCCAGGTGCGGCGCACGCCGCGCAGGCCCTCCATCGCGGCCTGCTGCGCGGGGGAGGCATCATTGAATGTGCGCACGGTGAGGTCGGCCGCCATCAGAGTGCGGGCCTCTTTGAGCAGCATGGAGCGAAAGGCCTGGCTGAATCCGCGCACTCCGGCCAGCGAGCCCACGCCGACCGCCACCGCCGCCACGACGAACAGGAATTTGAGAGGGGCGGCGCGCGACTCGCGCCACGCGATTCTGAATGCGATGCGCCAGCGCAGGCGGCTATTCATCGGCGACAATCAGCCCGTCGCAAAGCGTGATCCTCCGGTCGGCGTGTTCCGCCAGTTCGAGGTTGTGGGTTACCAGCACGAGCGTGGCGCCCTCCTCGCGGTTCAACGCGATCAGCTTTTCGAGCACCAGCCGGCCGTTCACGCTGTCCAGGTTGCCGGTCGGCTCGTCGGCCAGCAGGACCGGCGGGCGGGCCACGAAGGCGCGGGCCAGGGCCACACGCTGCTGCTCGCCCCCCGAGAGCTGCACGGGATAATGGTCGCGGCGGTCGAGCAGCCCGACGGCGGCCAGCAGTTCCCGCGCCCGCGCGGCGCCATTCGCGGCGTCGCCTGCCAGTTCCAGCGGCAGAAGGACGTTCTCTTCAGCGGTCAGTGTCGGGATGAGCTGGTAGGACTGGAAAACGAAGCCGACCTTGCGGCCGCGCACGATCGCGACGGAATCCTCGTCCAGTCCCGTAATCTCCTCGCCGTCAATCCAGATACGCCCCTCGGTCGGGGTGTCCAGGCCCGCGAGCAGCCCGAGCAGCGTACTCTTGCCGCTGCCGGACGGACCCATGATCGCCAGGAACTGGCCGCGCGGCACTTCGAGGTCGATGCCGCGCAGGATGTCCACGCGATGGGTTCCGGTCTGAATGGATTTTCGGAGGCCGCTCGCACGGATGATCGGGGCCATTGCACTTATGGTAACAATGCGCCGCTCGGGGCGCGCCGGGGGGAGCGGCGCAGCGGCCTCGCGCGGTCAAGGCTGTGGCTCGCCGAACTTCACCGTCGATTCGGCGCTGAAACGCTTGTAGTTGCTGTAGCGGATCGTGAGCCGGATCCTCTGCGGCCCCACGCGGAAATCCAGCGTGTCGTCCGCGTAGGTGTGGACCGGGAACCGAAAGCCGCCCTCCACCGGCTCCCAGATCGTGGTGAAACGGGGGAAGAGGTTTTCGGTCTTCGTGCCGCGTATATCGGGCACCGCTTTGCCTACAGTCCTCACGATGGAATAGTCGTCCTTGGAAACCCACAACTGGCCGTCGAACAGGCGCTGGTTCGCCAGGATCTGCCGCGGGCGCACCTGTAGGACCCAGCACTCCACTCCATCCACGTTCTCCTCGCCGCGGTAACGGGTTTCGTAAAACCACAGTTGGCCGGTGTCGAACAGGAACGGCTGCACCTCGCGGATGTCTTGGAAATCCTCCTCGGTGAGCAGCAACCGCTGGAGGGTATTGAGCGGCCGGCCCACCACCTGCTCGGCGCGCTCGCGCTCCGGGGAGAAGATCACGTCTCGAACCTCGCGGTACTCGCCCGCTCTGGCGCCGTTTGGTTTGAGCTCCTCCACGGTCACGGTCTGCCGGTAGGTGTACTGGTCGCGCGCCCGCCGCGTTTCTTCGGCGCGCTGGGCGACACGTTTGGCAAGATCGGGCGGGGGTGCTGCATCACGCGCCGCCAACGGAGAAAGCAGGGATACTAGAAAGATGCCAACGGAAGCTGCGAGGCGCGGCGTTTGGATCAGGCTCACTGGGCTCGCGCTGATGATCTTTGTCGCCGGACTCATCTACGCCTACTTTCTGAGTATACCGGCGGCGCTGGCCGTGCCCCTCGCTTTCGCTTTCGCCCTCGAAGCGCTTTTTTTCGTAGCGGTTGTCTGGGAGCCGCCGCGCAGGTTGTGCGAGCGGCGCTTCAACCGTCCGGCGCTGGCCGCGCTGGCGGCCGCCAGTGGCATCCTGCCCTATCTGATTAGCGCCGTGCCGGCCGGTGTGTTCCGCTGGGACGGCTTTGCCTCGGTGGCTGCCCTTGCCGCCCTGGTGTCCTTCTGGTTCGTGCTGTTCCCGAAGAAACCCGCGCTCAACCTGATGTTCACCGCCGTGGTTGCGGCGGGGTTGTTGGCGGATATTTTCGAGCCGCTCTACGGGCAGCCCGCGCCGCGCCTTAAACTCGGCATTCTGGGCGACATGATGTGGACGCGCCTGGCGATGGCCTCCGTCCTCTGGGTGGGCCGCTTCGAGATCAAGGGGCTCGGTTTTCTGCCCTCCCGCGGCGAGTGGGCCGCCGGCCTCAAAAATTTTCTGCTGTTTCTGCCTGCGGGCCTGCTGCTGGGCTGGCTTTTGGACTTCGCCCGGTTCAACCCGAAGCCCTTCGCATGGTGGCAGACCCTGGGACTCGCGCTGGCAACCTTTCTCGGAATGCTCTGGGTCGTGGCTCTGCGCGAGGAATTCTTCTTTCGCGGCCTGCTGCTGGAATGGATTTCAGGTTGGACCCGGAGCGACGCCGCGGCACTGGTGATTCCCTCCCTCCTCTTCGGTCTGGTTCACCTGCCGTTCCGCGGTTTTCCGAACTGGGAATTCGCGCTCATTGCGGCGGCGGCGGGACTCTTCTATGGCCGCGCGTACCTCCAAGCCCGCAGCATACGTGCCGCCATGGTGACGCACGCGCTGGTGAATACTACCTGGCGGGTGTTCTTTCCCGGCTAGTGTAACCCTACTTCGTGGCAAACTCAAAGGCGCCAATGTCCCGGCCTTTGCCGGTGGGGACTTTCCTTCCGTCCAGGTCCGTCGCACTGCCGCTATTGAATCCGGTATCGATCGCCGGACTGTCCGGCTTCAAACGATAGTTCCGCTTTTCGAAATCGACAAAGCGCGGGTCCGCAATCTTCTCGCCCGGTCCCAAAGGCAACCCGCATGGGTCCGGCTGGCTTCCATCGGCACTGAAGTAAATGTTGTTGAGGCGTTCCTGTCCTGAGTAGTTCGCCGTTTTGTACACTTCTGTGCCGTTATCCGAAAACACCTGCCATTTTGAACTTACTACGAAGATGTTGTTGCGAATGATGTTGCCCGGCTTTTTGAACGTGAAGACTACATCGGTAACCGAGTTCTTTGGCAACACTCGCACGACCGTATTGTTTTCAACAGTGGAGCTGGTTCCATCCCAGAAAAGAACCACTGCTGTCCAAAACAGGACAGACTTGTAGCCTTGGCTGCTGAAAACAAGCATGTTGTGGGCGTATTTTCGTTTCTTCCCGCTGGAGGTTTCTGGTCTGAAGCGAGCAGCCTGTCCAAGTCATACCAAGCCCAGAGTAAGTTGCTCGGCAGCCGGGACCAACGGCGGCGTGTCC
>JBLNCW010000097.1:0-68159 GCA_050261015.1 Rhodospirillales bacterium | reverse complement strand
CGCGACTGGAACCGGTCCACGGGGCGTGGCGTTCGACGGGGTTAACATCTGGGTAGCGAATAGCGGCGCGAACACAGTCTCGAAACTGTAATACTGCGCCGCGCGCGAGGCCGGGGCCACGCTTGGCCCCGGCCTCGCTCCAGACTTTTCGACCAGAAGCGCGAATCCACCCCTGCTTCAGCAGACTACAGTTCGGCCGAAAGCTCGTAGTACACGGTCTTGTACTTCGAGTCCATGGTCAGGATGACTTTGCCCGCCTCTTTCTTCAGGGGCACTTCCGCGATCCGCTTTCCGACCACGTTGAGTGCCCAGGCTTTGAACGCCTTGGCCTGGGAGGTCTTGATTTCAACGTCTCCGAGGACAGCCTGCAACTGGATGGGAGGCCCGCCCATGTTCTTGAGCCTCGCGGTGGGGCGCCGGGCGCCCTCGACGATCTCATACTCCATCCCGGTGTTTCGCGCAGGCCCTACCGCCGTGACGAGAATGCGCTTTGCGGAATTCACCGGTCTCATGCCGTCCATCGCCGTGACCCACAGAGCGCCGAAATCCGTGGGACTGGAAACCTTCACGTCCCGCATGGGGGCGTGGCCTTTGGCTAGGAATCCGATCACAGCCTGCGTGCGGGGAGTGTTGACGGTCACGACGCCGTCCGAGCCGTTCCAGGTCAATTCGTTGGTGATCGAGCGGGCGGTCAGCGTCTTCGGGTCCCAATACTTGCTGATGTCCCTGACTACCGGCTTGCGAGGCTTGTCCACAAACCGGAAGCCGACCTTGCCAATCAGCGCCGCAGGCAGCGGCAGCGGCTTCACGTCGTCGGTGGTTTCGAAGACACCCTCTTCCGTATAGACCGATTCCGCGATTACGTCCGCTTCCTTCACGTCCCCGCGATACCACATCGCCATGGCGGCGGGGAATTGCAGAATGTGGGGCGGGTTGCCGAACAGGTTGAATTGATTGGGGCCCATGCGATTGGTCCAGTCGCCCGGCTGGTAGTTGGATTCGAGCGGCCCGTCCCAGCCGTGCAACATGCCGTACACCGCCATCAATCCGGTCCCTTCGAGTGAGTACCAGTTGGGAGTCACAGTGCTCCATTCGCTGATCGTCAGGGGTTTTCCCAGCACCTGCTCCCATGCTTTTTCGATCACGAGGTTTTCACGGCCCAGATACACGAGCGACTTCTGATCTTCGTGCATGGCCTTGATCATCGGCCTGGGATCGAACGTGGCGGTGGCAATGCTCCACCTCTCGTTGCCCTTGCCCTGGGGGTGCGCCCAGTAGCCGTGGCGGTCGATGTAGTCCATCTTGGATTGGGCCAGCATGTGAACGCGGGTCGTCATCGTGGTGTTGCCCTGCCATGCCGTGGCGGTAATCGGGACCTTGAGGCCGGCCTTGCGCAGCGCATTCTTGCAAGCGGTCCAGTATTTGTCCTCCAGCTCGTAATAGAAGTGCATCTGGTCCTGGCCGCGAACCTTCTTATGCGGGTTGTCCTGGAAATATTTTTCCGTGAACAGGGAGTTTCGGATCAGGCCGATCTTCTGGCCGGCGTCGAGCCCCTCGCCTTCTTCCAGCCCCGATTTGTCCCCGGCCGACCACGCTTTCCTGAGGGCCTCATTATTTCCGTATTTTTTCCGCAGCCAGGCGGCGAATTTCTCCTCCACCTGCTTCCGCAGCGGCTCGTCCACCTCGCCCCAGAACATCGAAGATTCGTTCACGAGTTCCACCATCGCGAGAGTCGGATCGTCGCACCAGCGCTTGCCCGTTTCGGGGTTCATGTGGGTGAAGAAGTCCACCAAACGTTTCTGCTGAATGGCGGAGGCGCTTTCATTGAAGAAATGGACGTGCTCGGACGAGCCTCCCTCCGGCCACCCTTCCACCTCGTTCGGCCTGTAGCGATTGTTCAGCGGGTAGTAAAGGTTGAGCACCATGTAGATGCCGTTCTTGCCCAACCTGGCCAAAGTGGTATCCAGCCTGCCGGGGCTGCTGATATTGCCGTGCTGCCGGATCAGGTTGATTCCCTGGCGGCGCATGCGGCGGGCCGAGTAGTCCGGGTCGTCTCTTCGAAAGCCGGTCTGCGATCCCCAGAAACGCACGGGCGTTCCGTCCTCGAAAACGAACCTGTCGCCCTTGACGGTAACAAAGCCGTGCTTGCCGGTGGGCGCCTCGATCCACCGGCTGCAATCAAGAATCGTAGGCCCGAAATCGTCTACCGCGGGCTCGAAGTCGAACCAGGCATCGCTCTCCGGCGGCAACTGGGCAATGGCGCCAACGGAAAACACCACGACGGCGGCAATGGCGCCGAAATTGACAAAACGATGAAAAATCATCCACGCTCCTCGGGAAATAATGTCCTCAGGTCCAAAGCCGATTGAGAGACATCATTGCACGCTTTTCGGACCGGATGGTAAATTGCTCCCAGGCCAGGCTGGCGCCTCCACGCTTCAGTTCTCTCTGGATACACTGGAGTTTGATGTATAAGCTGTTCCTTTTGTCCGTCCTGGCGCTGCCGGTTGTCGCGCAGACCGTTTGCCAGCCGACGCCGACGTACTCGCCGTGCGAAATCGTCTTCGAACTCACGGAGCAGGAAGCCGCCGGCAATCCTTATCTGAACTTCGAAATCGTGGGTGAGTTTCGCTCGCCGCGATACCGGACATTCCGTATGCCGGGGTTCTGGGACGGCGGCCGCCGCTTTGTGATCCGCTTCTCTCCGGTGGATCCCGGCGAGTGGGTGTTCCGAATCTCGAGCAACCTGCCGAGATTCGAGGGCAAGCAGGGAACGTTCCAGGCCACCCCCTCGGAGTCGCCGGGCTTCCTGAGAGCCGCCAACGTGCATCACTGGGCGCTGGTTGACGACAACAACCGGACCCCGCACCTGTGGATGAGCGACACGCTGTACACGCTGCCGTTCATCGACCGCCAGGTGTTTGACAAGCTGGTCGCCGCGCGGGCGGAGCAGAAGTTCACGCACATGCGAGGTGTCGTGCTTGCGCCTCCAGGCAAGCCGCCCGGCACTTTCATCTCCGCCGACGAGCCGAATCCTGAAGTATTCCGCGAGCTCGACGATCGCATACGGGCGCTGAACCGGAACGGCATCATCGTGGACCTGATGGTGGCGTACGATCAACGGCAGCTTGAGACCCTGTTCCCTTCCTGGCGGCAGCGGGAGCGCTACATCAGCTACCTCGTGGCCCGCTATGCGGCAATGAACGTCACCTGGCAGGGCTTTGAAAACTTCGAGCGGGCCCCGGGAGGGCGCGCCGCTCTCAGAGAGATCGGGCTGGCCTTCAAGAAGCTCGATCCCTACCAGCACCCGCGCTCAACCGGCACGGCAGGGACTTCCTCGGCGCTGCTCCCTGATGAGTGGATGGACTACGTGATGCAGAGCTCCGGGGCGGACGACGTCGGCGCCATCGAGCACCAGCTCTACGCGGTGCCCTTCGTCGACGCCGGATTCGCGCACGAGGACAGCGGGGCGGGGAAGAGCCGCCCCGGCGACGTGGATACGGACACGTTCCGCAAGCGGCTGTGGAACGCGACCATGAACGGCCAATACCCCACATTCGCCAACACCGGCACGCGGGGCGGCGAAACCGAAGTGGATCCGAAGCACATCGATTCGCCCGGGGCGCGGCAGATGGCGGCGTGGTTCGACTTCTTCTCGCGGACGCGCCACTGGGAACTGGAGCCGTACTTCGACGTGGACGGCGGCCGCGCGGTGGCGCTCGAGGGCGTGGAGTACATCGTGTACGTGGAGAAGCCGGGGCCGGTCGAGATCGTCGTCGAGAGGCACGGCTACGACGTGGCGTGGTTCAACCCCATCACCGGCGAATTCGTGAAGCAGAAAGACTTCAAAGGCGACCGCTTCAGCGGCGAGCCGCCGGACAAAACACACGACTGGGTGCTGCACATCTCGCGTGAAAGCCGCAAGGCCTCGATGCTGAGGTCCTACAAGTTCGACTCGCGGGAAACGCCCATCGGCATGCAGGAGATCGAGGTGAACCCGCAGAAGGCGCCGTTTGAGATCGCGGAACCCGCCGGCGATGCGATTTCGCTGTCCGCGCCTGCCAGGTACGCGGCCCGGCTTACCCGCGAGACGCGGGCCACAAGCTCAATGATGTACCTGTGGATGGGCGAAGTGGCGGCGGACGGGGAGGGCACGCGCATCATAGGCGCCGGGCGGCAAGGCACGTTTCAAATTCCGGAAAACCTCGCCCGGAGCTTCCCGGCAACGCTCGCCGTGCGCCTGTACGGCATGAACGCCAACGGCAAAGTTTATAACCTCATCAAGGTCTACAAGCTCACCAAGTGACTCGCATCCTCGCTGTTGACACGACTGCGGAGTTCGGCAGTATCGCCCTGGTGGAAGGGGGCGAGACCGTTTCCGAAGAACTCATTCACGCGCCCGAGGGATTCGGCCAGGTGCTGTTCGGGCGCCTGGATGCGCTGCTGGCGCGCGCCGGCTGGAAACTCGACGAGATCGACTGCTTCGCGGCGGCGGCGGGACCGGGCTCGTTCACCGGCGTGCGAATCGGGCTGGCGGCGGTGAAGGGACTGGCGGAGGCGCTGAAACGGCCGGCGGTCGCGGTGTCAAACCTTCAGGCAGTCGCTTCCTTCGGCAGCGCTCCGCTGCGGGCGGCGGTGCTCGATGCGCGCCGCGGCCAAATCTACGGCGCGGTCTACGACGCGGCGCTGGCGGCGGTGACGCCTGAGGTGGTGACTTCGCTGCCGCAGTGGCTGGCGTCGCTGCCCGAGGGCGAACTCGAGTTTGTCTCGACGGATTTCGCTCCCTTCCGCGGCGCGCTGGCCGGCACGCGCTTCGAAAAAGCCCCCGTGCGCCATGCCCCGCGCGCTTTGGCCGGGGCCATCGGACGCATCGCGGCGGAGCGGCTGGCAGCGGGCGCCGCGCATGATCCCGCCGCGCTCGACGCGAATTACGTTCGACGCTCCGACGCGGAAATGTTCTGGAAGGAGTGACGCGGCGGCGCGCAGCAGCGAGTGGTATAAGGAAGGCAGGGCGCGCGGCCGCGCCGGAGGCTGCCAATGCTGGGATTCGAGGGTCGCACAGTTCTGATCACAGGCGCAAGCGGAGGGCTGGGACGCGCCGTCACCAAAGCATTTCTGGATGCGGGCGCGGCGGTGACCGGCGTGTACCTGCACGGCCAGCCGCCCGCGGAGCATGAGCGGTTTTTCGGTGTTGAGGCCGACGTCTCCACGCCGGAGGGCGCCGCCGCGGCTGTCAAGAGCGCGCTGAACCGGACGGGACGCCTTGACTCGCTGATTCATCTTGTCGGCGGCTTCGCACTCGGCAGCGTCGCCGGGACCCCCGACGCCGTCTGGAAACAGATGCTGGACATCAACCTGAACGCGGCGTTCTATACGATCCGCGCGGCCCTGCCCGCGATGCTCGAAGCCGGGCGGGGGCGCATCGTTGCGGTCGGATCGAGAACGGGTGTCGAGCCGACGGCCGGCCTGGCCGCCTACGGCGTTTCCAAGGCTGCGCTGGTGGCGCTCGTGCGTACGGTGGCGCTGGAAGTAAAGCATACGGCCGTCACCGCGAACGCCGTGCTGCCGAGCGTCATCGATACGCCTGCGAACCGGGCTGCCAATCCCAAGGCGGATTATTCCCAGTGGGTCAAGCCGGAATCCATTGCGCGCCTGATCCTCTGGCTGGCCTCCGATGCCGCGGCAGACGTGAACGGGGCCATCATTCCGATCTACGGGAAGGCGTAGGCGGGCCGCGATCCGGCGTCAACTGGAGATCCACTGCGATAGGATCGTGGTCCGAAATGCGCTGTTTGGAGATGCTGCGGTTCAACTCCGCAAGTGTTCGGGAGTGCACGGGGGCGAAGTAGCTGCTGCCCTTCCGCTCGCGCGGGCGCCGGAGGAATGCCTTAATCAGAAACCAGTCGAGCTTGTATGTGCCGATCAGGCCCCCGTAGTCCCGGGCGAATTCGAAGGTCGGCCTGAATCCCTTCAGCCCGCGCTCATTGGAGTTGGCCAGCGTCTTTTCACCCCGGAAGTCGAACGCATGGCCGTCGCGAAAACGGAACCGCTCAAGCGCCCGGAAAAGGCTTGACTCCGGGTTGGAGGCAAACAGCGGGATGTCGCGCGCGGTCGGGTCATGAAGATTCTTGACGTAATTTGTGGGCACTAGCAGAGCTTCGGCGATCACGCTCGGGATGGCGAAGCGAAACAAGGCCTGGCGGATCCAGAAATTCGGGTTTGACAGCCGTTTATTGATCTCCAGCCAGGCCGACGTGGGAGCGGCGCTGAGGCCGGTCGTGTTCAGATCCCCTCCCAGGATGACCGGGTTTGAAACGTTCGCCAGGGTGAGCAGCAGGTCCGCCATCTGGGCGCGGCGGCACTTGGGAGGGCTGCGGCCTTCCAGGTGAGCCGAGACGACGGTAACGAGCCCGGTAGGACTCTCCGGAACCGCAATTTCGGCGATCAGTGCGATGCGATTGCCGTGCCGTAGTTCCCGCGTGATGCGTTCCAGGAACACCTCCCGAGCCGCCGCCCGCCTTCCTTTCTCGAGTTCCGCTATCCCTTTCTTCTCCGCCCCATACCAGTCGTAGCAGGCAACCAGCCGGTGGATCCTGGCGCTTCGTATGGGGTAGCGGCTCAGGATCGCCGATCCGTGGAGTCCCTTGTACTGCGCCGGGTCCACGTCGAGCTGATTCGCCAGTACCGCTTTAAGCGGGCCGTCAAGCTCGTGAGGCGTCAGGCCAAGATCGAGCTTGTCCACTTCGACGAACTCCACTCCGAACACGTAGTTCATCTTGAGCGCTTGCGCGAGCTCCCGCGTGACATTCCGATAGCCGGTTCTCCCCATTCCGAAGTCCGCTTCGTTGAGGATTACAACATCGGCGTCCTGCAACAGCCGGAGCTGCTCGCGAATGGCCGGGACCGCCTCCACACCGGATTTTTCGGCCTCTGCCAATTGCGCTTCAAAGGATGCCGGATCGGCAAACACCCGCTTGATCAGGTCGAGCTGCCCGCCCCCGGCGATGTTCCACTGGACCGCCCGCAGGACGGGCCCCGTCCCTGGCCGCACCGGGCGGTGAGGGCGCGCCCCGCTGTTCCACGCCTCATTGCTTACAAACGGCGTGTGGAGCAGCCGGCGCAAACGAAGGCCGAGATCCCCGTCTGGGGCCGGTGTTTCCGCCAGCCGCAGCAAGTCCTCAAAGCCCAGAACCGGGGGAGCGAAGTACACAGAAGGATTGCCCCTGGCCAGCCCCCATAAAACCAGAATGCATATTCCGGAATACAGAAGCGGCAGTCCCTTTCCCTTTCGCACCCCCACCAGGCGCCCCCCCTATCTTCAGTCTAAAGGGTTGCGCTGTTCAGGGTGCGATTCTGAATTTACCGTAAGGTTCTGCTGCACTCACCAGAGCCTTCGTGTGTTTCGAAGCGTTTTCTTCCAGAGTTCTGTATTCAAAATCCCGAAAACGGGAATAATACCGGCCGGAGGGATTCTTCCCGAGCGCAACCCTGTGATTCTACGGAGGGGATTTTTGGCAGCAAAACTGCCAGATCCCGGCCTAGGGCTGACTCAGAGGGTGTACTTTATCTGGAAACTGTGCACTTCTCCTAGGAGGAACAAACGTGAAAGTCATTTCCACGAGGCGGAGCCGGGTGTACCGAGCTGCGCTTCTGACCTTGATCTTTTCGCTAGTGGCGGCTGTTGCGCTGTATGCGCAAGAGCGCTTCGGCGAACTCAGCGGCGTTGTGAACGACGCGAGCAGCGCGGTCGTTCCCGACGCTGTAGTCACAATTAAGAATAAGGGTACCGGCCGCGTTTTCACGACGCGAACGGGCTCCGACGGCAGTTATATTGCCCCCGGTCTCGAGCCCGGCCGTTACTCGGTCGTTTTTGAGGCGAAGGGTTTTCAGAAGTATGAGGTCGCGGACGTCACCTTGCTGGTCGGCCAGCGGCTGAAGGTCGACGGCACGTTGACGGTCGGCTCCGTTTCTGAAACGGTCCAGGTGACCGAGGCTGCCCCGCTCATCGACACGAGCCGCACTTCGATCTCGCACAACGTCACGTCCGAGGAATTCGACCGCCTTCCCAAAGCGCGCACCTTCCAGGCGCTGGCGCTCGCCTCGCCGTCTGTTAACACCGGCGAAATCGAGGGCGGGTTCCAGGTGAACGGCGCCAGCGGCGCGGAGAACCAGTTCAACATCGACGGCGTTTCAACTACCAGCCTGATCAACGGCAAATCGCGGCAAAACGCGGTTTTCGAAATCCTGCAGGAAGTGCAGGTGAAAACGGGCGGTATCGACGCGGAATACGGCGGCGCCCTCGGCGGCGTAATCAGCGCGGTGACGAAGTCCGGCGGCAACGCCTTCCACGGCGATCTCCACTATTACTACTCCGGCAATGCCATCAGCGCTGCCCCGGTCAAACGTCTGGTGGCGGACCCCGTTACCGAGCGGACCGCAATGCACATCCAGGACCGCAAACAGACCGATAACACCCACGAAATCGGCGGGGCGCTCGGCGGCTATTTCATTAAGGACATGCTGTATTTCTTCACCGCGTTCTCACCCCAGTTCCGCCGCCAGGGCGGGGATTACAAGCTGTCCAACGGCGTCGAAAGCTCCAGCTTCGAGCGCGAGTCCACCTTCCACCAGATGTTCAACAAGATCTCCTGGGACCCGGTGAGCCGCGTCCGCACCAACTTTAGTTGGCTCTGGTCGCCGGCCAAGGTCTCCGGGTTTCTCCCGCGGCCGAACAGCACCGCTCCCGATACGACAACCCTTTCGCTTGCGGCCGTCACCCCGATCCGGAACAGCGGGTACTTCCAGCCGCAGTCCAGCTACACCGGGCAGGTGGACATCAGCGTGACGAACACATCGCTCCTGACCGTCCGCGCCGGCCGCTTCTGGGACAACTACAAATCCGTCGGGCTGCCCAACCTGATTTCGATCACCTACCAGAACTCGGCGGTGAACTATACAGCCATTCCGGAACAACTCCGCCAGCCCAGAGGATTCGCTAACATCGCGCGGCAGGTCCAGAACGACTACGACATCGTCACCCGCTCGTTCATCCAGACCGATTTCAGCAAATTCGGCAACCTTCTTGGCCAGCACAATTTGAAGGTCGGCTGGGGCTTTACCAAGACGGTCAACCGGATGGACAACCATGAGATGGGCGGCGGCTACATCAACGTCTTCTGGGATTCGCCTTTCCTGAGCCCGACTCTTGGAGAAAACCGCGGCGTTTACGGCTACTACGAGTTCAACGACCGCCGCACTGCGGGCGTCACCGGCGCCGGCATGCACAACCTGTTCATCCAAGACCAGTGGCGGATCACCAAGCGCCTGAGCCTGACTCTTGGCCTGCGCGTTGAAAACGAGAAGGTCCCCACGTTCCGCCGCGACATCAAGGACTACGGCTTCGAGTTCGGCTTTGCCGACAAAATCGCCCCGCGTCTCGGCGCGAGCTTCGATTTGTTCGGCGACGGCCGCGTGAAACTCTATGGAAGCTGGGGGCGCTACTTCGACTGGGTGAAGTACGAGCTCTCGCGAGGCACCTTCGGCGGCGACATCTGGCGGGTGTACTATCGCACGCTTGACAGTCCGGATGTTTTCAACCTGCTGTCTTCCGCTTCGCTCGCAAATCTCCCGGGCACCAATCTCTGGAGCAGCGATCCCAATTCGTTCCGTGACCGGCGCGTGCCTTCCTTCGACCTCGTGGCTAAGAACATCAAGCCGATGAGCCAGGACAACATGAATGTTGGCGTGGAATACCAGATCGCGCCCCACACAGTGTTCCGCGGCAACTACGTGCACACCAACCTGCGGCGGACCATCGAAGACCTCGGCGCACTCAACGAGCAGGGCGATGAGGTCTACCTCTACGGCAACCCCGGAGAGGGCGCTGCAAAGATTATGCCGACCAGCGGCAAGACCCCGCCGTTCCCGATGCCCAAACCGGTTCGCAAGTACGACGCCATGGAATTGACCATCACGCGGCGCTTCGCCGGGGGCTTGCTCGGCAGCTTCAGCTACGTCTACAGCCGGCTGTACGGCAACTACGCCGGTCTGGCCAACTCCGACGAAATCACCAGTCCCGCCACCGGCAACAGCTCGGCGACCGCGCAGCAGCTCGGCGGCTCCATCGCCCGCCCGGGCGGCAACGCCAACCGTAGCTGGGACCTCGACGAGGTGCTCTTCGACTCCCACGGCAATGTGGACATCAAGGGCCGTTTGGCCACTGACCGGCCGCACGTGTTCAAGCTGTACGGGAACAAAGAGTTCAACTGGCGGTCCGGACAAACGACGGACATCGGCATCTTCCAGTACGCCGGCAGCGGCACCCCGCTGACCACAACCGTCAATACCGTCAATCAGATTCCGGTCATGGTGGAAGGCCGCGGCGACATGGGCAGGACGGCTTTCTTCACCCAAACCGATTTTATGATCGGCCACACCGTGAGCATTGGAGAGAACAAGCGGCTGCGCTTTGAGTTCAATGCCCTGAACGTCTTCAACCAGAAGACTTCGCGGCGTCGCTTCTCCAGCTTGAACCGCGGTTCCGGAGCGGGCGGCGGGCGGCAGGCCTCGGCGATCGATCTCTCGGGTATCAATCTTTTCGACGGATTCGATTACCGCGCTCTGCTGGCTCAGACTGCCGACCAGCTTACGGGGCCGGGCGCCTACGATCCGCTGTACGGGCTGACGGACATCTTCAACCCGGGATTCGCAGGCCGTTTCGGCGTGAAATTCACCTTCTAGTCGAGAAGCCACAGCAGCGGGCCGGGGGCTCCCCCGGCCCGCGTTATCTGAACCCTCTATCCGAACCCTCTATCTAAACCCCCTACTGAGGCAGCAGGATCACCAACTCGAGTTGCGGGTTGGGAAAATCACCCGGCACGTAGGCGGCGAGGTTGCGTGCACGCATCACAGCTTCCCAGGCCAGACCGGACTGGCTCAAGCTAAAGTACTGGTAATTTAGTTTGACAGGTATAGTACTTGGTGGCCGCGCCACGTGAGTTAGCGGCATGCCCGGTAGAGCCTGCCTTACCAGGTGTTCCACGTGAGTGGCTGAACAAACCTTAATAAGTTGAGGCGTCTTGTTAATCAGCTCGGCCTCATTCATTTCCGCGTTGATCGCCAGATACATCCGGGTGTTCTTGAGATACTTGTCATCCGAGATCGCGGCGGCGTAAATCGACGGCTGGACCAGCTTCAAGGGAATCGATACGAAATTACTAGGTACTACCGTTTCCAGCAGGAACCGAAGTTTCTCGTCGAGGTCGGTGAAGCACCCCTGGAGGTTATCGTGATCGTAAGCCGGCAAATCGCGCGGGTGCACTTTGAGGGAGAACGTGGTCAGCGCGCCGGCGATGGACAACATGACGGAGAATAGCCGCTCGGGGTGCCCCTTGCGTGTTTCGAAGATGTGGCGCACCAGCGGGAAATGCGTGTTCACGGCGTATAGCAGCCAGAAGTTGGCGATGTCGGATGCGGTGAACTCGGCCAGGCTCTGGTTTTTTTGCCGCCGCAAGCCGGCGAGGGTGCTGCTCTTGGCGGACAGGATCTCCACCAGCCGCCGGCAGATCGAAACCAGGTAGTCGCTTGCGGAGATATCCAGCAGCGGTGGGACGAAGCGCCGGTCGAATTGCAGCGTGCCGGCGGGAGTGCGGTTCACGCGGGCGATTCGAAGCGTGGAAAAGCCTTGCCGGCTCTCGTTTTCCATGAGCAGCCGGAAGTTTTTCTGGGCCACCTGAATCGGCCTTTCCGAGGTTCCGGAATTCTCGTCGCGCACCACGGCAACCTCGGCCAGATACCGCGTATCGGCGTTCTGGCGTGCCACTGAGACGTTCAGCCCCCGCTCGCGGTAGTGCGGAATGGCAAGGTAGACGTCGAGCGCGGTGGTCTCGGCGTCTTCAAAGTACTGGGCCAGCGGTTTGGGCGGCGGGGCGGGATCGGATTCCGGAATTTCGAAAGGCAGACCATCGGGAAACAGCCCGGAGGCGGCGGAGATCGCGATGGTTCCCGCGGCCAGCGCCTCCTGGTTCAGACTCAGCCGGCTGAAGCCCCAGGCGCGGAAATTCAGCGACGTCAGGCTGCATTCGAGGAGGCTCTCGATGAAGCGGTCCTGTATCTGAAGATGCTGCGGCGTGAGAAACGTGCCCTTGGCCCAGACGACGGGCTGTAATCGCCTCATAGCACTTCACAGTACCAGGATTGCGCGGGTGCGTAAAGAGCCGGAGTTGTAACCTGCTTAATTTATGTTGAATTTGTCTTCGCCCTCCATAGCCTCTTATTGAAAATAACAATTGAAAAACCTATCAAGTTGGGCAACAATCGCTTGTCGCACAAAACTGCGTTCTGCTACACTGTCGCAACGCATGGGTTCACATCAGAGGGATTGGAGGGACCCAGGTTCCATCAGAGGATCGAAATGGCTAAAGAAAGCATCCACAAAAAACTCGAGCGCGTCAGGCCTCCACGTGTTCATATCACTTATGACGTCGAAGTTGGCGACGCCATTGAAGTGAAAGAACTCCCGTTCGTTATGGGCGTCCTGGCCGATTTCACCGGCCAACCCGAACAGCCGCTGCCCCGGCTGAAGGACCGCAAATTTGTCGAAGTGAACCCGGATAACTTTGACGGGGTCCTCGAAGCGATGAAGCCCCACCTGTCATTCTCCGTCGAGAACAAGCTGAGCGAAGACCCCGACGCGGGCCAGCTCAAAGTCGATCTGCGGTTCAAGAGTCTCCAGGATTTTGAGCCGGAGCAGGTCGCCCGCCAAGTCAAGCCCTTGCGGGAGTTGTTGGAACTGCGGACCAAACTGGCGGACTTGCGCGGCACGCTGCAAACCAACGACAAGCTGGACGAACTGCTGCAGGACGTGGTCCGCAACAGCGAGAAACTGGAAAAACTGAAGACCGAAATCGGTTCCGAACAGGGAGGTTCCAATGGCTGATCCGCAATCCTCCGCCGCACCGAAGCAAGCCCAGGAGCAAGTCGTTGAAGCCGGCCTGCTCGATCAGATTGTGGAACAGAGCAAGCTGGGCAAGGATGCCGCCACGCGGGAGCGCGGCAAGAACCTGGTCAAGGAGTTTGTCACCCAGGTGCTCGAGGGCGCCATCACGGTATCGCGCGACACGGAGGCGATGATCAACGCCCGCATCGCGCAGATTGACCACCTGCTCTCCATCCAGCTCAACGAGATCATGCACCACCCCTCGTTCCAGAAGCTGGAAGGCACCTGGCGCGGGCTCAAGTATCTGCTCGACCAGTCGGAAACCGGCCCGCACCTCAAAATCCGGATCCTGAACGTCTCCAAGAAGGAGCTCCTGCGCGATTTGCAGCGCGCCCCTGAGTTCGACCAGAGCGCTGCGTTCAAGAAGATTTACGAGGAGGAGTTCGGAGTCTTCGGCGGCGAGCCGATCGGCGCACTGGTGGGCGATTACGAGTTTGGCAAGCACCCCGAAGACATCGAGCTGCTGGAAAAGATGTCGCAGGTGGCAGCGGCCGCGCATGCGCCGTTTCTCACGGCGGCGTCGCCCGAGCTGCTGAACATGGAGAGTTTCACGCAACTCGACCAGCCGCGCGACCTTGCCAAGATCTTCGACACCACCGAGTACGCGAAGTGGAAATCGTTCCGGCAGAGCGAGGATTCGCGCTATGTCGGCCTGTGCCTCCCGCGCGTGCTGGGCCGCCTGCCTTACGGCAAGGACACCGCCCCGGTGGAAGCCTTCAACTACGAAGAAGGAGTGGACGGCACGGATCATTCCAAGTACCTGTGGACCAACGCCGCCTACGCCTTGGGCGCGCGCCTGACGCAGTCCTTCGCCAACTACGGATGGTGCGCTGCGATCCGCGGCGTGGAGGGCGGAGGTCTGGTGCAGGGCCTGCCCGCGCACACCTTCCGCACCGATGAAGGCGATGTCGCGCTCAAGTGTCCCACCGAAATAGCCATTACCGACAGGCGGGAAAAAGAACTGGCCGACCTCGGGTTGATCCCGCTGGTCCACTGCAAGGGCACCGATTACGCCGCGTTTTTCAGCGCGCAGTCCGTGCAGAAGCCGAAGATGTACGACAAGGAATCCGCGAATGCCAACGCGCGGCTCTCGGCGCAGTTGCCCTACATTCTGGCCATCTCCCGGTTCGCGCACTACATGAAGGCGATCATGCGCGACAAGATCGGCAGTTTCATGTCCCGCACGGATTGCGAGCGGTTCCTGAACCGCTGGATCATGCAGTACGTCACCGAAGACGACAACGCCGCGCCGGCCACCAAGGCCCAATATCCGCTAAGGGAAGCCCGCGTCGAGGTCGTCGAGGTTCCCGGGAAACCGGGCGTGTATCGGGCAGTAGCTTTCCTGAGGCCGCACTTCCAACTGGACGAGTTGACTGTATCCCTGCGTCTGGTTGCCGAGTTGCCGCCTTCAGCCAGAGGCTAACGGCGCCTGCGGCGTACCCAAAAAGTTTCGGGGCCGGCGGCGCGTCCCGGCCCGCGTGATCGGAAGGTTTCCGGGGGGAGGGGCTCCCGTGGGCTGAAAGTTTGTTTCACATCGAGAGGAGGCGTTACCCAAGATGGCAATGGTTGATTATTTCCTGAAGATCGACGGCATTGCCGGCGAGAGTCAGGACCACAAGCATAAGGGCGAAATCGAGATTGAGTCCTTTTCCTGGGGAGCCACCCAGAGCGGCACGGCTTCCTACGGCGGCGGCATGGGCGCCGGCAAGGTCCAGATGCAGGACTTTCATTTTGTGATGCGCGTGAACAAGGCCAGCCCGAAACTCATGCTGGCGTGCGCGACCGGCGATCACATCAAGAGCGCGATTCTGACCTGCCGCAAGGCCGGCAAGGAGCAGCAGGAATATTTGAAAGTGACCTTCACCGACCTCATGGTATCCAACTACCAGACCGGCGGCTCGGCGGGCGACACCATCCCCATGGACCAGATTTCGCTGAACTTCGCCAAAGTGGAGATCGAATACAAGGAGCAGAAGCCCGACGGCTCGCTCGGTGGCGCGATCAAGGCCCACTACGACCTGAAGACCAACAAGGGAGGCTAGACCACCTGCTGGTTGCGGGTTGTGGGCTGCCTGAGGCGCCGCCTGCAATCCGCCCCTCTTGCAACCTGTCTGGGAGCTTCTTATGAACGCCACCGAACTGTATCGGGCGGGCAAGCTCACCGAGGCCGTGCAGTCCGTGAGTGCGGAAATCCGCGATCACCCCGAAGACGCGAAGCGCCGCACGTTCCTCTTTGAGCTGTTGTGCTTTGCGGGCGACTACTATCGCGCGGAAAAGCATCTCCACGTGCTGGCCCAGGGCGGACCTGCGAGTGAACTGGGCGCGCTGCTCTATCGAGGCGTCCTTGCAGCCGAAAGGGCGCGCCAGGAGACGTTTGAGAAAGAGGAGTACTCGCGCAGTGAAGAGCGCACTCCCTTTTCAGGTACACTGAACGGCCGGCCTTTCAAATCTTTATCCGACGCCGATCCCCGCATCGGGGCGCGGCTGGAGACCTTCGCCGCCGGCACGTACTTGTGGATCCCCTTCGCCCACGTTGCCTCCCTGGAGATCCAACCGCCGCGCCGCCTGCGCGACCTGCTCTGGATTCCGGCTGTGCTGCGAACCGGTCCCGGCTTCAAGGGAACGGAACTGGGCGAAGTGCTGATCCCGGCTCTTTGCCCCCTTACCTGGGGCCACCCCGACGATGCCGTTCGTCTGGGGCGCGCCACGGTCTGGGACGGCGAGATCCCCTACGGGCAGAAAATGCTGGCCGTGGACGGAGAGGAGATCCCGCTGCTTGAAGTACGCAGCCTGAAGATTCAGGCTGCCGCTGCCAAAGGCGTGGAGTAGAGGCACAGACTTCCAAACAATGCCATTGCGCGACGATTTGTTAAACCCGATTCCTGGAGACAATCCGAGCGGGGATAGCCTGCGCTATGCCGCTATCTATGACCAGATAAAGGAAGCCCGGCGCGAAGAGGAGGAGATCGAGCAGGGAGAATGGCAGCGCGAACGTAAGAAAGCCGACTGGCCCCTGGTTATCAAGCTCTGCAGCGAAGCGATCGCCAAGAAAAGCAAGGACCTTCAGTTGGCCGCCTGGCTCACCGAGGCCCTGATCCGCCGGGAAGGATTTTCAGGGCTCAAGGACGGCCTCGAACTCGCCCGCGGCCTGATTGAGCAATACTGGGACAACCTGTACCCGGAACTTGAGGACGGCGACGCGGAGCTGCGGGCAATGCCCCTCGAGTGGATCGGCTCCCGGCTTGATACCCCCCTTCGCAGCGTTCCCCTCACACGCAGCGGCTATAACTGGCTGAAGTACAAAGAATCCCGGTCCGTGCCCTCTGAGGCCGATGCCGAGGGCAACGAAGTCAAAGCCCAGGCCCGCGCCGACGCCATCGCCGAAGGCAAGCTCACGCCAGAGGAATTCGACGAGGCTTGCGATGAAACGCCCCGCTCCGCTTACGAGCAGTGGGCGGAGCAATTGGACGGCTGCCTGGAAGTGCTCGAGCAGTTGGACTCCCTTTGCCAGGAAAGGTTCGGCGATTACGCCCCGAGCTTCGGCGGGCTTCGCCAGACACTCGAGGAACTGAAGCAGGTCGTTCGCATTCTGCTGGCTAAGAAAGCGCCCCAGGCGCCGGAAGCGGCGGCTGAGGCGGAGTCTTCCTCGGAGTCGAGCTCCTCGTGGTCCTCCTGGGGAGAGGCGGAAGAGGCGGCCACGGCGGCCGTCGCGGTCGAGGAGGAGGCCGCCGCGCCCGCGCGGGTTGCGGCACGGCCGAAAGGGCCGCTCGCGCCGGAGCCCGTGGACCGCGATGACGCCATCGAAAGGGTGGTGGCCGTAGCCCGCTGGTTCCGCCAGAACGATTATTACAGCCCGGTGCCCTACATGCTTCTCCGCGCCATCCGCTGGGGGGAGCTGCGCGCCGGAGGCACGGAGGTGGACGCGTCGCTGCTGGAAGCGCCGCCCACGGAGATCCGCCAGAACCTGAAGCGATTCGCAACGGAGGGGGATTGGGCCCAGGCCCTGGAGACGGCGGAGACCGCGGCCGGCATGTCGTGCGGGCGCGGCTGGCTCGATGTGCAGCGCTACGCCGTCCGCGCCTGCGAGGAGATCGGATACTATGCCGCGGCTGCCGCCATCCGAGCGAGCCTGCGCGAGTTGCTGGCCGACTATCCCCAGTTGCCGGATATGACGCTGCTCGACGATACCCCCACCGCCAATGCGGAGACCAAAACCTGGCTCGCCGAGTTCGTCAATCGCCCCGCCGCGGCGCCGGAGGCAAGCTTCATGCCGCCCGCGCCCGAGCCGGAGGAAGAGGAGTCGGGTGACGGAACGGGTGAGAAGGCCCGCGATGCCTTCGATATCGCGATGGAAGCGATGCGCTCGGGGCGCACGCAGGAAGCCATCGACCTGCTCGCGCGCGAAGCCGCCCAGGAACCCTCAGCACGCGCGCGGTTCCGACGGCGCGTTCAGTTGGCCCAGATCTGCCTGGCGGCCGGGCACACAAGCATCGCTTACCCGATCCTCGACCAGATCGTCAAGGAGATCGAGCAGCGGGGCCTGGAAACCTGGGAGGCGCCGGACATGCTTTCGCAACCGCTGGTACTTCTGTTCCGCTGCATGAACCAAATGGAGTTCAGCGCGGAGGAAAAACAGAAGATCTACGACCGGATTTGCCGTCTGGATCCTGTGCAGGCCCTGGCGATGTCGAGATAACCTATGGCGCGCTATGAGCCGGAACCGAATGTCACGCTCTCCGTTCTTGACCGCCTGATCGATCTGGAACCCAACCTCCGCGCCGACTCTCCCCAGAGCCGGGCTCATTCCCTGCGGCGGCTTAAAGACGCCCTGCGCCGCGATCTCGAGTGGCTGCTGAACACCCGGCGCAGCCTGGAAGCGGTCGAGGACGGAAAATCCGAGCTCCGGAATTCGCTGTTCAACTACGGCCTGCCGGATATTTCCTCGCTCCGTGTCCACTCGGTCCAGGACCAGAACCGGCTCTTGTGGATGCTTGAGACCACCGTGAGTGCGTTCGAGCCGCGGATCGCGGGCGTGCGGGTGACGATGGAGCCGGCGGCGGCGAACACGCGCATCCTGCGGTTTCAGATCCACGGCATGCTGCTGATTGATCCCGCGCCGGAGCGCGTCACCTTCGACACGGTGCTCGAACTCACGAAAGGAGAGTACGAGGTCAGAGGGGATTGACCCCGGATTCGGCTATGCGAGACGAACTCCTCGACTACTATGAACGCGAACTGACGTTTCTTCGCCAGATGGGGGCGGAGTTTGCCGAGAAGTACCCGAAGATCGCCTCGCGCCTTTTGCTGGAGCCTGACCGCTGCGAAGACCCCCACGTCGAGCGCCTGATCGAAGCCTTCGCGTTCCTGGCCGGCCGCGTCCATTTGAAGATCGACGACGAATTCCCGGAGATCACGGAGGCGCTGCTCGGCATCCTTTACCCGCACTACATACGGCCCATCCCGTCGATGTCGGTGGTGGAATTTCACCTGGATCCCGAGCAGGGAAAACTCACCACCGGTTTTAAAATCCCGCGCGATTCGCTGCTGTACTCGCGGCCTGTCGACGGCGTGCCCTGCCGCTTTCGCACCTGCTATGACACTACGATCTGGCCCGTGCGCGTGGCCGAAGCGCAGTGGGGAACGCCGGACCGCCTCCAGCCCCCTCTGAAAGCCACCGATTCGGTCGCGGCTCTGCGCGTGGAGCTGAAATGCTTGAGCGACGTAACGTTCGACAAGCTCCAGATGCGCTCGCTGCGCTTCTATTTGAACGGCGAGAGCAATCTGGTTCACACGCTCTACGAGCTGCTGCTGAACAACTGCGTGCAGATCGTGGCCCGCGATCCGGCGCGCCCCCAGCGCACCACCCAGTTGCCGCCCTCCGGCCTGCGCCCGGTCGGGTTTGCCGAGGATGAGGCGGTGCTGCCGTATTCCCGCCGCTCGTTCATTGGCTACCGCCTGCTCCAGGAATACTTCGCGCTTCCGGAAATATTCTTCTTTATTGAGTTGAACGGCCTGGAGCAGCTTGCCGCCACCGGCTTTCAGGACCGGGCCGAGCTGATCTTCCTCATCTCGAAATTTGAACGCGAAGATCGCCAGCAGATGCTCGAGCTCGGCGTTTCGGAAAAAACGCTTCGCCCGGACTGCTCGCCGATTATCAACCTTTTCAACCACACCGCCGAGCCGATCCTCATTGACCAGTTGCGCCATGAATACCCGGTGATTCCCGATGTGCGCAGGAGGCACGCGCTCGAGGTCTTCTCCATCGAGGAAGTTGTCAGCGCCAATCCGCAGACCCAGGAAGTCACCAGGTTCGATCCGTTCTATTCCTACCGGCACGCGATGGCGCGCGACCGGAAGCAGGTCTTCTGGCACTCGACCCGGCGGCCCTCGACGCGGCGCGGCGACGAGGGCACGGATGTGTATCTCTCGCTGGTTGACCTCTCCGGCCGTTCGGTCAAGGCCAACGTCGAGACCCTGACTGTGCGCTGCCTTTGCACGAATCGCGACTTGCCCTCGCGCCTCCCCTTCGGCAGCGAGGCGGGCGATTTCGAACTGGAGGGCATGCCCAGCATCCGGCGCATCGTGACGCTGAAGAAGCCGACTCCGACGCTGCGCGCTCCCGCCGGCAAGGGCGCGCTCTGGAGGCTGATCTCGCAGCTTTCGCTCAACTACCTGTCCCTGGTGAGCGAAGGCAAACAGGCGTTGCAGGAGATCCTGCGCCTTTACAATTTCACCGATTCCACCTACCTGGAAAAGCAGATCGACGGTATCTCGGAACTGAGCAGCCGCAAGCATTTCGCTCGCGTGGTTTCAGAGAACGGCATCGCATTCGTCCGCGGCACCGAGGTGGAGGTGCTGTTCGATGAGGACAAGTTCGTTGGCGGAGGCGTGTACCTGTTCGCCAGCGTGCTGGAGCACTTTCTCGGATTGTATGTGTCGCTGAACAGTTTCAGCCGGCTGGTAGCCAGGACTAAACAGCGGAAAGAGGTGTTAAAAGCATGGCCGCCGAGAGCGGGGGAAGCGATCTTGCTCTGACAACTCGCACGCTCGAGCAGGAACTGATGGAGGAGCCGTACCGCTTCGAGTTCTTTCAGGCGGTGAGACTCCTGGAGCGCTTTTCGCGCGGGCGCACGCCGGTAGGGCGGTTTGCGAAGCCGCAGACGGAAGTGGTGCGTTTCGGCGCCGCGAGTTCGCTTGCGTTCCCCGCCAGCGAGATCCAGTCCATTGAACCCCGAAACGGTGAACCGCCCCTTATGCGGGTGAACTTCATGGGCCTGACGGGCCCTGAGGGCCTTCTACCGCTGTACTACACCCAACTGGTGGCCGAGCGCGTCCGCGCCCGCGACACCGCAATGCGGGACTTTTTGGACATCTTCAACCACCGCATGGTGTCGCTGTTCTACCAGGCCTGGGAGAAGTACCGTTTCGGCATTGAATACGAACGCAGCGGACGCGACCAGGTCTCCCGCCACCTGCTGGATTTCATCGGGCTCGGCACCGAGGGCCTCCAGAACCGCCAGGCGATTTCCGACTACTCGCTGATGTACTACGCCGGGCTGCTCTCACAGCGCCCGCGCTCGGCGGTGGTGCTCCGCCGCTTGCTCGAAGACTACTTCGAAGTGCCGGTGGCGATCGAGCAGTTCGCTGGCGCGTGGTACCGCCTGTCTCCGGACATGCAGTGCTGCATGGACCGCGACGCTCCGGGCGACTCCGAGCGTGTTGGCATCGGCGCCGTTGTCGGCGATGAGGTCTGGGACGAGCAGTCGCGAGTGCGCATCGTGCTCGGCCCCCTGACCATGGAGCGCTATCTGGATTTCCTGCCCACCGGGACGGCGTTCGAGCCGCTTCGGGCTTTGACCAGGTTCTTTTCCGGAAACGAGTTCGATTTCGAGGTCCGGCTCGTGCTCGAACGCGGCGAAGTCCCGCCCTGCGAACTGGGCAGGGAAGATGCAGGCGGCCCGCAGCTCGGCTGGACGAGTTGGGTGAAGTCCGCCCCAATGGGGCGCGACCCGGGGGATACGGTTTTGGAGCTGTGACGAATGAGCGTGGATCCTAAATCGCGGATCGCCGAAGGATGCCGGTCATGTGGCGATTGCGTTCCGCCTTCCACCTTTTCTTGGAGGAATTCTCATGAGCGTTAATCTGAAGTCCCTGATCGGGAAACTGAACGACCCCACGCGTAACGCGCTTGAGGCCGCTGCCGGGCTTTGCGTTTCGCGTACCAACTACAACATCGAGGTGGAGCACTATCTTCTCAAGCTGCTCGACCAGACCGACGGCGATATGGCCCGGATCGCGCGGCACTTCGGCATCGATCCCTCTCGCCTGGCCGCCGAAGTGACCCGCAGCCTCGATAAACTGAAACGCGGCAACGCCCGCACTCCCGCCTTCAGCCCCACACTGATCAACGCTTTCAAAGAAGCATGGGCCATCGGCTCTATCGATTTCGGCGCCGGCCAGATTCGGAGCGGCTTCACAATCCTCGCCCTCGCCGTTAACGAGGACCTCGCTCGCCTGATGCGCGAAATCAGTCCGAAGGAATTCCAGAAAATCCAGGTCGACTCTCTGCGGAAGGATTTCCTCGCCATCGTCTCCGGTTCGCACGAGGACGCCGTTACCGCCACCGCCGAAGTAGCCGCTCCGCTGGCCGGCGGACCGCGCAAAGCGGGCCGCAAGACTTCCAACCTCGACCAGTTCACGCTCGACTTGACCGAGCGCGCCAGGGCAGGCAAGCTCGACCCCGTGCTCGGCCGCGATCATGAGATCCGCCAGATGATCGATATCCTAATGCGGCGCCGCCAGAACAACCCGATCCTCACCGGCGAGGCCGGCGTCGGCAAGAGCGCCGTTGTCGAAGGGTTCGCCCAGCGGGTGGCCAAGGGCGACGTGCCGCCGCCGCTGCGCGGCGTCTCCGTCCGCTCGCTCGACCTTGCGCTGCTGCAGGCGGGCGCGGGCGTCAAAGGCGAGTTCGAGAACCGGCTGAAGGGCCTGATCGAGGAAGTGAAGGCATCGCCGACGCCCATCATCCTGTTTATCGACGAAGCCCACACTATGATCGGCGCCGGCGGGCAGGCCGGACAGAACGACGCCGGGCAGTTGCTCAAGCCCGCACTCGCCCGCGGGGAACTGCGCACCATCGCGGCTACCACGTGGTCCGAGTACAAGAAGTACTTCGAGAAGGACGCCGCGTTGGCCCGGCGCTTTCAGGTGGTCAAGGTGGACGAGCCGTCCGAGGAGGTCTGCAAGATTATGCTGCGCGGCGTGGTGCCGTCGCTCGAGAAGCACCACAAAGTGCGGATCCTGGACGATGCCGTCAACGCCGCCGTGAAGCTCTCCCATCGCTACCTGGCCGGCAGGCAGCTCCCGGATAAGGCCGTCAGTGTTCTCGATACCGCCTGCGCCCGCCTCGCGCTCGGCCAGAACTCGGTTCCGCCGGTGATCGAGGACGCCACCCGCGAGCTTGACGACTTGAACGTGCAGGAGTCGATCCTCCAGCGCGAAGCCAAACTCGGCGAAGACCACGGCGAGCGCCTCGCCGAGATTGCAGCCCGCAAGGAAAAGGTCCAGGCGCGGCTGGCGGAGTTGCAGGCGCGGTTCGACAAGGAGATCGCTCTGGTGACCCGTATCCGCGAACTGCGCACCCAGATCGAAACCGGCCAGCCTCCCGCTCAGCCTGCCGGAGGCGACGGAGCCGCCGCGCAGCCCGCGCTCGATCCGGCCGCGCTGCGCGCCGAACTCGACAAGCTCAACCTGGAGCTGGCTGCGCTGCAAGGGCAGGCCCCCCTCGTACAGGTCTGCGTGGACAGCAACATCGTCGGCGAGGTGATCTCCGGCTGGACCGGAATCCCGGTCGGGAAAATGGTGAAGGACGAGATCAAGTCCGTCCTGGAGCTGAGCAACATCCTCAAGCAGAGGGTGATTGGCCAGGACCATGCGCTCGAACTGATCGCCCAGCGTATTATCACCTCGCGCGCGCGGCTGGACGACCCCAACAAGCCGGTCGGCGTCTTCATGCTTGTGGGGCCAAGCGGCGTCGGCAAGACCGAAACGGCGCTGACTCTTTCCGATCAGCTCTACGGCGGCGAGCGCAACCTGATCACCATCAACATGTCGGAGTTCCAGGAAGCCCATACGGTCTCCACGCTGAAGGGCTCGCCTCCCGGATACGTGGGCTATGGCGAAGGCGGCGTTCTGACCGAAGCGGTGCGCCGCCGCCCGTATTCGGTGGTGCTGTTGGATGAAGTCGAGAAAGCCCACCCCGATGTGCTCGAGCTCTTCTACCAGGTTTTCGACAAAGGCGTGATGGAGGACGGCGAGGGCAGGGAAATCGACTTCAAGAACAACATCATCATTTTGACCACAAATGCTGCAACGGATACGTTTATGAAGCTGTGCGCAGACCCCGAGACCATGCCGGGTCCGGAGGCGCTCGTCAAGGCTCTCAAGCCGGAGCTGAATAAAATTTTCAAGCCCGCTTTCCTCGGCCGGCTGGTGATTATTCCGTACTATCCGGTTCGGGACGAGGCACTGAAGAAGATTGTCGGCCTGAAGCTCGGTAAGATTCGCAAGCGGTTGATGGAGAACCACAAAATCGAATTGATCTACGGCGACGATTTGATCAATGAAGTGGCGAGCCGCTGCACCGAGGTGGAGAGCGGCGCGCGGAACGTGGACAACATCCTGACGAACACGCTGCTACCGGAAATCTCGCGGCAGTTGCTCGGGTGGATGGCCCAGGGGCAGAAAGTGACTTCGGTCCGGGTTACGGTCGCTCCTGATGGCCAGTTCGTTTATGCGTAGGGAACGGGGAGACGATCTATGCCTCCAGCAGCCAGAGTGACGGATATGGTTGCGCACCCGGCGCCGCCCACGTTGGGGCCGGGCCCTGGCAGCCCCACCACCCTGATTGGCTTCCTGCCCGCCTGGCGCGGGGTTCCGGCCGCGGCTGCGGCGGCGCTGAAGGCCGCCAAGCAGGCCTCTGACGCGACGATTCAGGCCGCCGAAGCGGCATCCTTGGCCGCTGCAGGCACGCCAGGGGCCCCAGCGGCCAAAGCCGCAGAGGAGGCCACTAAGGCTGCGTGCGCGGCCGCCATGGCCTCTGCCATTTCCAGCGCGGCCGGCGGGGCGGACATCCATCAATGCATGCAGCCGTTGCCGGTTCCGCCGCACGGCCCCGGAGTCGTCATTACCGGATCGACTACGGTAATGATCGACAACTTGCCGGCGTGCAGGCAGGGCGATGAGATCCTTGAAGCAATCGGGCCTCCCAACAAGATCACGATGGGGTGTCCAACCGTGATTATCGGGTGAGGGTATATGCTTTGGGTTGAAAGCGGCCGGTTTCTGAACCTCCAGACCCCTCTGGGGGAAAACAAGTTCCTGCTGCGCGCCTTCAGGGGACACGAAGGCCTTTCGCAGCTCTTCCACTTCCATCTGGACCTGCTGTCCGAAGACCCGGCCGTGAACTTCGATGAGCTGGTGGGTCAGAACGTCAGTTTCGCGGTGCGGCTGGCCGAGACGAGCCAGGAGCGGTACTTCAACGGTTACATCAGTAGATTCTCCCAACTTCCTGGAGAAGAAAGATTTACTCGCTACGAGGCGGAAGTCGTCCCGTGGCTTTGGTTCCTCACCCGCACGACGGATTGCCGGATTTTCCAGAACAAGTCCGTTCCCGAAATTGCCGAGGAAATTTTCAAGTACTTCGGGTTCACGGACTACGAGTCTCAGTTGCGCGGCCATTACGCGAAGTGGGAATACTGTGTCCAGTACCGGGAAACAGCTTTCAATTTCCTCTCGCGACTATTTGAGCAGGAAGGTATTTATTACTTTTTCAGGCACGAGAACGGCAAACACACCCTGATCCTCGCCGACAACCCCTCCGTCCATAAGCCCTGCCCGGGGCAATCGAGGGTCATGTTCGAGCGGAACGTGGGAGCTGTGGCGCGCGAGGAGGACGTAGTGTTCTCCTGGAAGCAGGACCAACAGTTCCGCAGCGGGAAAATCACCCTCACGGACTACAATTTCGAAACCCCCACAACAAGTCTGGAGGCGGGTATCGCAAGCCACATCAACCAGGCCGGCAACCACCGCTTCGAAATGTACGATTATCCGGGCGAGTACGGGAACCGGGACAAAGGGGACGCTCTGGCCAAGCTGCGCATCGAAGCCGAGGAGGCGGCGCACACGGTCTTCAGTGGAGAAAGTGATTGCCGCTCATTCGCTTCCGGGTATAAGTTCGAGTTGTTTGGACATGAACGCCGCGACCAGAACGCGACCTACCTGCTCACTTCGGTCACCCACAGCGCCCAGGAAGGAGGCTTTTATTCCGGAGCCGGGAGCGCCACGAGCGCCACTTATCGAAACCAGTTCACCGCGATTTTATCTTCGGTGCAGTTCCGCCCGCCGCGCGTCACGCCCAAGCCCGTGATTCATGGCTCGCAGACGGCCGTGGTCGCGGGGCCGTCGGGCGAGGAAGTCTACACGGATAAGTACGGCCGCATCAAGGTGCAATTCCACTGGGACCGGGTCGGCCAGAGGAACGAAAACAGTTCCTGCTGGGTGCGGGTGGCGCAGCCGTGGGCCGGCAAGGGATGGGGCGGAATTGTCATCCCTCGGATCGGCCAGGAGGTGGTGGTCAGTTTCCTCGAAGGCGATCCGGACCGGCCGCTGGTGACCGGAACCGTTTATAACGCCGTGCAGACGCCGCCTTACAGCCTGCCCGACAAACAGGTGGTCTCGGGGTTCAAATCCTGCAGCTCCAAGGGCGGGGGAAACTCCAACGAGATCCGTCTGGACGACACAAAGGGTTCCGAGCTTTTTTACGTCCACGCCGCCCGCGACCTCGACATGTTGGTCGACAACAACCGGCGCGAAACCATCGGCCGGGACAGCCATCACCTGATCAAGGGTATTCAGTTCGAAAAGACCCAGGGAGACCGCAATATCCATGTAGTGGGCGACTTCAAGCAGAAGGTGGACGGCAATATGTCGCTCAGCGCCGGCGCCGATCTGGACGAAGGAGTGCGCGGGAAATGGGCGTGCTCGGCCGGAAATGAGATCCACCTGAAGGGCGGCATGAAGGTGGTGATTGAAGCCGGCACCCAGCTCACCATCAAGGTGGGGGGGAATTTTGTCGATATCAATCCCGGCGGGGTGTTCATCAAGGGCACCATGGTGATGATCAACAGCGGCGGGTCGGCCGGAAGCGGATCGGGCGCGAGTCCGACCGCGCCGGATGCGCCCGAAGAAGTTAAGCCGGGAGAAGCGACCCAGGTTGCCCCGCCGCCTCCGCCGCCGCGCCCGCCCAGACCGGCGCAATACAGTCCGGCGGCCACAGCGCTCAGGCAGGCGGCGCAGAGCGGGGCGCCCTTCTGCGAGGTTTGCGCGCGGGAATAGCCTGGCCCGTGCGGTCAGCCGGAAAGATGAATGACCATGGATAAGGTTTTGGAAGCGGTCAGCCCGTTTCTGTTCAAAGGGGACGGCTTGAACGCCTACGCCGTGCTCGACGGCGCGTCGGTTCCCGATTTGCTCGATAAGCTCTACGGGGCGGTGCGCCCCCAGTTCCAATGCCTCTACAGCGGGGAGATCCAGCCGGACCTCGCCGAAGCGGCGCCCTATCTGGTCCGGCTCGAATCCGGTTCCGAGTTCACCGAGTGGGTGTTCAAGGAAGGCTGGGGCAAGCACTGGGGTGTGTTCGCCGTGACGCCGGCGGATTTTGCAACCTTCCGCAAACATCTTCGTAAATTTTTGGTAGTCTATGACAGCAATGCCAAGGCTCTGTATTTTCGTTACTACGACCCGCGCGTGCTCCGCACGTTCTTACCGACCTGCAAGGAGGAAGAACTGGCGGAGTTCTTCGGACCGGTAACGGCCTGGCTGCTCGAAGACGAAGACCCGAACGTCATCCTGCGGTTTGAGGCGCCGGGAAGACTCGTCACTCGCAAGGACAAGATCACGAACTGATGTAGTTGTGCAGCTTTCCGCAAACGTAATTCGCAAACAAGACATTCATGGAGGAGGCAATGCGCCGACTGATTATCCCGTTCATTTTGACGATGGTTTTGGCCCTCAATGCGGCCGCACAGAAGAAACGCGTCGCCGTGCTCGATTTTGAATACGCCACGGTGCGCAGCAGCGTTCAGGCTATTTTCGGTACCGACGCGGACATAGGAAAAGGAATTTCAGAGCTGGTTGTTGAGAAACTGGTCAACGGCGGCCAGTACACGGTGGTCGAGCGGAACGCACTGGATAAGATTTTAGCCGAGCAGAATTTTTCGAACAGCGACCGCGCCGACGCCAACACGGCAGCCAAGATCGGCCGCATTCTGGGCGTGGACGCCATCATTCTGGGCAGCATCACCCAGTTCGGGCGGGACGACAAGAGCACCGGAGTCGCGGGCGGCGCAGTGGATCGCATCGGGGGCCGCTTCGGGCTGGGCGGTGTTCGGCGGAACGAGTCGAAGGCGGTGGTCGGCATCAACGCCCGGATGATCAACACCGATACGGCCGAGATTCTGGCCACGGCCAGAGGCGTCGGGGAGTCGAAGCGGTCCGGCACTGCGCTGCTCGGTGCGGGCGGCGGGTCGGTTGCCGCGGGCGGCGCGGTGGATATGCGCAGCGCCAACTTCGCCAACACGATCATCGGCGAAGCGGTGAACGCGGCGGTCGGGCAACTCTGCACACAGCTCGATCAGAGCGCCGCGCGGCTGCCCACCAGGGCGGTCAAGATCGAAGGGCTTGTGGCAGACGCCACCGGCGGAGTCCTGGTTCTGAACATCGGCAGCAGGGCGGGCGTAAAAGTGGGCGACCGGTTTTCCGTCCGCCGCAAGGTGCGCGAGGTGCGCGACCCGGCTTCGGGCAAAATTCTCAGAAGCATTGAAGACACGCTGGGCGAGGTTGTGATCACCGAGGTGGACGAAGGCTCCTCCGTCGGGAATTACACCGGCAGCACGCCGGCCAAGGTCGGCGACGTGGTCCGCAACCAATAGGCGGCAATCGATATGGCATTCAATATCGGCGATACCATCGGCGATTACCAGGTCGCCGGAGTACTCGGCGCGGGAGGCATGGGAAAGGTCTACAAGGTGCGGAACGTCATTTCGGACCGCATCGAGGCCATGAAGGTGCTCCTGCCGAACCTGGCTGAAGCTCCTGAACTGGCTGACCGTTTTATCCGCGAAATCAAGACGCTGGCCAGCCTGAACCATCCCAACATCGCCGCGCTTCATACCGCGCTGCGGCAGGATAACCAGCTCCTCATGATCATGGAGTACGTCGAAGGCCGTACTCTGGAGGACCGGCTGCGCGAGGGCCCGATCACGGTCTGGGAAGCGGTGGACGCGATCTCCCAGGCGCTTTCGGCCCTCGGGTACGCGCACGAGCGCGGCATCGTTCACCGCGACATCAAGCCCGCCAACATGATGGTGACGGCCGAGGGCCAGGTGAAGCTGATGGACTTCGGCATCGCCAAGGCGATGGCCGACCGCAAGCTCACTATGACAGGCACCACCCTCGGCTCGCTGTACTACATGTCGCCCGAGCAGGTAAAGGGGAGCCAAACGATCGACGGGCGGTCGGATCTGTACTCGATCGGCGTGTCTCTGTACGAACTCGTGACCGGGACGCGGCCTTTCAAGGGCGACAGCGATTACTCGATCATGGTCGCGCACCTGGAGCAGCAGCCGGCGCCGCCGCTTCAGGTGGACCCGACCTTGCCTTCGTCGCTGAACGAAATCATCATGACCGCGATCCAGAAGGATCCGGAACAGCGCTTCCAGACCGCCCAGGCGTTTCGCAACGCTTTGGAGACCGTGAAGCAGGGGCTCATTCCACCGCCGGACTGGAAGCCGGCGGCCTACGTGGCGCCCGCAGCGCCTTCGCCGACCTTCATTCCGACGCAGCCAGCGCCGCCCATCCCGACGCAGGCAGTGGCGCCGCCGGAAGCGCCCGCCGCTCCGCCTCAGCCTCAGCCTCCACCGCCCGCCGCGGCCGCGAGGAGCCATCGCGGATTGTGGATGGGCTTGGGCGCGCTGGTCGCGGTGGCGGTGCTGGCCGTCGCGGCCATTCAGTTGCCGAAGTGGTACCGGACGCGGGCGGGCAGCGCTGAGCCGCCGGTGGCGGCGATTGAGCAGCAGGAGCCGCAGCCTTCGGCGGAAGCGCCGCCCGCCGCTGAAACGGCTGCCGCTGAAACGCAGCCTTCCATAGCCGAACCGGTGTCACAGCCTGCAGCGGCCGAATCCGCCCCTCAACCGGTCAGGCAGGCCGAGCCGGCGGCGAAACCCGCGGCGCGGGCGCCCCGAGCGTCCGCTCCGGCAAGCGAGCCGGCTCCTTCGCCGGCCACGGTGTCCCAACCGGTCCAGGCCCAACAGGGCGCGCCCCAAATTCCGCCACAGGCGATCGTCCCCACAATCGACCCTGAGGCCCTGGAGAGCGCCCGGGAACGATTGGGAATGCTCGGCACCCGCGCGAACGCGTTGATCGCCTCTCTCAAAAACCTGCAACAACAACAGCAGCGGATGGGAGTCGGCATGCGCGTGGACATCACGACCGCCTGGAAGCGCATGGAGTTTTTGCTCGACGAGTCCGAGGCCGCCCTGAAGCGCCAGGACCTCGCCGCCACGAAAAAGTACCTGGACCAGGCCGAGCGTGAGGCGGACAAGCTGGACAAGTTCTTGGGGAGGTAGCGGCGGAAACGCAATCCGGATGAGCATGGGCCGCTGCTGGCCCGGGTCAAGTACGGTTCGGCAGCGGCCGCATCCATTCCAACTGCCGGTCTATGGCCTTGTGAAGACGGTATGTCTTTGTGACGGCCGCCGGCGCGACGCCTCCGCGCAGCTCGATTTTCGCGAGATCGTATTGGCCGAGGCCCGCGCGCGCGCAGTAATTCAGATAGCCCGGCCACTCCGGGTTCACGCCCATTACTTCCACGCCGACCCGGTCGGCCGCGACCAGGTCCGTCGATGCGATGGCGAGGCGTGAGGCGACCGGCGTTCCGTTCAGCGGGCCGTCGCCTTCCATGCCCTCATAGCCGTCGATCACGGTGGCGCCCCAGAACGGCCGGAGCTTTTTCGCAGTCAGCAGGATGTTCATGTGCATCTGGCGGAAGCCCGCGTGGTATTTCGATTTGTCGTGCCATTTTTCGGCCGATTTGCGTGGGCTGTGAAGTGGCGCCGCCATCACAAGGTTCTTCACCGATAGCGTGGCCACCACCGCGTCATGGCTCTTGAGAATGGCCGAGCCGAGCACGAAAGCGTCGGGATCCATCAGCCGGGCGGCCAGCCGCACCTGCGCCATATGAACGTTGCGGTCCAGCACCTCGAACGCCTCGTAGCGCTCCTCCTCGTTCAAATCGATCAGCTTGATCTTCTGCGCGCGATACTCGGATACCACGCGGTTGTAGTAGAAGTTCTCGTACGCATCCCAGGTCTCGTCGCGGGAGGATTCTGCGATCACGACCGGCCCTTTAAACCGCGGCGCGAGGTAATCGAGAATGCCACGCAGCGCGTCCGCGTGCGTGGATCCGAGCTGATTCTTCACCGCCACGCAGTTTGGCTTGATGAGAACGTACTTCTTGCGTTTCACAGCCGGGCGAATCTGGTCGTCGATCTCCAGGAGTGCGTTGTAGACGTTTTTGCGCCGGTCATCGCCGGCAACCAGGGAGACGACCGATTTGTCCCCGGCGGCCGCTTGCACTGGCACGGATGCAGCGGCGGTCAGGGAAAGAAAGCCGCGGCGGGAGAGAGCGTCTGGCATAGACAGATAATATCAGGCGTGCCCGCGCGCCGTCGGCTACTCTAGTAGCAAGACCACTTAGAGGAGCCAGTTGAAAATGCCATCGTTCAAGTACCTGATCCTGGGAGGCGGTATGGTCGCCGGGTACGCGGCCAAGGCTTTCGTCGAAGCCGGAATCAAGCCGGGCGAACTGGGGATCATTTCCGCGGACAACGCGCTGCCATACGAGCGCCCGCCGCTCTCAAAAGGTTTTCTTGCCGGCCGCGAGACGGAAAAGGATATTCTGATCGCCGCGCCGGAGTTTTACGGCGAGCATGGCATCGAGGTCCGGCTGGACACGGTGGTGGACCGGCTACACCCAGCGCAGAAAGCCGTAACAGTGAGCTCCGGCGAAGAGTACCGTTTCGAAAACCTCCTGATCGCCACCGGCGCGCAGGTTCGAACGCTGGACGTTCCGGGCGCGGACCTCGCCGGCATTTACTACCTGCGCTCGCTTGACGATTCCCACCGCATACGCGCGGAAAGCGAACGCGCGCGCCGCGCGGTGGTGATCGGAGGAGGGTTCATCGCCATGGAGGTTTGTTCGGTGCTGGCCCAGCGCGGCCTGGAAACCACCATGGTAATGATTGAAGACCGCATTTGGAAGCGCCTGTTCACGCCCGCCATGTCGGATTATTTCCGCCGCTATTACGAAGCCCGCGGGGTCCGCTTTGAGACCAATGCGGCCGTGACTGCCTTCTCGGGCAATGGCCGGGTCCAGAGCGTTTCGCTGGGAAACGGAAAGCAGGCGCCGTCGGACCTGGTGGTGGCCGGCATCGGCGTCGTGCCTGAGACCGGCGTGTTCGAGAACACCGGCCTGAAGATCGAAAACGGCATTGTAGTGAACGAGTTCCTGGAGACCGGCGTTCCCGGCATTTACGCTGCCGGCGACGTGGCCAACTACCGGGACGTGCTCTTCGGCGGGCACCGCCGCGTTGAGCATTGGGACAACGCCGTGAAACAGGGCCAACATGCCGCCAGGGTGATGACGGGTTCTCGCGAGCCGTTCGAGAACGTCCCCTACTTCTTTTCCGACGATTTCGATCTTTCCTGGGAATTCTGGGGAGATACCGCGCCGGCGGACCGCGCCGTGGTGCGCGGCGACTTTGAAGCGAACAGCTTCAGCGTGTGGTGGCTGGAGCGTGGCCGGCTGGTGGCTGCGTTCGTAATGAACCGTCCCGACGAAGAGCGGGAAGTAGCGCCGGAGTGGATCCGGGGGCGGCGCGAGGTCCCGGTGGAGGCCCTCGCGGACGCCTCCCACGGGCTTCAGGATGCATAGATACTAATCTCTATAGAGATTGCGTAGATTCTTGTTGACTCCGTGCCAGAGTGCCCTTACACTGGAACTGATAGCAACACCTCGAACCTGATCTGGCTGAAAACAGGGGTGAAAACCATGGTCCTAGGCAGACGCTTGTGGTGTGCCCTTTTGCTCCCCGCCGCTGCGGCGTGGGGACAAGTTGGCAGCGCGCCCGCGGAGAATTTGGAAGAAAGAGTGAAGAGGCTGGAAGAAAGGATCAGCCAACTGGAGCAGGCGCTCGGGATGGCTGAAAAGCTGCTCCAGACGGCAGCGGAAGGGAGCGGCGGCGCGGAGACGGCGGCGAGCCTGGAGAAGGTTGCGCTCTCCAAGCTCGCCAAAGTTGACGAATTGGATCAGCAGGTTCGGGTGCTGGCCCGGCTGAGAGAGCTGGACCAGGAATCCGCCGCATTGAGAGCCAGGGAGGCGCCGCAGACTGTCACTGGTGGCGACGGGTTCTGGTTCAAGTCGGCCGACGGCGATTTTCAACTCAACACGGGCGGCTTGCTTCAGGCGGATGGCCGGGCGTACACAGGCAGAGGCGCGACCCAGGTGGACACCTTTCTGCTGCGCCGCGTCCGCCCGGTGTTTCAGGGCGTTCTGTACAAGCACATCGGTTTCCGTGTAGTACCTGATTTTGGGGAAGGGAAGGCCGCTCTGCAGGACGCCTATCTCGAGCTGCGCTATTTCCCGAAAATGGCCATACGGGCGGGGAAATTCAAGGCGCCATTCGGGCTGGAACGGCTACAGTCGGGCAGCGACACGATGTTTGTGGAACGCGGGCTGCCCACGGACCTGGTTCCGAACCGCGACCTTGGAATCCAACTGGGAGGGAACCTGGTGTCAACGCGGCTGGGCTACGCCTTTGGCCTGTTTAACGGCACGCCGGACGGCGGAAGCGTGGACATAGACAGCAATAGTGGCAAGGATTTCGTGGCGCGGCTCTTCGGTACGCCGTTTTCGGGCGCGGGAAGGCTCGGGTTTCTGAGCGGTCTCGGCCTGGGGTTCGCTGTTTCCTCGGGCACGCAGGATGGCGCATTGCCATCGTTCAAAACGCCGGCGCAGACCACGTTCTTTTCTTACGTGAGCGGCGCAAAGGCGTCCGGCGACCGCAGGCGATCTTCCCCGCAGGCTTATTATTATCGCGGTCCGTTCGGGCTCCTGGCCGAGTTCGTGCGGTCGAACCAGACGGTGGAAAATGGCGGGACCACGAGCGTGATTTCGAACAGGAGCTGGCAGGTGGCGGGATCTTACGTGCTGACCGGGGAGAAGGCGACCTTTCAACGGCTCTCGCCGCAGCGGGTCTTCGACATCGGCAGGCGCACCTGGGGAGCCTTGGAGCTGGTGGCGCGAATCGGACAACTCAACGTGGACCCGGAGGCTTTTACGCTTGGCTTTGCGGACCCGGCGAAATCGGCAGCCCGCGCGCGCTCCTGGGGGGCGGGTGTGAACTGGCATCTCAACCGGAGCGTGAAGCTCTCGCTGGACTATGAACACACGAAGTTCAGGGGCGGCGCAGCCGGCGGCGACCGGGAGAGCGAAGGGGCCGTGTTGAGCCGGTTTCAACTGGCATTCTGAAGCGACTCCGATTTCATGGGAGGAAAATGAAACTACACAGCAGAGGTGCAATCGCGGTTGTCGCGCTGGTCTTGGGCGCGAGCGCTTCTTTATTCGGGCAGAAACCGGTAAAGCTGCTGAACGTCTCGTACGATCCAACGCGGGAGCTTTACCAGGAGTTCAACGCGGCGTTCCGCCGCTACTGGAAGGAGAAAACCGGCGTGGATGTGACGATCCAGCAGTCGCACGGCGGCTCCGGCAAGCAGGCTCGCGCGGTGATCGACGGCCTGCCGGCCGATGTGGTGACACTGGCGCTGGCGTACGACATCGACGCGATCGCCGAAAGGGGCGGCCTGGTACCGCGTAACTGGCAGACCCGGTTGCCGCATAACAGCAGCCCGTACACGTCGACCATCGTGTTTCTGGTTCGCCAGGGCAACCCGAAACGCATCAAGGATTGGAACGACCTCGTGCGGCCCGGCGTGTCCGTGATCACGCCGCACCCGAAAACCTCCGGAGCAGCGCGGTGGGGCTATTTGGCGGCCTGGGGCTACGCATTGCGGCAATACGGAAAAGACGAGAACAAGGCGAAGGACTTCGTAGCGAGGCTCTATAAAAACGTGCCGGTGCTTGACTCGGGCGCACGGGGCGCCACCACGACGTTCGTCGAGCGCGGGATCGGCGATGTGCTCCTGTCCTGGGAGAACGAGGCATACCTGGCAATCAACGAACTCGGCAAAGGCAGGTTTGAAGTGGTGATGCCCTCGACCAGCATTCTTGCCGAGCCGCCCGTTGCCGTGGTGGACAAGGTGGCCAACCGGCACGGCGCCGCTCAAGTTGCGCGGGCGTACCTCGAGTATCTTTATACGCCCGAAGGGCAGGAAATCGCGGCGAAGCACTACTATCGCCCCCGCAGCAAGGAAGTCTTCGCGAAGTACAAAGACCGATTCCCGGAGGTGGCCCTTTTCACGGTGGATGAAATGTTTGGCGGATGGCAAAGCGCGCAGAAGAAACATTTCGATGACGGGGGTACCTTCGATCAGATCTATTCGAAGGGGCGGTGATGTAAATTTCGAGGCCGCGCGCGGGGAGTTTACTCTCGCGGACAGGGCACGATGTGCTACCTTCGTTGGCTGAGGAGCCTGTGCAATGTTCCGACGCGAATTCCTGACCCGTACGACGCCTCTTGCGGCCGCCGCCGCGCTGGGCCGCTTTCCGCATCACCTGTTCGCCGGCACGAAGAAGTCCGCCTCCGACCGCGTGAAACTGGGACCGGCGCAGGTCGAGGTGAGCCGGCTCGCCATGGGAACCGGCACTAACGGCTATGGCGGCAGTTCGAACCAGACTCGCAAGCTTGGGCTCAGCGGTGTGGCCGACCTGCTCAAGGCCGCCTACGATCAGGGAATCACGTTCTGGGACGCGGCCGATCAGTACGGCACGCACCCGCACCTCCGCGAGGGGCTGAAGCGTGTCCCGCGCGAAAAGGTCACGATCCTGAGCAAGACCCGCGCCTCGACGGAAAAGGAGATGCGCGCCGATCTCGACCGCTTCCGCCGCGAGCTGAATACGGACTACATCGACATCCTGTTGCTGCACTGCATGATGGACGCGCAGTGGACGGAGCAGAAGAAGGGCGCCATGGCGGTGATCGAGGAAGCGCGCCAGAAAGGCATCGTAAAAACGCAGGGGGCCTCGTTCCACTCGCTGGAAGCGCTGAAGGCGGCGGTGGACAGCCCGTGGTTGCAGGTGTGCCTGGCGCGCATCAACCCCGCCGGCGTGGCGATGGACGCCGACCCGCAATCTGTCGTCCCAGTTCTGCGGAAAATCAAAGCGGCGGGCAAGGGCGTCATCGGCATGAAGATCCTCGGCGTGGGCAGGCTCCGCAACCGCGTGGACGAGTGCCTCCAGTACGTGCTCTCGCTGGATTGCGTCGACTGCTTCACGATCGGCAGCGAGAATCGCCAGGAGATGGCGGACCTGGTGAAGCGCATTCCCGCCGCGAGCGTGCGGGGGTAGGTCCGGCTACCGCCCGCGCAGGTGGCGGTAGAGACGAGCGATCGGCAATCCCATCACGTTGAAATAGCAGCCTTCCACGCGGTCGACGAACTTCGAACCGAGGCCCTGGATGGCGTATGCGCCGGCCTTGTCCATCGGCTCGCCGGTGGAGATGTACTCCTGGATTTCTTCCTCTGAGAGCGGCACGAAGCGGACGCGCGTCTTCTCGGCATCCTCGATGGCGCGGCCGCCGTTCAGCAGGCAAATGGCCGTGATGACGATGTGTTCGCGGCCGCTCAGCATCCGAAGCATACGGGCGGCGTCGGCCGCATCGCTGGGTTTGCCCAGCGTCTCACCGTCTATCACCACCACGGTGTCCGCTCCGAGCACGAGGTCGCCGGGCGCAGCCTGGACGGCTTCGGCCTTTTCCCGGGCCACGCGCTTCGCGTACGCGCAGGCGTCCTCACCCGCCCGGCGCGCTTCATCGATTTCGGCGGGACGCGCGACGAAAGGAATGCCGGCGAGTTTGAGAATCTCATGACGCCGCGGGGAGCGGGAGGCCAAAATCAACATACTTCGATGGTAAGGTCAGGCGCCGCGGCGGGGCAATTCGCGCCCGATTGTTCTCCGTCCAGAGATCTTGAACCAGCTTAACGGCTGCGCCTATTATCAGATGAATTCATTTATGAGGGGCCCCGGCGCACACAAACTCGATCATAGTCTCCTTCTCCAGCAAGCGGAGCTGATCAACCTTTCCCACGACTGCATCATTATGATCGACGCCCGCAGGCTGATTACGGGCTGGAACGCCGGAGCCGAGGAGATCTACGGATGGCCGGCGGCGGAGGCCGTGGGCCGCTGCGCCTGGAGTCTTTTGAATACGGAGGCCTCTGTCCCGCAAAGCGAGATCGACGATACCCTGCGGCGCGTCGGGCGCTGGGACGGGGAACTGACGCAGACCCGGCGGGACGGACAGCGCATCGTGGTCGAAAGCCGCCAGGTCCTTGTCGCCGATGCGAACGGCGAAACCGGAGTGCTCCAGGTCAACCGCGACATCACGGAAAGGAAGCGCTTTGAAGATGCCCTGAAAGAAAACGAAGAGCGGTTCCGCCTTATCTTCGAGGAGGGTCCGCTCGCCGCCGGAATCGTGGGCACGGACCTTAGATTCCGACAGGTGAACCGGGCGTTTTGCGAGATGCTGGACTACAGCCGGGAGGAACTCGAGGGCAAGAGAACCTCCGACATAACGCATCCGGACGATATCGAGCGTACCCTCGAGCTGGCTCACCTTTTGTCCGAGGGACGGATTCCGCGGTACGAACTCGAGAAACGCTACCTTGCCAAGTCAGGCGAATGCATCTGGGTGCGCCTTACCGCGGGCGTGATCCGGGACCGGAACGGGAAGATCATCTATCAACTCGGATTGATCGAAAACATCACGCAGCAGAAATACGCTCGAGATGAACTGCGGCGGAGCGAGGAGCACTTCCGTTTTCTCGCGAACTCAATTCCCCACCTTGTCTGGGCGGCCTCGCCCGATGGCATGGTCGAGTATCACAACGACCGCGCGCTGGAATACCTGGGTCTCACGCAGGAGGAGGCCAGGGGAGACCGCTGGATCGCATTCGTCCACCCGGATGACGCCGGGCGCGTGGCAGAGCTGTGGCAAACGGCGATGACCACCGGACGGGAGTACCACGCCGAACTGCGGCTCCGGAGAGCATCGGACGGAGCCTATCGCTGGCACCTCATACGCGCGGTACCTCAGCGCGACAGTGAGGGCCGCATCGTCCGCTGGTTCGGGACCTCCACCGATATAGACGACCTCAGAAACGCCGAGGCCGCCCTGCGGGAAAGCGAAGAATGGTACAGGCTGCTTGCCGAGTCCGTGCCCGAAATCATTTTCACGGCGCTGCCCGATGCGGGGAACGACTACTGCAACCGCAGATGGTACGAGTACACCGGTTTGACGCCGGAACAGACAGCCGGCCAGGGGTGGGCGCAGGCTTTGCATCCTGAAGACTGGGAACGTTCGCGAGCCGAATGGGAGGAGGCGGCCCGGGAAGGGCGCAACGTCGAAGTCGAGTACCGCTTGCGCGGGGTGGACGGCGTGTACCGGTGGTTTCGCGGGCACGCACAGCCGGTCTACGACGCGGCGGGAAATCTCGTGAAGTGGTTCGGCATCTGTGTGGATGTCGATGAGCAGAAAAGGCAGGAAGAAGCTTTGCGGCAAACGCAGAAGCTCGAAAGCATCGGCCTGCTGGCGGGCGGAATCGCTCACGACTTCAATAATCTGCTGGCGGTGATTATCGGGAATGCCAGCCTCATTCTGCCGAACCTGCGCGAGGAAGACAGGCAGCGCCTGGAGGCGGTGATCCGTGCCGGGGAGAGAGGGTCCGAGCTTACGCGCCAGTTGCTCGCCTACGCGGGCAGGGGCCGGCTCACCCTTGCGGACGTGGACGTGTCAGCCGAGATGCGCGCCATCGCGGAGCTCATGCAATTCCCGATGCCGAAAAAAGTCGAGCTGAACCTGAAGCTGGCCGATGACTTGCCGGCCGTCAGGGCGGATCGCAGCCAGATCCAGCAGATTGCGATGAACCTGGTAATCAACGGCGCCGAAGCGATCGGTTCCAACAACCCGGGCAGAGTGACTCTGACCACCGGCCTGCGCCGCCTGGACGCCGCGGAGGCTAGAGTGATTCAAACCGTTGCTCAAGGCGTGGAGAAGCCGCAGCCGGGCGCCTACGTCTACATCGAGGTGACCGATTCCGGAAGCGGAATCGACGGCGCAATCAGGGCCCGGATCTTCGACCCGTTCTTTTCGACGAAGTTTCTGGGCCGCGGCCTCGGCCTTTCGGCGGTATCGGGCATTGTGCGCTCCTATGGCGGTTTCATCGAGGTGGACAGCGAAGCGGGCAAGGGCAGCACGTTCCGGATCAACCTGCCTGCAGCCGGTCACCGCCCGGTCCCGGCGGAGCCGGAAAAGCCCCGGTCTGAGGCTGAGGCGCGCTGTCCCGAAACCGTCCTCGTGGTGGATGACGACGCGGGAGTCCGGCATTTCGTCTCCGATGCGCTCAGCCAGCAAGGATACAGGGTCTTGCAGGCCGCCGACGGCAAGTCGGCGCTGGCGGCTTTTGAAAGCAATGCCGGCGACATTTCCGCCGTGTTTCTCGATCTGATTATGCCCGTGCTCGGAGGCGATGAGATCATTTCCGAGCTTCGCCGAAAGCGCCCCGATGTGAAGATCATTCTTACCAGCGGGTACGACGTGGAGCGGGCCGAACGGCTCGTAGGGAAAGAACACTTCGCCGCTTTTCTCCAGAAACCGTACACGGCCGCACGGCTTGTGGAGGCGGTCAAACAGGCGCTGGCGGGCTGAGCGCGGCGATCTGCTAGAATAGCCAATTCACCCCCATGGATCGCGCCGGGAAATTGATACGCGGATTGCGGCTCGGCGCCGCGTCTCTTTCGCCGGAGGAGCTGCTGCGGGCGGTTTGGCCGCAGGCGATAGGCCGTCGGATCGCCGCGCATACGCGCCTGGTTTCGATTCGCCAAACGGAAAAGGGCGCGCACCTCGTGGTCGAAGTGGAGGACGCGGTCTGGCGGAGCCAGCTCGAGACGATGAGCGGCCAAATCCTGGGCCGGCTGCGGGAGATCGCGGGCGAAGAGAGCGTCGACTCGGTCGAGTTCCGCCTTGGTGTTCCTCGCCGCCAGCCGAAGCGGGCGGAGCATGCGCGGTCCGTTCCCGATGAAGCCGACGGCATCGAGGACCCGATACTGCGGCGGGTATATAAGACTTCGCGAAAGACAGCGGCGGGCCGCTGAATCGCGAATTACGGCATTCAATGAAACTAAGCGAAGACGAAGTCCGGTACGTGGCCGAGCTGGCCAATCTGACGCTGACCGAGGCCGAAGTACGCAAGATGGCGGCCGATCTCGGCGCGGTGCTCACCTATATCGAGAAGCTGAACGAACTCGATACGAGCGGCGTTGAGCCCATGGCCCAGGTGCTCTATGAAGCCGGCGAGACCGAGACGCTGCGGGAGGATCGCGAGCGCCCGGGGCTGGGCAGCGAGGTTGCTCTCGCGAACGCGCCCTTGGCCGGAAGCGGATTTTTCAAAGTTCCCAAGGTGATTGAACGGTGACGCTCGCAATGGAAATTCCGAAGCTCACGGTCAGCGGCATCCGCGAGGGATTGTTGAAGCGCCGGTTCAGCGCGATGGAGCTGGCGCGCGAAGCTCTGCGCTTCGCCGAAGCCGAAAATCCCAAGACGAATGCGTACCTGCACTTCTGCCCCGAGCGCGCGCTCTCGGCTGCGGGCAGCGTGGATGAGAAGCTGGCGCGCGGCGAAGATCCCGGCCCGCTCGCCGGCGTTCCCGTGGCCATTAAGGACGTGATCCTCACTAAGGGGGTGCGGACGACCGCCGGCTCAAAGATGCTGGCCGGCTACATACCGCCGTACGACGCCACCGCGGTTGAGTGGCTGGACGCCGCCGGAGCGGTCATTCTGGGCAAGGCGAACTGCGACGAGTTCGCGATGGGCTCGTCGAATGAGACCTCGGCGTTCGGCCCGGTGAGGAATCCCGTGGATCCGGAGCGTGTGCCGGGCGGCTCCAGCGGAGGCTCTGCCGCCGCGGTCGCGCAAGGGACGGCGGTCGCCTCGCTGGGTTCGGACACGGGCGGGTCGGTTCGCCAGCCGGCAGCGTTCTGCGGCGTGGTGGGTCTCACTCCGACGTACGGGCGCGTTTCACGCTACGGCCTGATCGCGTTCGCGAGTTCGCTCGACCACATCGGCGTGTTAGCCCGCAACGTGAGCGACACCGCCGCGCTGTTTCAGGTGATCGCCGGCCGCGACGAGCGCGATTCCACTTCGGCGTCCGTGCCGGTTCCGGACTACCTCGCGGCGCTCGGCGGCGATGTGCGGGGCATGAAGATCGGCCTTCCGCGCGAGTACTTCAAAGATCAGAGCGGCGAGAGCAGCGAGCTCGTGCTGGAGGGCGTGGAAGTTTTCAAGCGCCTCGGATGCGAAGTGCGCGAGATCAGTATGCCGCACACCGAGTATGCCGTCAGCGCTTACTACATCATCTGCACGGCTGAAGCGAGCTCGAACCTGGCGCGATACGACGGCGTGCGGTATACCTTCCGGTCGAAGGACTCCGAAACACTGGCCGACATGTACCGCAACACCCGGGGCGAGGGGTTCGGCGCCGAGTGCAAGAGGCGCATCATGCTGGGCACCTACGTCCTGTCGGCCGGCTACTACGACGCCTACTACCTGAAGGCGCAGAAGGTGCGGGCCCTGATCGCGCGGGATTTCGCCGAGGCATTCCGCGAGGTGGATGCGCTCATCACCCCGGTGTCGCCGTTCCCGGCGTTCAAGCTGGGTGAGAAGCTGGACGATCCGATGCAGATGTACCTGTCCGACATCTACACCATTACGGCGTCTCTGGCGGGAGTCCCGTGCATGAGCGTGCCGTGCGGTGTGACGGCTGCAGGGCTGCCGGTGGGAATGCAAATCGTGACCCGGCACTTCGACGAGGCGGGCATGCTCCGTCTCGCTCACGCATTCGAGAGAAGCCGCTCGTAGATCCGCGCGCGCAGTTTCACGCTTTGAAGTTCACGCCGCAGGCCGCTGGTGCTTTTTCTTCCGCTGGTAGGTACGCGCCAGTTCCAAATAAACGCCGAGATCGCGGTCCAGGTCCGACTGCGTGCCGTCGAAATAGAAATTGCGGATGGGGATGCCGCCGAGGTCGCGGCTCACTCTGGGATAAATGGCCTCGCAAACGATGCCGTTCATGCAGGTGAACGGGCTGATGTCGATGATGCCGTCCACGCCCTTTCGCGCCAGGCACACCGCCTTGCCGATGTTCAGCACCATCTCGCCGAGCGCTCCATCGCAGGGCAGATACGGCCGGGCCGCCTCCAGCACCTCTTCCACGCTCGGCTCTTCATAGCCCCGGAAATCCTCCCGGAACGGTTCGAGGAGCACGTGCTCGTCGTGCTGCTGCACGCGTTTGCGAATCCAGGCGCCCAGCGCCTCCTTGGAAAACCGCTTCCCGGTCAGCCTGAGCTTCCGGAACTGCTCGGAGATCGTGTACCAGACCCACTCGGTGATGTCGGAAAGCCAGCCCTCCGCCCCGTATTCCTCCAGCCTGCGCACCAGGTTCTCGTTGGAGAACGAATGCAGGCGGCAGAAAATCTCGCCCACGATGCCGATCAGGGGCGTGGAAGGATCGCGGTGCACGGCCACCGAGCGGAAGCGGTCGCGGCACCGCACGAGCGAGTCGCGCATCGCCTTCAACTGGACGGAAGGCGTGAGATCTGTCGTTTCGATCGTCTTGCAGATGTCCTCGAGCGACTCTTCATAGACCGCTTCGGTGGCGCCTTTCTGCACCTCGTGCGGGCGGGTCTTGAGCAGCATCTTCTGAAGAATGTCGGCCGCAACGAGGGCGCGCCATCCCGTTCGTATGAACGGCCGCGCGAGGTCGCCGAGATCGCCGTAACCATCCTTGCTGGACGGCGAGAGGATCATCGTGTGCGGAAAGCCGTTCTGATCGAGCACGCGCCGCAGGTAGGGCGCATACTGGCCGAAGCGGCAGGGGCCGTCCGCGGTCGGCATGAAAAGCACGGTGCGCGCCGGATCGTTCTCCGGCATTTCCAGCACCCGCATGAAATCGCCGATGGTTACTTTTGCCGGATAGCACTCGTCGCCCGAGGTGAAGCGCGCACCCAGTTCCCGTGTGCGGTGATCGGAGGGCGGCGTGATGTCCGCCTCGAGTCCCAGGGCGCGGAATGCGGCCGCAAACGTCCGGCCGCTGCCGTACGCCATCGGGGGAATGTATACGCGCTTGCCGGCTAGTGGACTCCGGCCAGCGCCTGAGCTTCCGGTCCGGACTTGTAACATCGCAATATTCCTTTGCTGTCGAGGTATGCTTCGCAGCGGGTCATGTAGCCCGCATCGTTGCCGTGCCCGTCGAATTGCAGCACCAGCAGGGGAGCGCCCGCGGCCTCCCTTGTGAAGTGCTTGATGTAGGAATCCGGGCCGCACTTGAAATTGGAGATGTAGATGAGGTGCAGATTCGGCCGGGCGCTGATCAACCGAGACGCGCTCAGGATCTTTCGCCCCGAGGTCCAGTACATGTTGGGGTGCAAGTCGGAAACCGACTCCCGCCCCGTGACAAGGAAATCGATCGGGATCACGTTGGCGCCGTAGCGCGTCCGCAGTTTCCGCGGGATGTCGCAGTTGATGCTGCGGTCGTAGATGTTGTAGCTGCGGCCCACCAGCACGATGCCCGGTTCACCTGTCTGGTCCAGCGTTTCGAGCGCCTGGCGGCCCGCCTGTAAGAGCCGTGCGGTGAATTCCCGCTGCGCCGCATACGCGGCATCCACCGCTTTTTCATTGGTGCGGCGGCTCACGCCGAGTCGCCGCATTGCCGCATAGAGGCCTTCCTTCACGTGGTCGCGGCCAAGCTGGAAGTGCAGCCGCGGCACGAGGAACATGTGCTTGTGCTCTTCCAGTCCCGGCGCGGACTGCAACACGAAGGGCAGCGTCTGATTCCACGGGCAGAAGTGCGAGGTGCCCCCGCTGTCGTCGGATGCCTCCGCGTCCAGAATGTTGGGGATCAGCAGGTAATCCACGCCCGCCTCGATCAGCGCCCTCGCGTGGCCGTGCGCGATCTGCACCGGGTAGCAGGGCTGCGCCAGGGCCATTTCGATGCCATCGGAAGCGATCTTCGGATTGGTGAGCGGAGACAGCACCAGCTCCACTCCGATCTCGTTGAAGTACCGGGCCCAGAACGGGTACAAATCCCAGGTCGTCATCGTGCGCGGCACTCCGACGCAGATGCGCCCCGGCGTGCGGCGGAACTTCGCGTCGGCGACGCTGTAGCCGGGAATGCTCTCCAGCAGCCGCTCGCGAAACGCCACCAGGTCCTCGATCACGGGTTTGCGCCCCGAGGCCGAGGGTTTGCGGAACTTGTCCGAGCACTTGTCTCCCCAGTAGCTCCGCTGCCCCTCGATGTTGAACTCCTTGATGTCGCAGAAGTTGGTGCAGGCCTTGCACACGAAGTCCCGCGTGGTCATCTTGAGCCGCGACAGATCGTAGCCGCGGAACCGGGTGCGGCCGCCCGTGGCCTGGTGCCACTGCCGCGCGATCAGCGCCATGCCGATCGCGCCCATCACGCCGTTATATGGCGGGACGGTGATTTTCTTGCCCAGCAGGCTCGCGAACGCGGCAGCCACCGAATCGTTGTACGCCGTGCCGCCCTGGAAGTACACCACTTTCCCGATGCGCCGGCCGCGCACAACCCGGTTGAGGTAATTCAGCGCGATGGAGTAGGCAAGGCCCGCCACGATCCCCGGCACGCCCTCGCCCTTATGCAGCCAGCCGGTCACGTCGCGTTCCATGAAGACCGTGCAGCGCTCGCCCAGACGCGTCGGCGCCGGCGCGGAGAGCGCCAGTTTCGCGAACTCTCCCTTGATGCTGATGCCGAGCTTTTCCGCCTGCTCTTCCAGGAACGAACCAGTGCCGGCGGCGCAAGCTTCGTTCATCGCGAAGTCCACCACCACCCCGTTTTCGATGGCGATGAACTTGGAATCCTGGCCGCCGATTTCGAAGATCGTGTCCACCGGCTCGCCGCCGAGCGTGGTGGAGATGTGCAGCGCGCCTGTCTTGTGGGCCGTGATCTCGTCATTGACCGCGTCGGCGCCCACCAGTTCCGCGATCAGCTCACGCCCCGAACCGGTCGTGCCCACGCCCTGCACCACCAGGCGCCGGCCCCACATGCGCTCCACCTCGGACAGCCCCTGCTGTACGGCCTCGATCGGGCGGCCGGCCGTCCGCAGGTAAATGTCCTGCATCACCGCGCCGCTTGCGTCGGTGACCACGACGTTGGTCGATACCGACCCGACATCGATGCCGAGATAGCCTGGAATCGGCCCGTCCCCCGGGGGAGGCTCGTACGGCGCTACCTGGTTCCGCAGCAGCACTACGTTTTCCATCGAGAGCGGCCTGACGTCGCGCACGGTCTCTTCCGCCTCGTGCTGGGTCAGGCGGTGTATCTCGCGCATGCTGCGCTTGCGCCGCTCCTCCCTCTCCAGCATGGCCGTGCCGATCGCGCCGCACCACGCGTACAGTTCCGGCACGAACAGCTCGCCCTCGCCCAGCCCGAACGCCTCGCGGATGGCATTCGTCACACCCGCGTTCTGGGAAACCGCGCCGATCAGCGCGACGGGCGGCGTTACCGGCCTGCCTTTCACGACGCTGCTCTTGAAGTTGCTCGCCACCGCGTCGCACAGTCCCCGCAGAATCTCTTCCGGCTTGTACCCCTTCTGCTGGGCATGGATCATGTCCGACTTCGCGAAAACCGAGCATCGCCCGGCGATCCGCGCCGCGCAGCCGGCCTTGCAAACGACTTCTCCGACCTCCTCGACCGAGTAATTCATGCGCAGCGCCTGCTGGTCCAGGAACGACCCGGTGCCCGCCGCGCACTCGCCGCTGCGGTCGTAGTCCGCGATCCCGCACACGCCCGTGTCCGGCTGTTTTTCCAGCCGTATGTACTTCGAGCTCTCGCCGCCGATTTCGAAGATGGTCCGCACGTCGGGATAAAACGCCCCGACCATTTTCGCTATAGCCTTGAACTCGTTCTCGAAGTAGATCCCCAGAATTTTGGCGATCGTGCGGCTTCCCGAGCCTGTAACCCGGATGCCTTCCACCCGAAGCTCGGGCACTTCGTCGTAGAACTCTTGCAGTAAGTCGAAGGTTGACTGAATCGGGCTGCCCTGGATGCGCCGGTAAGGCGAGAGCAGAAGGGGAATACGCTTTCCCCCGGGAGCATCCCAGTCGATCAGTCGAAAACCCGGTTTCGCCGCGCATAGGTTTTGGAACACCGCGCGGTCTTCAGGCTTGCCCAAAGCGGCCAGCTTCAGGCTGATAGCGCCGATGTCCAAACCGATGTTGATACTCATAGTAAGGGTACTTGCCTGGGCCCTACAATGATAACCGGGCTTGGAGCGGAATCGAAGCATTTAGGGTCTGAATAGTCGGAATGTGCATCCGGCGAGCGGGTTTCGGCGTTGAACGGGACCCCAGGGGCGTCCCAGGCTGTTACCATTCGATTAGCCGCCTCTCCCCGGATGATTGTTTACCGCAACAGCCGCCGGATTTTCGATACCGCCGCCGTGCTCGAACGCCTGCGTGCGCCGGAGATTGACCCTGCCTCCCTGCTGATCGGCCTCGGCGAACTCGAATCCGCGATCATGGACGCGCTCTGCCCTCAGGCCGACTCCGAAAGCGCCATTTCGCGCACCCTCCGGCGGGCGACCCTCGCCGCCGCGCACGTCTATTGCGGCAAGCCTTTGCGCGGCCGGGTCTTGGCGGAGCTGGAAGCGCTGGCAAAGCTCGATCTTCCGCGGCAGGCCGGCGGAGGGATTTCGGAAGGCTATGCCTGGTATGGGCTGTATCCCGAAATGTACCTGGAGGCCGCCCGCCGCCTGTTCTACGCCGTCAGGCCGGAGCGCGCCTTTGTACTCGGGATACGCAATATCGGCGCCAGTCTCAGCGCGGTGGTTGCGGCGGCGCTGGAAGACCTCGGGTGCGTTGTGGATTCCTGTACCGTGCGCCCGCACGGCCATCCGTTCGACCGCCGCCTCGTCCTCGCCCCGGAACTCGCGTCGCGCCTTCGGCGGCAGGCCGCTCACGTGTTCGCCATCGTGGACGAGGGGCCGGGTCTGAGCGGATCCTCAATGGCTTCGGTCGCCTCCGCCTTGTCCGAGCTGGGGATCCCCGACAGCCGAATCGTTTTGTTGCCGAGCTGGGAGCCCTCCGGAGACGCGTTCTTCTCCAAAGCGGCCCGCGAGCGCTGGCGCCGCCACCCGAAATACTGCGTCAGTTTCGAGGAAGCGATGCCGCTCCCCGGCGCTCTCGACCTCTCGGCAGGCCGGTGGCGCAGCCTGCTCTACAACGACGAATCCCTCTGGCCTGCCGTGCAGCCGCAGCACGAGCGGCGCAAGTTCCTTGCGCGGGACGTTCTGCTGAAATTCGCCGGTCTTGGCCCCTACGGTCCCCCGCGGCTGGATCGCGCGCGCCGGCTGGCCGCCGCCGGCTTCTGTCCCCGCGCGCTCGGCCTTGATAATGGCTTCCTGCGGACATCGTTCGTCGAAGGCCGGCCGCTGTCGGGTCTCCGGGACGTGACTCCTGAGCTGCTCGACACGATGGCCCGCTACCTGGCGCACCTCCGGGCGCATTTCGCGTCGCCCTATCCGGCGCCTTTCGATAAGCTGGCCGAGATGATTCGGGTCAATACCGGATACGAAGCGCCGGTGGAACTCCGGTCGGCTCTTTGCGACGCGCCGGCCGTGGCCATTGACGGCCGCATGCTGCCCCACGAGTGGATCCTCACCGCTGGCGGGTATTTGAAGACCGACGCCGTCGATCACCACGACGACCACTTTTTCCCGGGCTGCCAGGATATCGCCTGGGACATCGCGGGCGCTTCGCTGGAGTTCGGCACGGACCCCGCCCCGCTCGCGGAAAAGTACGCCGCGCTCAGCGGGGACCGCGGCATCCGCCGCCGCCTGCCGTTCTACATCCGCGCCTACGCCGCCTGGCGCCTCGGCTATGCCACGCTTGCCGCTACGGCGACCGCCGGAACGCCCGAAGCCGCGCGGTTCCAGCAACTGGCCGCGCGCTACGCTACGGCAGCTCCTCCGAGACGTTGATGCGCGTCACCTGCGCCCAGTCGTCTCCCAGCCGGATTTCGCTCACCGAGGCGGTGCCAATCTCCAGCCTGTGAATGAGATCGAGCGGCATGCCGAGGTAGTGGCAAAGAATTGCGCGGATCGGGTCGGCGTGGCTCACCGCAATCACCGTCCCTTCGGGATGTGCGCAGCGCATCTCTTCGATCGCGGCCGCCATGCGCTGCTGCACTTCGAGCATGGTCTCGCCGCCGGGGATGCGCGCGCAACCGCGGAAGGAGTTGAACAGCCGCCACCGCTTGTCCTGCCGCAGTTCTTCGAACGTGCGGCCGGTCCACTCGCCTATGCGCACCTCGCCGAGCGCCTCCAAGATGCGCACCTCAAGGCCGAGCCGCCGCGCAATGGGCTCGGCGGTCTCCCGGGTGCGTTCCAGTGGACTGCTGTAAACGGCTACCGCTCCGCTGCTTGCCAGCCGCCCGGCGAGACGTTCGGCTTGCTCGCGCCCGCGCGCGTTCAAATGGATTCCCGGCGTCCAACCTGCCAGCGCGCGGCCGAGGTAATCGTTGTCGCCGTGCCGGATCAGAAGGAAGGTGGTCATTTCACCGCGAAGAAAAACGTGCGGCCCAGGGCATTAGCGCCGCGCATGCCGACCTCATAGGCGTCCCGCGGAGTGAGGTCGTTGAACCCCGCGCGTTCCAGCGCGTTGAGGATCTCCGCCTCCGTGTAGCACCGCTCGAGCACTTCCACGTCCGAGCGCGACCAGACGCCCTCATGCTGCCGGAACATCGTAATCTGCGCGCGGCCGATTTTCTCTTCCGCGTCGTAGCGGCCGCGCGTCAGCGCCACGTACTCGGGCTCCACCGTGGCGAATGTCCCCTGCCAGAGCGTCTCGAACGACTCCTGCATGTTCATGTCGAACATGAACAGGCCGCCGTCGACCAGGGCCCCGTGGACATTGCGGAACGCGCACTCGAGTTCCTCGAGCACGAGGATGTGGTTCAAGCTGTCGAACGTGCTGAGAACGGCGTCAAATTTGTTCTCGAAGTGGAAGCTGCGGGCGTCGGCGAGAATGAACTCCGCCTCGGGCACTCGCGAGCGGGCAAAGGCGAGCATCTCCGCCGAGCCGTCGAGACCGGTTACCTTGAACCCCGCGGCGGCGAGCGGCACGCTCAGATCGCCCGACCCGCAGCACAGGTCGAGCACCCTCGCGCCCGGAGCAAGCCGCGGGAACACCCAATCGCGCAGCACCGTCTGCGCCTGCTCGTGGAAATCGTTGCCCCACCCCCGGCTGTAGCACCAGGCGATGCGGTCATATTCGTCATAGAGTTGCCCGGCCACACTACCAGTGTATGCCCCGAACGAGTGGATTTCCGCCCGAAAGCCCGGAAGCGGACCGTCACTGTCCCGCCGATCTCTTGGTACACTGATTCTAAAGGTTATTTAATCTTCTGGGCATCCCCGAATTTCCGATGAAACTGGTGATATTCGGGTTATCGATCAGTTCTTCCTGGGGCAACGGGCATGCGACCATCTGGCGCGGGCTGTGCCGCGCCCTTGCCGCCCGGCGTCATCAGATCGCTTTTTTCGAACGCGACGTGCCCTACTACGCCGAGCACCGCGATCTGACCGACCTGCCCGGCCTGCGGCTCTGCCTTTACCCGGCTTGGGAGGATGCGCTTGCCGCTGCGCGCGCAGAACTCGCCGGGGCCGATGCCGCCATTGTCACCTCGTACTGCCCGGATGCCATTGCCGCCTCCGATCTCGTGCTCTCCTCGACGGCGCGCAGCGTTTTCTATGACCTGGACACTCCGGTGACGCTGGACCGGCTCCGCCGCGGGGAGGCGGTCGAGTACATCGGCCCGCGCGGGCTGAGGGACTTCGACCTGGTTCTGAGCTACACGGGCGGCGCGGTGCTTGCGGAGTTGCGGGAACGGCTCGGCGCGCGGCGCGTGTTCCCGCTTTTTGGCGGCGTCGATCCGGAAGTGCACCGCCCGGTTCCGGGTCTGGAGCGGTTTCGGGCCGACCTCTCCTACCTGGGGACGTACGCGCAGGATCGCCAGGAAGCGCTCGATGCCCTGTTTCTCGCGCCTGCCCGCCGCCTGCCCGACCGGCGCTTCGTTCTCGGCGGCGCGCTTTACCCGCAGGAGTTCCCCTGGACCGAAAACATCTTCTTCGTGCGGCACCTGCCGCCCGCCGAGCACCCGGCCTTCTATAGTTCCTCGGCGCTTACGCTCAACGTCACGCGGCGCGCGATGGCGTGTATGGGCTACTGCCCCTCGGGCCGGCTGTTCGAAGCGGCTGCCTGCGGCACGCCGATTCTCAGCGACGAATGGGAGGGTCTGGACCGTTTCTTCGAGCCCGGCCGCGAGATTCTGACCGCCCGCGACACGGCGGGCGCGATCGAGGCTTTGCAAACCGGGCGCGATGAACTGGCCCGTATCGCCCGGAACGCCCGCGAGCGCACGCTGGCCCAACACACGGCTGAGAGGCGCGCGGGCGAGCTGGAGCGCTTCCTGGAGAATTAGCGATGTGGGGAATCATTCCGGCAGCGGGCGTGGGCAGCAGAATTCAGCCGCTCGCGTTTTCCAAGGAGCTGCTTCCGGTGGGCAGCCGGCTGGACGGCGAGATCGAGCGCCCTCGCGCGGTGAGTGAATACCTGGTGGAGCGCATGGTCGCTGGCGGGGCGGGGAAGATCTGCTTCGTCATCTCGCCGGGGAAATCGGACATCCTGGAATACTACGGCGGTTCTGTCGGCGGCGCACACGTCTCCTACGCTGTCCAGCCGCGGCCGGCGGGCCTTTGCGATGCCATTTTTCGCGCCCTGCCGCTGGTCGCTTCCGGGGAACCCGTGCTGGTGGGCCTGCCGGACACGATCTGGTTTCCCGAAGACGGCCTTTGCTTTCTTCCCGAGGATGCGCTCTCGTTCCTGCTGTTTCCGGTCGAGCGGCCCGAGCTGTTTGACGCCGTGGTCACGGACGATTCGGGACGTGTGCTGGAGATTCAGGTGAAACGGCCGGGAGCGGCCTCCAACTGGGTGTGGGGCGCGTTCAAGATGCCCGGCGCGGTGCTGGGCGAACTTCACGCGCTGTGGAGCGAGCGAGGCGGGCAGGACGAGTATGTCGGCACGCTCGTGAACGCGTATATCGCACGGGGCGGCGCCGCTCGCGGCGTGCGGGCGGGAACCGCTTACGTTGACGTCGGCACGCTGAACGGTTACCGCGAGGCGCTGCGGCTGCTGAGCGCCCGCCCTCAACCGCCCGCCGTGCAGGCTCGAGGCCGGGCCGGGAGCGCACCGCGATGAATCAGGCATCCGCCGGCACGTTCACCACCGAGGAGATCCGCCGCCGCGTACACGATCTCGGCGAATGGTTCCACAATCTCAACCTGGGTGGAGTCCAGACCGCGCCCGAACATTTCCTCGGGGATTATCCGGCGGTGAAATGGCGGCAATTCCAGCACGCGCTTCCCGCGGACCTGCGCGGCAAGACCGTGCTCGACGTAGGCTGCAACGCCGGCTATTACTCGATCGAAATGAAACGCCGCGGCGCAGACCGCGTGGTGGGCATCGACAACGACGAAGGCTACCTCGCCCAGGCGCGCTTCGCGGCCCAGGTCTGCGGCAGCGACATCGAATTCCGCAAGCTCTCGGTCTACGACGTCGCCGCGCTCGGCGAGCGCTTTGACATCGTGCTCTTCCTGGGGGTGATGTATCATCTGCGCCATCCGCTGCTCGCCCTGGACCTGCTGCACGAGCACGTTGCCGGCGACCTGCTGGTTTTTCAGTCGATGCTGCGCGGCAGCGACGAAGTGGATCGCGTCGAGAGCGATTACCCTTTCGCCGAAACCGAAATTTTTGAGCGCCCCGGTTTCCCCCGCCTGCACTTCATCGAGAAACGCTATTCGGAAGATCCAACCAACTGGTGGATTCCCAACCGGGCTTGCGCGGAAGCGATGCTGCGCAGCGCCGGGTTCGAGATCCTGGCCCGCCCGGAAGCCGAGGTCTATCTCTGCAAGCGGGTCGAAACCCCTCCCGGCGACCAACTCGTGGTGTATCCGCGGCGCGCCCGGAAAACAGGCAGGAGGCGGGCGTGATCGAAGCGGTGATGTTCTGGAATGAGCCGAACAACCTTTCGCATTGGGACTTCGAACTCGATTCCGGCTGGGAGATCTATGCCGCGATGGTGAAGTGCGCTTCAGCGGCGGTGCGTGCGGAGGCGCCGGGCGTGCAGCGCGTCCTCGGCGGCATCTCGCCGATCGATCCCGGCTTCATCGCCAACATGTCGCGCCAGGGAGTGCTGGAAGCGGTGGATGTCGTTGCGGTGCACGGTTTCCCTCTCGACTGGAATCACTGGACCATTCACGAATGGCCCGACAAGCTCGATGAGATCCGTGCCGTGACCAGCCTGCCGGTATGGGTTTCCGAAGTGGGCGTCTCCACTTTCGGCGCGGAGGAAGTGCAGGAGTTCGGATTGAAGCGCAGCGCCGAACTGCTGATCGGGCGCGCCGAGCGGATCCACTGGTACAGCCTTTACGACCTGCCGCGCGCGTGGCCCGCCACCACGCGCCACCGCGAGGCCGAAGGCTCGTCCTACTACCGCCACTTCTACATGGGACTGCTGCGGGAGGACGGCACGCCCAAGCGCGCGCTGGCGCACTTTCCTCAGTTCGCGCCTTCGCTCGGGATCTGCCAGTGGTTCCACTTCGAGGACCACCGCCTGGACAATGCGGTCCGCTGGATGCGGGAGCTCGGAGTCCGCCACGTGCGCACCGGGCTGAGCTGGGCCGACAGCCTGCGCCCCAACGCGCTCCATTGGTTTGACCGGCAGATGCGCGCGCTCGACGGCTTCGACGTCACGCTGACTTTCTGCTTCACGCCGGAATCGCGCGGGCTGCGCCCGCATCACACCAGCCCGCCGCGGCACGTCGAGGAGTACGCCGATTTCTGTGCAAGGATGACCCGTTGCTATGCCCGTTAACCTGCTCATCGCCGCGCATCCCGACGACGAGACCATCGGCCTCGGCGGCCAGTTGCGCGAATTTGCGGACCTGCGGATCGTTCACGTAACCGACGGCGCTCCGCGCGATCCGCGGGAGTTCGCCCCGAAAGGCTTTGACACGCGCGAGGAGTACGCGGCCGCGCGCCGCCTCGAGTTGCATCGCGCGCTCGCACTCGCGAGTGTCGCGCCCGAGCGGGCCGTCTGCCTCGGCGTGGTGGATCAGGAAGCTTCGCGCGACCTGGCCGGGCTGGCGCGCCGCATCTCCGGCGTGCTGCGCGAGTATGCGCCCGAAGCCATCTATACGCACGCCTACGAGGGCGGGCATCCGGACCACGATGCGTGCGCTTTTGCCGTTCACGCCGCCTGCCGGATGCTCAAGGCGCCGCCGATGATTCGAGAGTTCGCCCTGTATCATCGCCGCGGAGGAAAGATGATCACGGGCGAGTTTGCGGACTCAAACGGCGTAACCACCGTGGTGCTTTCCCGCGAGGCGCGCGAGCGAAAACAGCGCATGATCGATTGCTTTGAAAGCCAGCGCGAGACGCTGCGGTCGTTCCGCTGCGATGTCGAGCGGATTCGCACCGCGCCGCGCTACGATTTCACCCGGCCGCCGGCGGAGGAGATCTACTACAACGGGTTTCAGTGGGGTATGAGCAGCGGCGAGTGGCTGGAGCACGCCCGCGCCGCCTTAGCTGCGCTGTGAATTTTGCGTAGTTGCCACCGGGCATGCCCGGCTTATGAGACTCACGGTCCTTAGCGTCGCCTACTCGCTTTCGGCGGTGCGGCCGGAGACCGCCGGGGGCGCCGAGCAGGTTCTGGCGATGCTCGATGACGCTTTGACCCGCGCGGGACACCGCTCGATCGTAGTGGCTTGTGAGGACTCGCGGGTTTCGGGAATTCTCGCCGCGAGCGTCTCCGAAGCGCTCGAACGCGGGCCGGTCGACGTGGTCCATATGCACGGCCAGGATTTCGCCGCCCACCTGCCGCCGCCGGGCCCGCCCGTGCTCGTCACTCTGCACGTGCCGCGGTCCTGGTATCCGCGCGATCCGTTGGAAACCACTCGCCCGAACACGTGGTTCAACTGCGTCTCGGCTACGCAGCGCGCAACGTGGCCCGGCGATCCTCGCATGTTGCCGCAAATCGAAAACGGCGTTCCCGTTGACCGGCTGCGCAGCCGCGTGCGGAAGCGCGGCTTCGCTCTCTGTCTAGGCCGCGTCTGTCCGGAGAAAGGCTTTCATATCGCGATTGACGCAGCGGCCCGTGCGTGCGTGCCGCTGCTCATCGCCGGAGAGGTCTATCGCTACGAGGAGCACCAGCGCTATTTCCGCGAAGAGTTCCTGCCGAGGCTGAATGGACCGCCGAGCCGTTTTCTCGGACCGGTTGGGTTCGAGCGCAAGCGCCGCCTGTTGACCGCCGCGCGGTGCCTGCTCGCGCCCAGCCAGGTTCCCGAAACGAGTTCGCTTGCCGCGATGGAAGCGCTCGCCTGCGGCACGCCCGTGATCGCGTATCCTGCCGGCGCGCTGCGCGAAATCGTCGAGCACGGCAGGACGGGGTTCCTCGTATCGAGTGAAAAGGAGATGGCCGAAGCCATACTCGCCGCGGACGCCATCGACCCGGCCGCCTGCCGCCGCGCTGCCTGCCGGCGATTTGCGGCTTCGCGCGCGATCCGCGAATATTTCGACCTTTACGAACGGCTGGCGGGCGCATGATTTCGGTCCAGGTGATCAAAACGGCGCGCGAGCTCGAAAGTCTCGGGCCGGAATGGTCCGCGCTGTGGGATCGCTGCCCTTCGGCCACGCCGTTTCAGACGCCCGAATGGCTGCTGCCCTGGTGGGAATCCTTCGGCGCGGGACAACTCGCTGTGCTTGCCTTCCGCGCGGGCGGAAAACTAGCCGGACTGGCCCCGTTCTGGATCGAAGGAGGCGTGCTGAGACTCCTGGGCGCCGGCATTTCCGACTATCTGGATGTGCTGGTCGAACCGGAGTGGCGCGGCGGCGCGGCGGAGCTCCTTTGGGAGCACCTGCTGCTACTGCCGTGGCAACGCTGCGAGTTCACCGATCTGCGCTCCGGCTCGCTCCTGCTGGAAAGCCTGCCGCGGCGCCTCAACGCCTGGGTGGAGCCCTGGGCGCTGTGCCCGGCTCTGCCGCTGCCGCTCGGCGATCATCGCGGCATCCGGCGCAATGTCCGGCGTTACAGCCGCCACTTCGGTCCGCTGGAGAACGCCTCGCCCGGAACGCTAGATGAATACCTCGACGCTCTGTTCCGCCTGCATAGCGCCCGGTGGGGTTTGCGCGGCGCGCCCGGCGTGCTTGCCGATCCCCTGGTCCAGGTGTTTCACCGCCGCGCCGCGGCCGGATTAGTGGCCAGCGGCCGCCTGCTGCTCTGCGGAGTGCGGCGTGAGGGCTCGCTCGCGGCCCTGATCTATGGCTTTCAAGGACACCAGCGCATCTGGACCTACCTGAGCGGGTTCGACCCCACCGCGGCGCGCTTCAGCCCCGGCGCCGTTGCCCTCGGTCTGGTTTTCGAGCAGGCGGCCCGGGCGGGCTGCCTGGAGGCGGATTTTCTGCGCGGGGGCGAAGCCTACAAGTACGCCTGGGGGGCGTTCGATCGTCCGACATTCCGATTGGAAGCCGGATTGCGCCAGTAAACGGCGTGGGAGTCGGGTTCCGGAGTGAAAGAGCCGGCTCGGCCGCGGTCGGCGGTGGGGAAACGGGGCTGGGCCGGCCCCTCCGGACCTGAAATCATAATGTTAACGATGGTTAGTATCGAAATGGCGATCTGGAAAAATTTACCCGTCTAGAGCTGCGGCGAGCAAAATTCTCATTCTTTTGCGGCGCGCCGGGAAGTATTAATTCTTTGCACCTCAATCATCTACACACCCCGGTGTGAGTTGGCCTCAGACGTGCGTAAGTTGGCGGCGGGAGGCAGACATGAAAACCTCAAACACTTTGGTGGGCATAAGCGGTCTGATAATGCTCTTTGCTTTTACGAGCACGGGCTGTGCCACGAAGAAATACGTGCGCGAGCAGACCACCCCCATTCAACAGCGTGTGGACGAAGTCGACAAGAAACATTCTGAAGCGCTGGCTTCGCTTGAGGCCAAAGAACAGAAGGACGTTTCGCGCGTCGAAGAGCGCGCGATGACAGCCGAAAACAGAGCTAACGAAGCCGCTCGTGCTGCGCAGGAGGCCGACGCCAAGGCCGTTCAAGCCGGCGACGCTGCGCGCAGTGCTACGGAGTTGGCGCGGGATAACCAGGGAAAAATCGGCGCCCTGAGCACCGCCTTTCAAAACATGGATAACTACAAGCTGATCACTGCCGAGGACGTGCTCTTCCGGTTCAACCGCTATGAGTTGACGCCGGAAGCGAAAGCGCAGCTTGATCAGATCATCCAGCAGACCAGCGGCATGACCCGCTACGTGTTGGAAATCGAGGGATTCACGGACAGGTCCGGGCCGGCCGATTACAACCTGGCGCTCAGCCGCCGGCGAGCGGACGCCGTCGTGCGTTACCTGGTCGACCACAACATCCCGCTTCGCCGCATCCACATGATCGGGCTCGGCGAGCATGCGCCCGCACAAGGCGCGGAAACCAGCCTGAGCCCCAAGGAGCAGCGGCGCGTGGTCGTCAAAGTATGGGTTCCCGAGAACACAACCTCCACCGCCGCCTCGGCGCAGGCGATGGCTCCTAAACCGTAGGCCAACGAAAGGTATTTCTCCTAGTCCTCCCGGCGCCCGTCGCGAGCAACGGTGCGATGGGCGCCGGGAGTTTCCCTCCTACTGCGGTTCCCTCTGCTTGATCATCGTCAGCAACATCACCACGTCGGTTTTTGCCTTGATCCCGTGCTCGAGATACGGGGGCATGTAGACAAAGGTCCCTTCCGACGCTTCCCGTTCATCGGAGCCGAGCCGCACAGAGGCTTCTCCTTTGAGAAAAGCAAGCGTGGCCGGATAGGGCGCGGTGTGGGCCGATAGCTCCTGGCCGGCGGCGAAACCGAACAGCACAATCCTGAGTTTCTCGTCGCCGTGAATTGTCTGGCTGAGAATTCCGTTTTCGGGCACGCGGGCCTGTTCGCGGAGGTCCGGGATGAATGTGTATTGGTCTGGCATCTCCATTCCGTTGTACCGCCTGGGAAGGGGTGAATCAGTGACGGCGGTCACCGGGATTGTTTGGGGCCCGAGCAGTTCTTATTGCAGGCTTCTGGCGAGGTCATCCGCCAGAAGGCTGGCGCGTTCGGCGAGGTTCCTGGCGCGAAAGAGGTCGCTTTTGCGCGCTTCCGAAGCCTGCTGGAGGAAGGTGAGGATCCGGTCGAGGTAGGTCCGCTGCTCGCCGCTCAGGCGGCGCCCGTTGAGCGCTGAGACGGTGCGCTGCGCGCGCGAAATGTTGCGATCGATCTCATCGTTGTAGGCCTGCTGCTGCTCGGGGGTGAGGATCTGCTCGAGCTGGGGAACCTGGGCCAGCGGCGTGGGCGGTTCAGGCTGAGCGGCCGGAGCCTCGGCCGTTTCCTTGGCGCGGGCGCGCCTGGGGGGCCGCGGCGCAGGTGGGAATGTCTCCTCGGATGGCGGCGGCACCCACACTCCGGGTTCCTGCGGGGGCAGGTCGGGAGGCGGCGAGAGCGAAACGGTCTGGACTGGGGGCTCTTTCGGAGGCGGCAGAATCAACACGGGCCGGGGCGCGGGGGCCTTGGCGGTGTCCTTCGACCGCCGGAAGACGCCGCACGATGAAGACACCAAAATCACGGCCAACGCCGCCGCGATCACGCAGATTTTGTTGCCGCTCATGCGCCGGTGTCTCACCACCCCGGGCTACCGCCCCGGTCTGTTGTCCCCGGCTGTGGTATAGGCGCTACGCAACGGTTCTTTCTCGATCGCCGGAAGCCGCAGCCGGAACGTCGTCCCCTTACCAGGCTCACTTGTAAAATCGATAGTACCATTATGCAACTGGATGACTCGGAAAGTCATGGCCAGTCCGATACCTGAGCCTTTTCCTTTCGTACTGTAATACAAGTTGAAGATTTTCTCACGAATTTCCGGCGGAATTCCCACGCCCTCGTCGGAAATCGTGAGGCAGCACTCGCCGTTGGCCTGGCGCAGTTCGATGCCGAGGCGTCCGCCGTTCTTCATCGCCTCGACTCCATTGACGACCACGTTGAGCACGGCCTGCTGCAAGAGGTCGCGGTCGCCGTGTACCCAGACTTCTGAAGGCTCGATATCGAGTTCGATGCGAACCTTCTGGCGCTCCGCCGAAGGCCCGACCAGGGCCTCGACCTCGCGCGCTAAACCAGCCATCTCGACTTCGGACATTTTCAAATCGATGGGGCGGGTGAAATCCAGAAATGTCTTCACCACGCGGTCGAGGCGCTGAATTTCGCGCGCAATTGTGTCGATTTCCGGCTCAACGATGTCGAATTCGCGGGCCAGTTTCGAGCGGAGCAGCTCGAGATGGACCGTGATGGCCTGCAGCGGGTTCTTGATCTCGTGCGCCACACCTCCGGTGAGCCGGCTGATGGCGGCCAGCCGGGCCGAAACGTCGAGCTGGGACTGGATCTGCCGCCTGGTTTCCGCGTCGCGCAAGGTGATCAGAGTGCCGATGCGCTGATGGTCGGGGAAGGCCTCGAGCATTTCGACGTTCACCAGCAGCCGCGTGCTCTGGCCGCCGTCGCGCTCGAGCGTGAGCGGCAGGTCCTTTAACGGCTGGCGCAGCTCGATGGCGTTGCGGATGGCCACGCCGAGGGCTGTGGTGGGCGGAAACAGTTCGGGCAGGGAACGCCCCATGATCTCCCACCGGCCGCGGCCCAGCAGGCGCTCGGCGGCGCGCCCGGCCATGACCAGCTTGTCGTCGCGGTCGAACAGAAAGACGACCTCCTCCAGCTTTTCCAGCAACTGCTCGATGTTGCTGCGCAGTTGAATGGCGTCTTGCCGCGCCCCGTGAAACTGCTGTCCGAGCAGGGTAAGTTTTGACTGGACGGCGGCGAATTCCTTTGTGCTTTCGGAGACAAGCGGGTGCTTGGCGAACTCGCCGCGGCTGATGCGGTCAATCGCCTTGCTGATGCTGGCCAGCGGCCTCAGCGCGAGGTTCGAAACCACGACGGCGAGCAGCATCGACAAAAGCAGCGCCCCGAGGAAAATGAGCGCGATGCTGCGGATGTGCGGGTACACGGCGCCGCGCAGAAAGACCGAGGACAGCACCACCTTGATGGTGAACACCGGCTGCCTGTCGTCGGCGCCGATGCCGAGCGGGAGCGTGACCTCGTAATCCCGCATCTGCGAGAAGATTTCGATCAGGCGCGCCCAGGGGCTCTTCTTCACCCACTGGGTGAAATCCGGCAGCGGGTAGACGCGGTGGCCGACCCGGGAGGGAATCGAATCCGCGAGAATGCGGCCGTTTGCGTCGGCTACGAGGATCTCGATGATTACCTGCGTGTTTGCGGTCCAGTTCTCAAGGAACTGGGCGAACTCGGCGTCGGTGGAGATCAGCTCGGTCCAGAGCCGCTTGGTCTCCTCGATGTCCGCGGGAGGAGGCAACTTGGCCATCTTCTCGCGGAGGCGCTGGTCCATGAAGTTCTTGACCTGCTGGGCGTCAACCTGCGCGCGCCGGAGAAGGTCGTCAAAAGTGGCGCCGCCGAGGCTGTAGAGGTACAGCGCGGAGAGCGCGCTGATGACCGATACCATCAGCGCGATGATGAAGAGACGCAGCCTCGTGGTCAGTGACATAAGACCCTGCAGGCGCTCGCGGATACTGCTCCGGCGGCGGTCTCAGCTTTCGCTTTCCGCCGCTCCATACTCCTTCAATTTATTGTGCAGCGTTTTCAAGCTAATTCCCAGTATTTCCGCGGCCCGGGTCTTGTTGTTTTTCGTGTGCTGGAGAGTGCGCTGGATGAGAACTTTTTCAGCTTCGCCGATGGTGGTTCCGACCCGAATCCTGACCTGGGTGGGATCGCCGTCTTCTTCGACTTTGGAAGGTGCGGCCGCGCTGCTGAACATCGACGGCAGGTGCTCCAGCCCGATGACGCCTTCCCCGGCCAGAATGACCGCCCGCTCGAGCGCGTTGCGCAGTTCGCGAACATTGCCCGGCCAGTGATACCGGTGGAGGTGGTCGACGACCTCGGGGGTGAGGCCGACCACGCGGCAGCCGTGCTTCTTGTTGAGATCGCGCAGCAACGCTTCGCAGAGAATGTTGAGGTCTTCCATGCGCTCGCGCAGAGGCGGCAGTGAAATGTGGAAGACGTTCAGGCGGTAATAAAGGTCCTCGCGGATCGCCGCTTTTCTGAGCGCCTCTTCCAACACTTTGTTCGTGGAGGCGATCACCCGGACATCGACGAAAATTTCGCTCTTGCCGCCCAGCCGCCGCACGCGGGAGTCCTCGAGCACGCGCAGCAGCTTGGCCTGCGTGGCGATGGGCATGTCGCCGATCTCGTCCAGCAGCAGCGTGCCGCCCTGGGCCAGCTCGAAGCAACCGGCCCGGCGCTCGAGCGCCCCCGTAAATGCGCCCTTTTCGTGGCCGAACAGTTCGCTTTCCATCAGCGTCTCGGGCATGGCCGCGCAGTTGATGGCGACGAACGGGCCTCCGTTGCGCGGGCTGAGGCTGTGAATCGCGCGCGCCACCAGTTCCTTGCCGGTGCCGCTCTCGCCTGTGATGAGGACCGCCGCCTTGCTCGGCGCCACCTGGCGGATCAGCGAAAAAACCTCCTGCATCGGCGCCGAACGGCCCACCAGTTCCGCGAGCACGCCCTGGTAGCTCAGCTCGCGCTTGAGCCGCTCCGCCTCCTCGGCCAGGCGCTGCTGCGAGGCGGCGCGTTCGAGCAGCACGCGGAGCGCCCGCGGCTCAATGGGTTTTTCGAGGAACCAGAACGCGCCGAGATCGTGCATCGTGGCGATCGCCGTCTCGATATTGCCGAACGCGGTAATCACGATGGCCGGAGGACCATTGCCCTGCGAAGAGAGGCGCCGCAGCAGCTCGAAGCCGTCCATGCGCGGCATCATGAGGTCCGTCACCAGCACGTGCGCGGGGAACGTAACCAGTCTGTCCAGAGCTTCCTGCCCGTCTGCCGCGGTTTCGGCCGTAAAGCCCCACGCCGAAACCATGCTTGCCAGCCCGACCCGCTGATTCTCTTCATCATCGACGATCAGCACTCGGGTCGCATTTCCACCCATGACCTTTATTTTGCGCCATTTTCGCGAAGAGCGCAGGCAGGTTTTTCTTTAATCGCGCGTTGTGCAAGTACGAACTCGCCTCGAACACCGGGTTTCAGGGGGCTGGAACGCGAGCTACGGCTCGTCGCCGGGCTTTACCCGCCGCCATCCGCCTGAACGGTTTTCGGGCGCTTGGACCGGGGCATCGGATGGTGCGGGTTGAGCATCCCGGGGGGCCTGTGGACCGTCGGGTTCGCTGACCGCCAGCCTGCGCCTCGGGGGCGGTGAATCGCCCCCGGCCGTCAGTTCGCTGGATGCGGCCGCGGCGCCGGGCGCAAGGTACACGCGGCGGAAGCGCACCTGCGCGGCCGGGTGGCGTGCTCGCGTCGCCTCGGTGAGCTGCACGTCGATGATCTGCTCCTGGCCCGGCCTGGTGCCCTCAGGCAGGTGGAAGTACAGCGCGTATCTTTCCCGGATGCGCGACAGCGCGGTTTCCAGCGCGTTGGCTTCGTCCACCGGCATGCTATCGCCGCCCGACTCGCGCGCGATCGCGGCGGTGCCGGCCGATTTCGTTCCCGGTCCCACCACCACGCTTCTGCGGCGGCCGAATATGATGCCTCCGGGGCTCCTCCACATGCGGCCCATCGCGTCCGGCGCGATCAACGCCATCAGAACCGCGTCGGCTCTCAAGAGTGCGCGCGACACGCGTTCCTCGTCGCGGTCGCGCTCGGTCTGGTCGTCCGTGAGGATAACAACCGCGCGCCGCGCATCGCTCCGCCCGCGGCTTCCCACGTAGGCGGCGGCATCCAGCAGGCCGCGTGTGATGTCGGTGCCGCCGTCAAAGGTCTCCTGATCCAGCAGCCGGTCGAACTCGCGCTCCACGCCGCCGCGGCTGTTGCGAAATGACATGCGCACGCGAGTCTCGCGGTCGAAGACCATGATGGCCACGCGGTCGTCGTTGCCGAGCACGCGCAGCGCCTTGCGGGAAGCGGCCGCGATGCGCTCGACGTGCGGGCGCATGCTTCCGCTTACGTCCAGCAGCAGGACGACATCCACCGGCATCGCTTCCCTTGCGAAATGGCTGATCTCCCTCCGGCGGCCGTTGTCGATGAGGACGAAATCCTCCGGTCCCAGGCCGCTGAGGGTGCGGCTGTCGCGGTCGAGCACATGGGCGTCCACGCGCACCAGCGAGACGTCGGTTCGGAATACGAAATCATCTCCGGCGCCGGGCAGGCATGCGGCGGAAAAAGCGAGCACAAGCGATGGTAGGACATAGTTCATCGACTCCCCTCCCAAGCCCAGAAAGAAGCCGCGAGCAGGCTCACAACTGTTACGTCGATCTGCTCCCGCCGGTTTCGCACCATTTGGCGGGCCAAATCATAGACTTGGACAAGGGCCCATCGGGGAATGTAGAATAACAGCCTGCTAAGGAGGCGAATCATGACCCGACGCGAAGCGGCCAAGGCCGCCGCAATCACTGCGCTCTCATACTCCAGGATTCTTGGCGCGAACGACCGGATCGGTCTGGGCGTCATCGGCACCGGCAGCCGCGGCGCCTACGTTATGAAGCTCTTCCAGAAGAACTCAGACGTGGAAGTGCGCGCGCTCTGCGACGTTTACGCGGTCCGCATCGACCAGGCGCAGAAAGAGGCGCCGGGCACGAAGACCTTCGTGGATTACCGCGAACTGCTTGAGCTCAAGGAGGTCGATGCGGTGCTGATCGGCACCCCCGACCACTGGCACAAGGATTGCGCGGTGGACGCCATGAACGCCGGCAAGGACGTTTACGTCGAGAAACCCATGTGCCGGACGCTCGACGAAGCTCCCGAGATGGTGAAAGCGGCGCGCGTCAACGGGCGTATTTGCCAGGTCGGAGTGCAGCAGCGTTCGGGGCCCATTTACATCGAGCCGCTGGAAAAATTCGTGAAGTCGGGGGTGATTGGCAAAATCAGCCACATCGACGCGATCTGGCACGGCGGAGGCATTCCCCGCCGCCTGCGTACGGAACCCGCCCAGAAGCCTTCGAACCTGGACTGGGTCCGGTTCCTGGGTCCGGTGAAGTATCGGGACTGGAACCCGGCGCAGTATTTCAGCTTCCGCTCCTTCCTGGATTTCAACGGCGGCAAGATGACCGACTTCGGGCACCACTGGCTGGACACAGTCCACATGTTCATGGGTGAACGTGCGCCGAATTCCGTGGTGTTTGCGGGAGGCATCTACTACGACCGCGGGGACGGCCGCACCGCGCCCGACACCTGCAACGCGCTGTTCGAATACGACGGCTTCAGCGTGCTGTTTCAATCCAACGCCTACTCCGTCGGCACCGAGTACGGCATCACCTTCCACGGCGAGAACGGCAGACTCTTTGTCAACCGGAACCGTTACGAATACACGCCTGCAGGCCGGAACCCGCAGGTCATTGAAAAGCAAATTCCGGGCGACATCACCGCCGATCACGTGCGGGACTTTTTGGATTGCTGCAAATCGCGCAAGCTCCCGAAGGGCGATTGTGCGCTGGCGGCCATCTCGATCATTCCGCCGCTGCTGGCGATCCAGTCCTACAAGGAGAAGCGCCGCCTGAAGTTCGACCCGGACCGGCTTGAGGTATACCCGCTGTAGAGCGCCGGGGGACTACTCCGCCAGCATCAACGCGATTCTGTCGATCACCGCCCGGATCTCCGATCCCGGCGCGTTGAAATTATTCGCCAGAATCGCGAACGCCACCATGCCGCGCGTTTTCGATTCCGCATAGCCGGCCAGCGCCGCCACGTGCGTCAGCGAGCCGGTTTTGGCGCGGATGCGGCGGCCGTCGCGCCTGCCGTTGAAGCGCGTGCTCAGAGTGCCGTCCTCGCCTCCGAGCGGCAGCAGGGAAAGCCACGTCTCGCGGTGCGGCGACACGTACATGTAGCGAAGCAGTTTGCATAGCGCGCCCGGGGTCACCAGCCCGAGCCTCGAGAGGCCCGAGCCATCCGCGAAGTCGTACTCGTTTGCTCCGATGCCCGCTTCGGACAGGAACGCGCGCATTTCGTCGATGCCCGATTCCCGGCTGCCTTTCCCTCTGCGGACCCGCCCCACTTCGCGCAGCACCATCTCCGCCTGCAAATTCTGGCTCACCTTGTCAATCACCCGCAGCGCCTCGACCAGCGGCGGCGACGTTCTCCTCGCCAGCACCACTCCGCCCGCTTCCGCTGTCTCGTCCTCGTTCGCGAATCGGTGCCGCGCGGCGGCGCGCCCTCCGATTGAGACGCCTCTCCGCGCCAGCGCGTCCGCCAGCGCATGCGCGGCGTAAAGCGCGGAATCGTGGACGGCAAGCAGCAGCGGGATCGTGCTCGGCGGATCGCTCGACATCGTCCCCCAAATCCGCAACTGCCGCGACCCGGGCAGGCGCTCCACGAACACCTTGTTCTCCAGCCCGGGACCCGCGCGCACGCGATTGTCAATCGTGTAGAACTCAAGGGCGGGCGAAAGCGACAGCGCCGGAATGCCCCGGGCGGCCGCCCGCAGCGTGACTCTGACGGTGTTGTCGTTCACCGCCAGCGCGCTGACCGGAGCGCCGTAGTCCCACACGCCATCGCCGGCGGACCAGCCCTCCGGATAGGGCTCCCAGGTGTAGCGTGTGTCGTCGCCCACGATGTCCCCATCGATCCGGCGCACTCCCCGCGCGCACACCTGTTCGGCGAGCGACTCGATGGCCTGCAGCGGATCCCCCTGTATCTGGCCTTTCTTGTAGGGCGCCGCGTGCACCGTAAGCATCGGATCGCCCCCGCCCACCAGCCGCAGCTCTCCGGCAATCCTGCCCGCGGCGTCCGGCGGCGCATCCGCGCAGACGGTGGTCTCGAACCGGTAGTCCGGCCCGAGCCGCGCCAGCGCCAGCGCCGTTGTGACCAGTTTGGTGGCCGAGGCGGGCACGAAGAACCGGTTTGGATTCGTCTGGTAGAGCTCCGTGCCGGTCTCGAGTTCCACCGCCTCCATTCCCCAGAAGGCCCCGCGGGCGCCGGGCGACGCCTCCATGGCGCTCTCGATGCGCTGCCGCAGCGTCTGGGCAGGCGAAAACTGGACGAAGAGCAGGATTAACGTGATCCAACGCACGGAAACCGAATTATACTTCAGACATGGCTGTACTCCGGATACCGGTGTGCATCGCCGCTCTCTGCGCGGCGGCCTGGTCTCAGGGAGGCACGGAGCCGAAGGCCGCGGCGGCGGATTACCCGATTCACGCTACGGTTGGAGGCGTGGCCATCGGTGCGGAGTACCTGGTGCACAGCTTCTCCAGCGGCGGCCAGAGCTTTTTCGTTCCCGATTACCTCATCGTCGAGGTTGCCGTGTTTCCGCCGAAGGGCAAGGAGATCCAGCTTTCCGCGGGCCAGTTCACGCTGCGGATCAACGGCAAGAAGGACGTGATTTTCCCGCAGCCCGCCGGGTTTGTCGGGGCCTCGCTCAAGTACCCCGACTGGGAATACCCGCGGAGCGTGGAGGGCGGTATCGGAATGGGGCCCGCGGACATCATTCTCGGGCGCCGTCCCCAGGAGCCGCGGTTTCCCGGAGACAACAGGGAATCCCGGCGCAGGGCGCCTCCGGTGCCGCAGGCTCCCGGCGGGGTTCCGGGCGCGGTTGAGAAGCCGCAGACCCAAACCCCGGACGAAGCCGCCGTGGCATCCGCCATGCCTGAGGGCGCCTGCAACAAGCCCGTGAGCGGCCATCTCTACTTCCGCTTCCAGGGAAAGACGAAATCCATCAAGAAGCTTGAGCTGATTTACGCACAGGGCGAGCAGCAGGCCGTTCTGAAGTTACTTTAGTCCCAGCGAATCCCAGAACTTCGCTTCCGCCCAGATCACCACCAGCAGCAGAAACACCATGATGGTGCCGAGCAGCGGCAGCGCCATGACGACGCGAATTCCCCAGAGGTGGCTGAAGTAGCCGAGCGACCACGGCGCCAGCATGCCGCCGGTCAGGGCAAGCGAAAAAATCCCGTTGTACAACCCCGCGTGGTACTCCGGCAGCCGGCTCCCGATTTTCTCCATAACCAGGGGATAGACGGAGGCGAATCCGCCGCCCACCAGCAGAATGCCCGTTACGGCGCCGAAGCGGTTGTTGGTCGAGATCAGGATGGTGCATCCCATCAGCGCCGCCATCACGCTCGCCATCAGCAGCTTGGCGTGATGCACCGTGGGCAGGACCCTGAGCACGACCGTGCGGCCCACCAGCAGCGCCAGCCAGTACAGCGCCAGCATTTTCAGCGAAGCTTCCGGGCTGATGCCCAGCCGCTGTATCAGGAACAAGGGCAGCCAGCCGGCGATCGCCCACTCGTTCCCGAACTGGAAGAAAAGCAGGAGACTGAAGAGGACCGCGCCGGCGCTGCGGTAATCCGAGGAGCGCTGCTTCCAGGAAAAACGCAGTTTGGAAAGCTCCGCCGGGAACGAAGCCCGCGCGTAGGCCGGAATGAAAAAGCCCGGGATCAGCGCGATGAAAATCAGGATGCTGGCCACCGTATAGACGTAGAACGTCCCGGCGACCAAAATAGCCACCAGCACGCAGCCCAGGCCGAAAGAGGCCCCGGCGAGGTTGACGGCCGCCGAAGGCTCGTGCCGGTAGATCGGGGAGATGGCCTGGAAAAGCGCCGAATTCAGCAGTCCGGCTGCGCATCCGACGGCGAAGACGCCCGCGATGCGCCACCATGGAGAGGCACTGGGCGGAATCAGCGCCAGGTAGGCGAAAGCCGCGCAGGCCAGGCTGCACGCCAGAATCAGGGCCGCCCCAATCCCCATTTTGGAGAGGAGGCGGTGGGCCGCCGTGTATGCGGCCAGGATCCCTAAGTTCATGCTTAGGAAGTAGTTGCCGACTGTGAGGTAGTCCTGGGTGAGATGGTGGCGCCAGACTGGGAGAATCGCGCCCAGAAAAGCGAACAGCAGGCCGGAAAGCATGAACCCTGCCAGGGTTTTCCGGACGAGGCCGGGCGAGAGCGGACGCCGGCCCGCGCCGTCGCTTATGCGCTTGGCAGCGGTTTCAGACACCTCGGTATTGTACATGAAAACGGATCTCCGCAATATCGTAGTAGACGGAGCGGCCACAATACGGAAAACGGGAATATAACGCCCCGCGGCACGAAGTTTCAACATGTTACATTTGGTCCGCGGATTGCTTAAATGACCTGGGGTAATCAAGAGGTTTTAACGCTTTGGGGGGGACGTTGCCTCCTTTGCAATTAGCTCTCCCCACACCCCGCTGTATAGCGGGGTTTTTTACTTCTTGCCGGTCCGCTCTGCTAGAATGATTTCCTTCCATGCCCAATCCCTATGCACGCCTGATGTGTCGCTGGGAGAAGTACCTGGCTTCGCGGGACACCGACCGGGTAGTCCGGCCGTTCGAATGGGGGCTGGATTGGATGGGGCTCGAAGAGCTGGACGGTGAGGACCCGCGCGGGCGGGTTCTAAAGCTCACGCGCGGCTGGGTGGCCGATTCCGAGGCCTTCTTTTCCTACGAACGCCCCCGGGACTACCATCTGAAGGGCTCGCACTTGACGTTTACGAGCCCGCTGGCGACGCCCTATCCGGAGAACAACGTGGTCCATGCGGAATGGCTCCCGGCGCAGCGGGACAGGGGACGGGCCGTGGTTGTGCTGCCGCAGTGGAACGCGGGCCCGGACGGCCACATCGGTGTGGGGCGGCTGCTGAACCGGTTCGGGATCTCGGCGCTGCGTATGTCCCTGGCCTACCACGACTTCCGCAAGCCTTCGGAGACCCGCCGGGCCGACTATCACGTTTCGAGCAACATTGGGAGGACGATTCACGCGGGGCGGCAGTCGGTAATCGACACGCGGGCCTGCCTGGACTGGCTCGAGGGGCTCGGCTACGAGAGATTGGGGGTCCTGGGGACCAGCCTCGGCTCCTGCATCGCTTTCATCGCGGCGGCTCACGACAGCCGGGTGCGCGCCGGCGTGTTCAACCATGTCTCCATGTATTTTGGCGACGTTGTGTGGACCGGCCTTTCGACGCAGCACGTCCGGCAGGGCTTCGGGGATGCCATCACCCAGGACGAGCTGCGGGACTACTGGGCCGTGATCAGCCCGGCGAGCTACCTGGAGCGTCTGAAGGGCCGCGAAATGGAGAGCCTGCTGATCTGGGCGCGCCACGACACCACTTTCCTGCCTGTCTTTTCGAAGCAGTTAATCGAGCGCTTCCGGGCTCTCGGCCTGAGGCATCGTGCCGTGGTCCTTCCCTGCGGCCACTACACGACCGGCCAGTTCCCGTTCAACCTCATCGACGGCCTGACCATGTGCCGGTTTCTGGCCAAGTGGCTGTAGGAATTTTTGATGGGCCACGGTTGATCAACCGCGGAATTCGCACGAGTACGCGCACTTGGGGGTGTTTCGCCAGATGCTTCAAATGGGGCCGCGGTTGATCAACCGCGGAATTGCGCCTTACGCCAAAACACTCGACCTGCTTGAGTATGCTTCAATGGGGCCGCGGTTGATCAACCACGGAATTGCCCGTCAACGCGCTGGCGCACTGGAGAGCATGGGTTGGCTTCCATGGGGCCGCGGTTGATCAACCGCGTAATTGTATCGCGTCTGGCGCCTCCGACCATTATGTGGTCGCTTCAATGGGGCCGCGGTTGATCAACCGCGGAATTGAACGTCGCCGGAATCCTGAAATACGGATTGACCGCCGGCTTCAATGGGGCCGCGGTTGATCAACCGCGGAATTCGCCCATGCCGAGTTTGG
>JBLNCW010000096.1:0-36776 GCA_050261015.1 Rhodospirillales bacterium | reverse complement strand
GAGGTTGCGCGGGCGCAACCGAGCCGGGATTCGCGCACGTTTGGATGCAACTCGATGCCCGTTGAAGGACGAGCGCTGCGGAGCTTTGTGAAATTACGCCGACTCGCCGGCGGCGCGGGCGCGCTGGTTGGCGCGGCGATCGTCGGTGCGGGCTTTGTCCCTTGACGGGGCAATGCCGCACTTTCTGATCTTGTAAAGCAGCCGGCGGTAGTCGGTCTTGAGCAGGGCTGCCGCCCGGACGCGGTTCCAGCGGGTCTCGTTCAGGGCGGCGATGATGGCCTGCTTCTCCCGCTCCCTGCGGTCCTCTTCCAGTTCCTCAAGAATCGGGCGAACGGGCTGGGACTCGGCGCGCGCGGCGCCGTCGCTCTCGGCCGGGCGCAGTTTCGCCCGGTGGGTGAGGTCCTGGACGATGATGGAGGGGTCGCCGAACACCAGGTACTTGCGCATGAGGTTTTCCAGCTCGCGGATGTTGCCTGGCCAATCGTAAGCAAGCAGGCTTTGCTCCAGGGTGGGAGTGATGCCTGGGCTGACCACTCCGGGAGGGGCGTGCTTGGCAAGGAAATATTCGGCCAGGGGGATAATTTCGTCCTTCCGCTCGCGCAGCGGGGGCACCTCGATGGTGATGACGTTGAGTCTGTGGTAGAGGTCCGCGCGGAAGCGCTGCTCGGCGATCGCCTTCTCCAGGTCGCAATGAGTAGCCGCGAGCACCCGTACGTTCACCCGCACGGTTTCGTAACTGCCCAGACGCTGAAATTCGTTGTCCTGGAGGACGTGAAGCAGCTTGGCCTGAAGCCGGACGTCCATATCGCCGATTTCATCCAGCAGAATCACGCCGCCGTCGGCGGCTTCAAACTTCCCGCGGGTGCTCTTGGCGGCTCCGGTGAACGCGCCGCGCTCGTAACCGAAGAGTTCGCTCTCCAGCAATTCCGAGGGCAGGGCGGCGCAGTTGATCTTCAGAAAGGGCTTGTTGCGCCGCGCGGATAGGGCGTGGATCTCGCGGGCGATCACTTCCTTGCCGACCCCGCTTTCGCCGCGGATGACCACCGGCACGTCGGAAAGCGCCGATTGCTGCACTGCGCGAACGATCGCCTGCATGCGGGGATTCCGGCACCAGAAGAAATTTGACGGTGCGGCAGGACTGCCCGGAGCGGTGGAGGACGAGGGAGGGGCAGCCTGCACGGTCTTTCGGATGGCCGCGACCAGTTGCTCGTGTGTAAACGGCTTCGTCAGGAATGTCACGTTGCCGCATTGAAGAACTTCGGCCATGACGGCGGGAGAGGAAGCCCCCGAAAAGACGAGGATCGGCAGCCGGGGATGCGCTCTGCGAATCTCGCGAACCGTTTCGACGGGATCCTGGTGCGGCATCGTCAGTTCCAGCAGCACGAGCGCAAGGCTGCCGTTCAGATCCTGCAACCGTTCGCGAATCTCTGCGTTGTCACGGGCGGTGACCACGCGATAACCTTCCATCCGAAGCGCCAGCTCGATATAGTTGCTGACCTCGAGTTGATCTTCGGCTACCAGTACTGTCTTGTTCATAGTGCTTGTCTTCCCTCTACTGCTTGTTCTTGGGGCATGTGTAAATTGCTGTCGAGTTCCGGCTTGATCATCGGCAAGACAAACGAGAAAACGGCTCCTTCGGCCTGGGGTTCAACCACCAGTTCGCCGCAGTGAGCCTCCACAATCAGCCGGCAGGCGGCAAGGGCCAGGCCCGCTCCGGAGCGGCCGTTGTGGCTGTATCTCGGGCTGTACTGGTCGAACATTCCGGCCAGATCTGACGCGGATACGGGTGCGCCGCCATCGCGGACATCCACCCGGTAGGCATTCGGGCCGCCCGAAGCGGGAACCGGCACAAACCAGTTGCCGTCGGCGCTTTGCAGGCGGAAACGGCGGACATTCCATGCGACCGGGAAAGCCTCCAGTTCCACCGTCGTGAATCTTGGCGTGAACCGGCAGGCGTTCTCCAGCAGGTAATCGAGCACTGTTTCGATGCCGTTGGCATCGAAATACATGGGCTCGGAGGGCTGCCTGACGCTTGTTCTGATCTCGATTCCTCTTTCGCGCGCGAAAGGCGCGGCGCCGTTGACGGCGTTGTCCACGCAAACTGCGATGTCGGCTGGGCCGATGGACGGGAGTTCCCGTTCCGATGCGCCCGACCCCAACTGATAGACGAAGCTGGTAGTTCTCAGCAGCCGGCGCAGGCTGCCGTGAAGGCGGCGCAGCGTTTCCGCCTGCTCGGGACTGAGACGCTCCCCCACGTCCTGAAGGAGCATCGTGCAGTAGCCGTCCGCGGCCGTCAGCGGCGCCCAGAGATCATGGAGCGCGCGAGCAAGGAAATTGCTCCGCTGCGCGCCAAACTGTTGCAGCTTCAGGCCGGCCAGAAGAACGCACTCCAGAAACTGATCGCGTTCGAGGCGGCGGGGATCCGCTTTTTCCTGCAGCCGGCCGCGGCAACGCGCAACAGCCGCTTCGAGAAACCGGCGCATGCCCGGCAGATCCACCGGCTTCACGAGAACGGCAACCGCCTCGCCCTTCATCTGCGCGTGCAGCGCGGCCAGGTCCTCGCGCCGGACTACGTAAACCACTTCGCCGCCGGCGAAATCGTCAGGAGGGGGCGGCTCCCGCAGATCGAAGTCGCGGACGTACAAATCGGCCGCCGAAACCTCGCCGGCGCTTGCCGCGCGGCGGATTTCGATCTCCGGGACCGCATCCAGCGCCTCGGCGCAGAGCGTGTGAAAGCGCATGTCCGCGGAAAGTGAACACACTGTGATCAACGTCTTCACCTGTCCACGCTGCGCGTTCTGGGAGAGCGAGTTAGCATCATCCGTTTTCCCCTCCCCGTTTCCAATTCGAGGATTTGCTGAGTTATTAAATTAGTATCACAAATCACCGCGAATTTGTAAGGGGGGGAATTCACACCCCCTGGTGGCGTGAGCCGGACACCCGCACAGGTCGATAACTCGTTGATAACTCCGGTAAACCTCACTAAGAAAGCACATCGAATGATATTCGTTCGAAAACGGCGGGAAGCCTGGCTAAGGAGTGTAAAACCCGGCGAACGCACGAACAAATTTTTTGTTCCAAAATACCGAATTGTAACGAAAACGCAAATTGGGTCTATGTTCCGTGCGCCGGAGCGGCGGCCTGGAGCGGCCGCTCATCGCCCACCGTCCGCGCCTGTGGACGCGGCTTTCGCGGCAGACTGGCCGAACAAATTCTCATTTCGTCCATGAATTGTCAACAAATGCCGCCGGAAGCCCGTCTTGGACGTGGCACCTGGGTTGCTGATCTGTGTTGCATGCTCCGGGCGATCGCAGACGAAGTGGTGTTGAGCGTTTTCGGATTCCTTTTCCGGGTGGCTGTTGCGGTGTTCAAGTCCAGTGCCGCCGGACGGCCGCGGCATGCTTAACGTCCTGACAGTCGACGTCGAGGAAACGTTCCACGCCACGGAGGTGCAGGCGTCTTCGGGAACCCGGCATTGGGATGCCCACGCATCGCGCGTGGAGGATCAGACGCGGCGTGTGCTGGAGATGTTTGCCGCGCGTGGAGTGCGGGCGACGTTTTTTGTGCTGGGCTGGGTCGCCAGGCGCCGCCCCGGTGTGGTCCGGGAAATCGTCGCGAACGGCCATGAAATCGGTTCGCACAGCTTTTCACACCGTCTGATCTACGAGCTGACGCCCGCGGAATTTCGCAGAGACACCGAGGAGGCCAGCGACGCCATCGCGCAGGCTTGCGGAAGCCTCCCTCGCCTCTACCGGGCTCCAAGCTACTCAATCACCGCCAAATCGCTTTGGGCCCTGGAAATCCTGGTCGAGTGCGGATTCACGCACGACTCCAGCATCTACCCGATCTCGCACGACCGCTACGGCATTCCGGGATTTCCGCGCCGCGCGGGCGTGGTCCCGACGCCCTCGGGTCCCATTTTCGAAGTGCCGATCGCCACCATCGAACTGTCCAACGGCTGCGCCGCGCCGGTCGGCGGCGGGGCCTACCTGAGACTGTTGCCCTACCGCTACACGGCCGCGGGCATCCGGCGGATCAACCGCGAGAACATGCCCGCGTGCATCTATTTCCACCCCTGGGAACTGGATGCCGGCCAGCCGCGGCTCACCTCGCGACTCCTGTCACGCTGGCGCACGTATGCGGGCCTGCGCGGCATGCAGCGCAAGGTGGACCGGTTGCTCAGGGAGTTTCAATTTTCCAGCATGGAAGCCGTCTATCCATTCTCCCGGGAGGCGGTCGTGCGGGCGGCGAACCAGGGCCTGGCATAGCGCGATCCCGGTCGAAGCGCCCACCGCCTACGTATGCCCGCAGAGTGGTGAGGCGCGGGGGTGCCCTCGGTTCCCGAAGGAAGGGGTTCTGCCCGCGTGAAGCGCCGCCGTCCGCCCGCAGCGGGCCGTCCACGGCCGCAAAGGGGACAGGCTGCTCCCGCCAAGTCGCCACGCCTGAAACCAGTGCGGCTGGAGGCCGCCACGGCTCATTTTCCCCGTGGGGGTGCCCGGCCCCCATATCTGGGGTTGGGCGATTCTACTCTGCCTTCATACCGGGACGGGAAATTTTTCCCAATCAGATATAAACTTCTTTAAATCTTAGACCTCAGTTTCGCGCCACTTCGTTAGAAACTCAGGCGGACGGGTCCGCCGCCGGTTGTGGTTATTCGCCTGCCTTCTCAGGTCCGGACGGCTCGGCCGAGTAAAGAGCTAATTGCAGTGTATTTGAATAAGTTATCACCGCATAAGTGGTTGGCTACCCCGCACAAACGGGGGCGACAGTTTTGGCACATTCTCGAGTTGTTCTTCCTTCCTCCTGCGAGTGCCAACAAGGGCGGTGTTGGTGTTCACAAAGTCCTGAAGGATCTGTAAGAATTCTTCTGCGCGAGCACTCGAGTATGTTACTGTGTGCAGAACTAGGATGACTCAAATAGCATGGACCTCAAACTACTTCAGACAAGATCGCTAGTTCTGTTAGTGCTTCTGCCGGCGGCTGTGCTGGCACAGAGCCTAACACTGGGGCTGGCAGACGGCTCCGCGGCGGCTGGCTCAACGGTGAGTCTGCCGCTTACATTGAGCGCGCCTTCGGGTGGCGGACCGGCCGGAGCGCAATGGACGATAGCCTATCCGGCATCCGTCTTCAGCAGCGTAAACGTGTCGGCGGGAGCGGCGGCTTCCGGCGCCGGCAAGGTTTTGGATTGTGTGGCGGGCACGGGCTCATACACCTGTCTGCTAATTGGGGATAACAACCTGAACAGGATGCAGAGCGGAACGTTGGCTACGGTCACGCTGACGGTGTCCTCGTCAGCCTCGAGCCAGACGGCGACCGTTCAAGTGACGAACGCGTTCGCGGCGGCGCCCGACGGAACGGCCATGTCCGTAACGGCGACGGGGGGGAGAGTCAGCATCACCGGCAGCGCGCCCGCGCCGTCTCTTTCGAGCCTGACATGCAGCCCGACATCGATAGTGGTTCCGGGCTCGGCGGCATGTGCTGTGTCGCTTTCGGGTGCGGCGCCGGCGGGAGGAGCCGCGGTGAGCATCAGCACGTCGTCGGTGAACGCGGCGGTGTCCGCGCCGGCCACGGTGACTGTTCCAGGGAACGCCACGAGCGCGAACTTCCAGGTGAACGTCACTAATTGCAACTCGCCGCAGGCGGTGACGGTCGGTGCGGCGTACAACGGTACGTCGAGAACGGTCCAGTTGCAGGTAGCCCCCGCCGCGACGATCAGCGTTTCCGTGACTCCGGCTTCGGTCGTGCTCGCGCCGGGACAGCAGCAGCAGTTCAGCGCAACCGTCTCCGGCACCACGAATCAAGCCGTGACATGGTCCGCTTCGGCTGGTACGATCACCTCGGCCGGGCTCTTCACCGCGCCGGCCAGCGCATCGGGTGCGATCACGGTGAGGGCGACCAGCGCCGCCGATCCAACGAAATACGGCACGGCCAGCGTGACTATCGGAGGCGGCGATACCGTGCCGCCGGTAATCTCCGCTGTGGCAGTTGCTCCGGGAGCGGGATCGGCCGTCATTACCTGGACGACGAACGAGCCGGCGACTACCCGGGTTAATTACGGTACGTCGAGCAGCTCTCTGTCGAGCACGGTAAACGACACGAGGCTTGTCACCGCGCATTCCATCACACTAAGTGGACTTACCCCCGGGACTACTTATTATTACCGCGTCACCAGCATCGATGCGGCAGGTAACGCGGCTCAGTGGCCCAGTTCGCCGCCGGCAAGCTTCACCGTTCCCACCGGATCATCCGGACCATCCCAAACGGTGTCTTTCTGGCCCGATTCGGCACAGCCGGCGATCATTGAAGACAGCGATACCGTTGCAGTCGAACTCGGCCTCAAGTTCCGGGCGGATGTTGACGGCGAGGTGTTAGGCGTCCGTTTCTACAAGGGACCGCGCAACACGGGCACCCACGTCGGCAATCTGTGGACGAGCTCGGGGCAGAAGCTGGCCTCGGTCACTTTCACGAATGAGACCGCGTCCGGCTGGCAGCAGGCCCAATTCTCCAAGGCGGTGGCGATCAAGGCCGGGGTAACTTACGTTGTGTCTTACCAGGCTCCGGTTGGACGTTACTCGGCCTCGACGAACTTCTTTACGAAGACGTTCACTTCAGGTCCGCTGCGCGCCGACGCCAACGCCGGAGTGTACCGGTACGGGTCCGGAGGATTCCCGACGCAGGTCTACCGCGCGAGCAATTACTGGGTCGACGTAATCTTCCGGCCGTCCTCGGGAGCGCCGGCGCCGTCCCAGGTAACTCTGCTTCCCGACAACGCTCAACCCGAGAGGATCGATTACCCGGATTCGAGCGCAGTCGAAGTCGGCATGAGGTTCAGCTCGAGTGTGGGCGGCAAGGTTCTTGGCATCCGCTTCTTCAGGGGCCCGGCGAACGGCGGCGTTCACACCGGCAGCTTCTGGACGAGCAACGGGCAGAAGCTGGCCAGCGTGGTGTTCAGCAATGAAACCTCGTCCGGCTGGCAGACGGCGTACTTCTCGACGCCGGTCACGATCCAGCCCGGCGTGACTTACGTCGTGTCGTACTATGCGCCGCTGGGGCGATACTCGGTCACCAACCGGTACTTCTCCCAGCCCGTCGATTCGTCGCCGCTGCGCGCGCCTGCCAACGCAGGAGTGTATCGCTACGGAACCAGCGGTTTTCCGAACCAGACCTATCAGGGCTGCAATTACTGGGTCGATGTGATTTTCCAGCCGGATACTACGACGGCTGCAGTAACACATTCTTCCCAGAGTGTCTATGCGAGTGTTTCGGGAGAAATGCTCTGGCTGCCGGGGCGCCGCGCCTCGGGGAGGACTGTATAGCACAGGATTAGGTCCGCCCAGACCTGGCGCCCGGCGTTCGGGTTCGGCACCGGAGTTGACGAGCCGAACACCAGATGCGCGAGCGGCCCGGCTCGTGCTGGAACCGGGGCAGGCGGGTGGACATGGCAATCAACCGATAGCCGTGAAGTGTGCGGCTGATGATGTCCGTGGCGGGGGTGGCCGAGAGGGCCGCCCGGCCCGGCAGAGTTGATGCAGGAGAAAAAGATGGATAAATTTTCAGCAATTCGGCCAGTGTGCGTGATATTCGCCCTGTTGATGGTGGTTGCTATGGCCGTTGGGCAGACAGCGCCACCGAGAGTGCTGTTTACGGACCTGGAAAGCGGACCGAACACGGGGGGCGAAAACAACGCCGGCGTGTTTGTGACGATTTATGGGAGCGGTTTTGGCGCGAGCCGCGGATCGTCATCCGTCACGGTCGGGGGCGGCCAGGTCGCCGCGTACCGGGTCTGGACAGATAGCAAGATCACGGTTCAGATCGGCCCCAATGCGAAAACGGGCAACATCGTGGTCACCACCGGCGCCGGCTCATCGAACGGTCTGCCGTTCACTGTTCGCTCCGGCGGGATCTATTTCGTTTCGACCGGAGGCAACGATTCCAACAACGGCAGCTTCAGCAGCCCGTGGCGCACGATGCGAAAGTGCGTCCAAACCATCTCGGCGGGGGACACCTGCTATGTGATGAACGGTGTCACGGCCACACAGGACGAGTACAATTCCGCCTTGTTGCTGGGCACCCCTGGAGCGGATGGAAGGCCCAAGGCCATCGTCGTCTATCCCGGGCACAGCGCAACTATCGGCGGTTCCAGCCCGCGGGGTGTGTACGCATGCTCCGGGTTATCCTCATGTCCCGACGGCAGCTACTGGGTCGTGGCCGGCTTCAACATCCGAGGGGTTGAGGCGGTGGACGTTTCCGGCATCAAGCGCGTACGCATCGTGGGCAACAACATCCAGTGCCCGAACGGCGACGGAGCCAGTGCCTGCGTTGCCAGCGGTCACAGCGACGGCGTGAAGATTCTGGGGAACGAGATCACCAATGCCGGCAACTCGAACCCCTCTAAGCTGTATCACTCCGTGTACATGTCTTCGAGCGCCAACAACGTCGAGATCGGGTGGAACTGGATCCACAACAACAGGGCGTGCCGGGGCGTTCAGTTCCACTCCACCGGAGCGCCGAACCAGTACGGGCTCTTGGTTCACGACAACCTGATCCACGACATCCGCTGCGATGGCATCAACTTCGCCACCATCGATCCCTCCAAGGGCAAGGTGGAGGCGTACAACAACGTAATCTTCAACGCCGGCACAGGTCCCGACTTCCCGGAGGGCCCGGCCAACTACAGTTGCATCTACGTTCCGGCGTTTACCAATTCCGGATCCGCCGGCTCCGGCACGGTTGAGGTGTATAACAACACCCTGTACAACTGCGGCGGCGGCGATAGCAACTACGGCGGCGCGATCAACTTCACTCCGAGCGATCCGGTGTCCCTGCGGCTGCGGAATAACATCGTTGTGCAGACCAACGGGCGCCCGTACTTGGCGCGGAATACGAGCACGTCGCGGCTGAGCGGCTCGAACAACCTTTGGTTCGGCAACGGCAGCGGTCCGTCGCAGACCACCGCCAATGTGAACGCCGATCCGATGTTTGTAAACGTGTCGGCCCGGGACTTCCACCTCAAGTCCGGAAGCCCGGCGATCGACGCGGGCGTTGTCACGACCGCTGTCATGGATCGTGACGGGGTGCCGCGGGCGCAAGGCAAGTCGTTCGATATCGGAGCGTACGAGTACTTCACCGGCGGCGGCAGCACGCCTCCGCCGTCCCCCTGCGATGTGAACCGCAGCGGTTCGGTGGAGTCGGGCGATGTGGCGGCGGCAAAGGACCAGGCGCTCGGCGTCGTTCCCTGCGGCAGCGGCGACCTGGATGGAAACGGCGCCTGCAACGTGATCGACGTTCAGCGCGTGATCAATGCGGTCGTCACCGGCACCTGCCGGGCCGGCCAGTAACAATCCTCAGGGTTTTCCGGAAGCAGGCGCCGTGACAGGGCGCCTGTTTCCGGTTTTTTCGCCTCCTGCGGGCGGCGCTGCGCAAAAATTGGCGAAGTTTCCCAAAATTGCCAGTCCCGCCGCATTCACTGCACGCGGCGCCCGCGAATCCCGCTCTGAAAGACCGCTTCCGGATCTGGCCGTCAACCTGCGTTGAACCGGGCAGACCGGAAATCATGATCCTGACCTACCACGAGCTTGAGCCGCACTCCGCCTCACGCCCCTATGCGGTCCTCTGCGCCATGTTCCGGCGCCACCTGGCCGCCCTTGAGACCCTGCGCCAAACCGGCGCGCATTCGCTGCCGCAGATCACTTTCGACGACGGCCACGCATCGCAGCGCGAGTACGGAGCGCCGGCACTGGAAGAGGGCGGGATTCGCGGCATCTTCTTCATAACGGCTGGGTGGACCGGGAAGCGGGCCGGTTACATGAGCGCGGCCGATCTCCGGAGCCTCGCGCGGGCGGGCCATGAGATCGGCTCTCACGGCTGGTCGCATGCGCTGCTGACCCGTTGCAGCGCGAGCGCCCTGGCGGAGGAACTGCAACGATCGCGGGCTTTTCTGGAAGATTGTCTGGGCGAAGCGGTCACCTCCATCTCGATGCCGGGCGGGCGATGGGACGACCGCGTGCTGGCGGCCTGCGCGGAGGCCGGCTACCGCAAGGTTTACAATTCCGAGCCTCACCGGCTTCCGGGTCCCAGATGCGGCGTTGAACTGGCCGGCCGGTGGATGGTGCGCCGCACCACGGACACTGCCGACCTCGTTCGCGTGGCGCGCGCCGGCGGCGCCCGGCGCCTCCTGCTTCGCGCCCAGCACGAGGTGAAGTCCGCCGTGCGCCGGCTCGCCGGGGACACGCTGTATCAACGAATGTGGGAAACGCTCGGGTCCAGGCCGGAGGGGCGCTGACGTGTCCCCGGCGGTTCTGCATTTGATCAGCAGCTCCGGGTTCTACGGCGCGGAGAACATGCTGCTGACCCTTGCCAAAGCTCAGCGATGCCAGGGCTGGAAGGTCGTAGTGGGCGTTTTCGAAAACTCCGGACGGCCCGGCGGCGAGCTGCCCGAGCACGCGCGCCGTGCCTGCCTGCAGGTGGCAAGCGTGCCATGCGACGGGAGAATCGACCTCGGTGTCGTCGGCCGCCTTCGCAAGCTGATCCGCGGGTTGGACATATCCGTGCTGCATACGCACGGTTACAAAGCGGATCTGTACGGATATGCGGCCGCGCGCGGTCTTCGTGTGGGTTTGATCTCGACCTGCCACAACTGGACGAACGAAACGCGGGCGCTCCGATTGTACGCTGCGCTGGACCGCCGGGTCCTCGCGCGCTTTCCGCTGGTCGCGGCGGTTTCGCCCCGCGTGGCGGGCGCCCTGCGCCGAGCCGGCGTTCCCGCGAACAGGCTGCGAATGATCGCCAACGGCGTTGATATCGAGCGTTTTCGGCTCGCCGCCGGCGAACTGCGGGGGGAACTGGCGCGAGGCGGCGGCCCGGTGATCGGGATGGCCGGCCGGCTGGTGCCGTCCAAAGGATTTGACGACGTAATCGCGGTTGCGCCCGAGGTTCTCTCGTGCGCGCCGGGCGCAACCTTCGCGCTGCTCGGTGACGGCCCTCACCGCGCGGCCCTGGAAGTGCTGGCAAGCAAGACGAACGTGGCGAAAACGTTCGTATTCCTCGGCCAGAGAAACGATTCTGAGCGCTTTTACGCGTCCATCGACATCTTCGTGCTGCCTTCCTACAACGAGGGCATGCCCATGACGGTGCTGGAAGCGATGGCGGCGGGCAAGCCGGTGATCGCGACGCGGACGGGGTCGATTCCCGGCATCGTCCGGCACGGCGAGACGGGACTGCTGTACGCGCCCGGCGACCGGAAAGCGCTGGCGTCGGCACTGGCGCAGCTTGCGACCGATCCGGGACTTGCGCGCCCCATGGGCGCCCGAGGCCAGCAGGCAGCCGCGCGCGAACACAGTGCCGATGCGATGGCGCGGCGGTATTTGGGCGCATATGAGGAACTGCAGGATGCAACTCGGGGTTGAGCGCCGGGTGCGCGCGCTGATTTTCGACCCGTGGTGCCTGGTGCCGTATTACACCATCGCGCTGGCGCGCGGGCTGATCGAAAACGGCGTGGACGCGCGGATTTTCTCCATCGGGTACGATCTCGACCCGGAATGTTTCCGCCGCGCCGGCCTGCGCAACGATCCGGGGCTGCTCGACCTGTTTTCGGGACGGCGGATCGGCGCCGGGTTTCTGCGCCGGGCGGCGAAGCTGGCCCAGGGTGCGGTGAACCTCGCTGCGCTGGCCGTGCGGCTGGCGTTCCAACGCCCGGACATCATTCACGTCCAGCAGTTGCGGCTGGTGCAGGCCGGGCTGCCGCTCGAGACGTGGTTTCTCGAATACGCGCGAATGCTCGGGTGCCGGCTCGTGTATACCGTGCACAACCTGCTGCCGCACGACACCCGGGAGGGCCACAGGGCGCGGTACGCGCGGCTCTACCGCCGGATGGACGCCCTGATTTGCCACTCCAGCCACGCGCGCAGCCGCGTGACGGCTGAGTTTGATATCGATCCGACCCGGGTTTGGGTGATCCCGCACGGGCCGCTGTTTGAAGCCCTGGCGGAGCGGCGCGGCTCCGGAGGCACGGGCAGGGAGTGCGTCGTCCTGTGGCAAGGTTTCGTACGCCCCTACAAGGGACTGGAATTCCTGCTTGAAGCTTGGAAGAAATTGCAGCCGGAACCCGCAGCCCGCCTGGTGATTGCCGGCAGCGGAGAGCCGGAGTATCTCGAGCGGCTCCGCGCGCGTGTGGAGGCGCTGGGAATCGCCGGTTCGGTCGAGCTGCGCTTCCGTTTCCTCGATCTTGCCGAGATGGGGCGGCTCTACAGCCTGGCGGATATCGCTGTCTATCCCTACCGCGAGATCACAACCAGCGGCGCGCTATTGACCGGGATCGGAAACGGGAAAGCGATTGTGGCCACCGATCTGCCGGCTTTCCGGGAACTGCTGCGCGACGGCGAAAATGCGCTGCTGGTGCCATACGGAGATACGCAGGCACTGGCGAACGCGCTCCGCAGACTGATTGTGGATCCGGCGCTCCGGGCGCGGCTCGCCTCCCGAACGTTGGATTTGAACGACAGGCTGTCGTGGAGGGACATCTCCGCGGAAACGCGCGCGTGCTACGAGGGGCTTCTCGGGCATTTTGGTGAAAGGAGTGCATTAACTGAAAGGGGCGCTGACCGGGTCTATGCTCAACACCGAACGAGTGTGCGCGATAGTGGTGACCTATAACCGCAAGGCGCTCCTCAGGGAGTGCCTGGACGCTCTTCTTGTCCAAACGCGCCCGCTCGACGCCATTGCTGTTGTAAACAACGCCAGTACCGATGGGACCAAGGAGATGCTTACGGCCGATTACGGCCAACTGGAGGTGATGAACCTCCCGGAAAACATTGGGGGCGCGGGCGGCTTTCGCGCCGGTATGGAGTGGGCCTATGCCAACGGCTTCGATTGGATGTGGCTCATGGACGACGACGTGGAGGCGCTGCCTGAAGGTCTGGAACGCCTGCTGGAGTTCGCGAGGTGCTCGGACTTCATCCACGGGCGCAAGGAGCCGGACGGCGCCGAGGAGTATGCCTGGGAAGGCGTTTGGGACCTGTCGCTGATGGAGAAGCGGTGCTTCAACAAAGACATCTCCTTCGCGTCCGGACGCGACTGGATCCCGGTGAATTACAGCACCTTTGAAGGCGCCTTGATCCACCGGCGAGTTGTGGAGCGCGTCGGTTTGCCCGATCCGCGCTTTTTCGTCTGGGGAGACGACAGCATCTACGGGTTTCTGGCGGCGCTTCAAACGAATGTGATTTACGTCAACCGCATTGCGTTCAGAAAGAAGCTGCCGGTAAACAACCGGCTGAACTCGCGTAAGATCTACTTCCAGTTCCGCAATCGTTTTCTGATGTTCGAACACCTGCGGGCGGCGGGCGTGCCGCTCTCGCGTCCGGCGTTTCATGTACAGAACCTGTTGTCGGCAACTCACGTGCTGCGCCGGCATGGGTACATGAGTTTTTTTGAACGCCTTCTTTTCATCTGGCGAGGCTTTCGCGACGGCATGAGGGGCAACTACGGGCGGCCGGCCTGGCTTTAGGCGCGCGGCCGGGGAGACAGGATGGATCACGATCAACAATACTTTCAAATGCGGCTGGACAGGAGCCGGCAGACCGATCTGGAGCGCAAGCCGAACAAGTGGATCGCGGCTCTGGCGCCGCCTGCCAGGACCGGGCGCGTGCTGGATATAGCCTGCGGCATGGGCTACGATGCGCTGGCCTGGGCGAGAACCGGAAGGCAAGTGGTCGCGGTCGACTACAGCCACGGATTGCTGCGGCAGGCTTCCCGGCTCGCCCGCGAGCAGGGCGTCGACAACGTGTTTTTCGTTGCCTGCGACGCAACCCGCCTCCCGTTTCGTGATCGAAGCTTCGACGTAAGCTATTCGGAAAACCTTTTCGAGCACGTGCCGCAATGGCAGGAGGTCGGACTGGAAGCGCGGCGGGTGCTGGCCGCAGGCGGCCTGTTCTTCGTCCGCACGACCAACCGCTTCTGCCCGCGGAATCCGGAAATCCGCAACCTCCACTTCTACCCGCTGCTGCCGGACGCGGTGAAGCGCCCCATTCTGCGGTGGGTTGTCAAGCGCCGGCCGGAGTGGGTCGGGCACACGGCCTTTCCCGCGGTGAACTGGTTTACCCATCGCGGGCTGTCCCGGTTCTTCAAGCGCCTCGGATTTGAAACCTACGAGACCTTCGATTTGGTCCGGCGCGATATGCTGAGCCCCTCCAAACGGAAGTTTTTCGCGGTGCTTGAGCTTTTCAAGCGGCATCCCGCGCTTCGGTATCTCGTTTACCCGCTGCTTCCGACGGTGCAGATCCTGGCGGTCAAGGCCGGGACGGCGAACGGCGAGCCCCGAGCGAGTCTCTGAATGTTTCACTTTGGATTGGAGTCGTACCTTTACCTTGCGTTTCCCGCCGTGTGTGTCGCGGCTTTCCTGATTTCAATCTTCCGGAATCCGCGCGTCGGGCTCTATGTGCTGGTTCCGCTGCTTCCGCTGCAAACGGTTCGCTACCGGCTGCACGCATACCCGCTCGGGGAGTTGTTTGTCGATTTCATGCTCCTCGGCATCATGCTCGGGCTGAAAAGAATCGGCCTTCCGGCATTTCCAAAAACGCAGCTAAACCGGCTTCTCGCCGTCTATGTGGTTTTCACCTACGTCTGGCTCTGGCGCGGCATGTTGTACCTGGGCTCCGCGCCTCCGCTATGGTTTGACGACCGCCGGCTGCAGGACTGGAAAAACTACGTCGTGATGTTCCTTCTCATGTTCCTGACGGCGAGCGCCATACGGACGAAACGGCAAATGCAGTTTCTGTTGGCGGCGATGGCGGCGGGCGTGTTTCTTCTCGACAGGAACTATCTGGCCACCATGTCGGGCCGGGACTTTTCGCAATTTTCCTACAGCACGCGATATGCCGGGGCTATGGGTTACGCCGGAGAGAACGGGTTCGCGGCCTTCCAGGCGCAGACAGGGACGTTTTTGCTCGGGTTTCTGATTGCCGTCCCGGGACTGATTGCGAAGACCGGCGCGGGATTCCTGCTCGTGATGAACGTGCTGTGCCTGGTCTACGCGTTGTCCCGCGGAGGCTACGCGGCTTTCCTGTTTGGCTGCCTGTTTCTGGGCGTGACGAAGAACCGCCTGATTCTGGTGGCGCTGGCGGCGTTTCTTGTAAGCTGGCAGGCGCTGGTTCCTCCGGCAGTCCGCGAGCGAGTCTACATGACCGTCGGCGAAGAAGGAATGGACCACTCCGCAGCCTCCCGCCTTGGGCTTTGGGAGGAAGCGATGCAGGTATTCGACCACGATCCCGTGTTCGGTACGGGCTTTAACACCTATGCCTACCGGGAAAACTTCGGCGGTTTCCGGGACACGCACAACATGTACGTGAAAGTGCTGGTCGAAACCGGAGTGATTGGGATCACCATCTTCCTTTTGCTGCTCTGGAAGATGTACAGCGCGGGCCGGCGCTTGTACAAGACGGGCCGCGATCCGTTCTTTCGCGGACTGGGGCTGGCTTTTGCCGGGCTGATAGCGTCGGCGGCGCTGGTCAATGTTTTCGGCGACCGCTGGACCTACTTGCAGGTGGGCGGCTACACCTTCGTCCTGCTCGGGCTTGTAATACGGGCCCAGCAGATTGAGGACGAAGAGCAGGAAGAAGAACTCGAGGAAACCGCTCCGGAGATGCTGGTTGAGGCGCCGTCAACGGCGGTTCCGGCGCTGTGGAGCGAAGGGATCGAGCCGGAGCCGGCGGAGGGTAACGTACATCCCCAGCGTTACCGTTAGCTCTGCACAAACGACGGCCACGGCGCCGCCGCGAGCCCCGAAGCGGGGAGCCAGCAGCGGAACCAGCATCACATTGAGCAGGCCCGCGGCGACGATCACGCGGTTCATCTGGCGCTCCAAACCGAGCGGCACCATCCACTGAACTCCCATCAGGTTGCTCACCGCCGCCAGCAGCGGGATCAGCGACATGATGCGAAGCACGGGGATGGCGCCCTGGTACTTCGACCCCAGCAACACGGTCACAAAAACAGGGGCGAGAAAGAAGATCGCGGCTGAAGCCGCCAGGCCCACCCCGCCGAGCATGAACAAGCTGCCGCGCGCCACGCGTTCAGCTTTCCGCCGGTCCGTGCGAACCAGCCGGGACATGTGCGGAAACAGCGCCTGGGAGATCGGGCTGAGCGAGTCGTAGCAGGCGTTGGTGATGCGTTCGGCCGCTCCGTAGAAGGCGATCTGGTTCGGTGGAACGAACAGGCCGAGCAGGAACACGTTTGCGGTTGAATACAGCGTGATGGAGCCGCGCAGGAGGAATACCCGCCACCCCTGGACGAACGCGGCCCAGGCGGCTCGCAAGGTGGGCAGCCGTGCCGGGACGCGCTTATATATCATTCCGATCGCGATGCCGGTGCCGGCGAATCCGCCCGCAACCTGGAGCGCCAGCACGATCCAGCCGTCTTCCGGAGATGTCACCAAAAGAAAAATTCCGCCGGTGGCGATCAGGCGGGCCGTAACGCTCAGCAGGGCGGGCAGGCGCATATCCTCGAAACCCTGGTAAAACCAGAGCGGATTCAGGCCCTGCGCGATTGCGGCCAGCCAGGCCAGGACCACGTAAAGCCCGCGGTCCTGAAACGACGGCACCGTGAGAGCCGCGACGATGGAGGCCAGGCCGGCGCCCGCAGCCAGCAGCGCCTGCGCTCCGAGCACGCCGCATACGATTTCGGCAACCTGTCCGGTCTCCGTGCGGCGCGCGGCCACTTCCCGCGTTGCGGAAAGATTGAAGCCGTACTCGAGCAGTCTCGACAGCCAGGTGGAGAACCCCTGCGCGAACACCACCACGCCCCAGGCATGCGGGCCCAGCACCCGCGCAAGATAGGGAATCGTGATGACGGGCAGGACGTAGTTCGCCGCCTGCTGCAAATAGAGAACGGCGGCATTCCTGGCAATGGGATGGCGCAGCCGGGCGGCAGCGGCGCGCGGAGACAAGGCGCGCCGGATGCGTACAGCCATGCCCGGGGGCGGCCCTGTGTCCGGCTGCGTGAGAATCAGCTCTGGGTTATGGTCCGGCATCTGCCCGTTAGCAAACGGCGGTCAGGTTGGTTATCATCCGACCTCCCCGCTGCCGCCTATGACGCTTCCGCCCGCGCCGTCCCCTCCGGGGTTGCGCCGAAGCCGACCGGAGCCATCCTCAGATAGGCCGTTGTCCGCTGCTTGCGGATGAATTCGTTGTAGCCTCGCTGCACCTGAACTTCCGTCAAGCCCATAACGGCGGCGACTTCGGCCGGCGGGTAGCCATGCTCCTGCGCGAACCACAGCAAGTCCATGACTTCAAAAGGAAGCCGGAAGAAGAACTCCTGCTGGGAGGAAGGCGCGCTGTAAGTGTCCGTTGTGGGTACGCGCATCCTGATTTCCTCGGGCACTTTCAGATACTCGGCCAGTTGATAGACCTGCGTCTTGTACAGGTGCCCGATGGGCTGCACGTCCACCCCCGCGTCGCCGTGCTTGACGAAACATCCCTGGTCGTGCTCGTTCTTGTTGGCGGTGCCGATGACCGCGTAGTGATTGCTCTCGGCGTAGTAATAAAGCATTGCCATCCGCGTGCGCTGTTTGAAATTGGACGCGGCGACGATTTGCAGGAAATCCCTGGGAAACAGAGGCTTTGTTCGTTCGACGCCTTCGGGATCGACGATGGTCAGCGAGAAGACGTTAACGGTGTCTTCTTCAAGCAGGTTTTTGGGGAGCACGATCTTCGCCTTGTAGCCGTTAGCGGCGTCATATTCCGGAAAGACCCGCCGGATGGCCTCGTCCCGCCGCGCGTAGCCGCCAAAGCCCTCGAGCGCGGGCGTGATGTTCTCCAGCACCGGGGTGATGCCGCAGTCTTGCGCAAACCGCCGCGCAAGGGCCTCGCTTTCGGGGTCCGAGTCGTTTTCCGGCAGCATAAGGGCGATTACTTTTTGGGGGCCGAAGGCGCGCAAGGAAAGCGCCAGAACGACCGCCGAATCCACGCCGCCGCTGATGCCCACCACGCCCCCGTTGCGCCGCATCCGCCTCTGCACCGTCTGCCTGAGAGCGGCGACAATGCGATTGGTTTCCGCCGCGGCATCGATCTCCAGGACGCGCTTGTTAAAAGCCATTGCCCTGGGCCCTCACGGTCTCTTCCAGGACCGGCGCCGTTTCCGTGGCCTCGGCGGTTTTCTTCCGGACGTAAGCGGCCAGCCTGCTCACGGAGTCGGCGAGATATTCCTTCAGCTCGTTCTCGATAGTGCCGGACACGGCTATCGGCTCCTTTAGGGCAACGTTGAGCAAGTTGCATTCCACAGCGAGGGAGGGCGGCAGCGACAAGGCATGTTTACGAGGCGCGCGCCTCCGGCCGGACGGCGGCCCGCTGGCTCCCAAACCCGTGGCGGCTGGATGCGAGCGGTTGGGACAAAACTTGGTGGAATTGTCGCAAACGTTCGACAATCCCCCGAACTTCCGGATGAATTTAGGGGATTCACGCAACAGACGAAAACGCGGCAATACGCATCGTTAGCTGAAGTCCGGACATGCCCGGGTGTCTGGAGATCGTCTTGCATCGTATTTACTGAGGAAGTTGATGCAAATCCGGGACGCAGTCGTTGTAATCACTGGAGCTTCGGAGGGAATCGGGGCGGCGAGCCGCTCTGGAGCGCCTTTTTCCCGCCTTCATGGACGCATACCTCATGCGCCTGGAAGCGCAGCAGGAACGCAGAGTCCAGCACGCGTCCGCGGCGCAGAGCTGATCGAGCGGTAATCCATGCTGGCCCTTTCTCAACGACCCTACGCCACAGTAGTCGCCGCCGGAAGCGTTGCATTAGTCTGGCTCGCGACCACCTGGATCTTTTGGCTGGGCTATGTCGGCTCGGACGACATTTTCTACGCGCGGTATGCCTACCTGTTTCACCGCCCGCCGATAAACTGGTGGGAGTTTCGCATTCCGGCCATTCTGGCCATCCGTGCCAGCTTTTTGTTGTTCGGTCCAACGGAATTCGCGGCCGCTCTCCCCAACCTGCTCTCCTCTCTCGCCATACTGGCGTCGGTGGCATGGTTCACCGGCTGGCCGAAGCGCCTGACGTGGCAGACGCAAGCCGCCATGCTGCTTGCCGCCACCCTTCCGGTGGATGTGAGTTATCGCTCTGTCCCCGGCGCGAATCACATCTCCGCCGGGCTGCTTGCCCTTGGAACCGTAGCTCTTCTGAAGGGAAGCAAACGCGTTCAGTTGCTGGGCTCGCTGCTGCTGGCCCTGGGTTTCATGACGCACGAGTTGTCGTTCTTCTATGTAGCCATCGTGTGCGTGACCGCGTTCGTGATGGAGCGGAAGCGCTACGCCCTCCCCGTGATAGCCTGCGTCGTGATTTCAGCGGGCATGGTGCTGGCGGAATCGGCGGCCTACTACGTTCTGCTGGGAGACCCGCTCGCCCGCTACCTCGTTTCCGCTGGTTCGGACGCAAATGTGCCCGCCGGTTACGATCCGGACCTGGGCATCGGCGGCCTCGCTTTCTATATCTGGCCGCTCCGCCTCGTTCTGTTCAGCAAGCCGTTCGGACTTGACCTGCTTTTGCTCGCAATTGCAGGAGCGCTGGCGTGGAAGCGCCTGACGCGGGAGCAGCAAATCCTGTTTGCCGGCTCCGCCGCCGTCTGGGCCTGGCTTGGTTACGGCACCTTCCTGCCGTGGACATATAAACCGCTCTGCCGGCAGACGCATTACTACACGTGTCTGGTGTTCGCGGTTGCCGCACTGCTCCCGGTAGTGGCGGGCTGGGCGTTTCAGCGCCGGCGCATGGCGCAGTTGGCCGTGAGCGCCGCCATCGTGATTCATATTGCCTCGTCGGCATCCGGAGGCGCATGGGGACAGGACGTTGACGTGGCTCGCAAGCTGCTCGCCTATGCCGCCGAACACCGCGAAAAGGTGTTTCTCACCGATGTGAAGACGATGAATTACATGTACGTGCTCGGCGGCTTCAAGCTGCCGGAGAACGTGATCTGCCTGAACGGCCCCGCGGTAGAGGAAAACCTGCGCGTGAACAAGGAGCCGGACGGCGTTCCCAAGTACCGGTTTCCAGAGCTTCCCGTGGACGCCGTTCTTCTGAACCACGAAACAATACGGAACGGAGGCGCGGAAGCCCCGTTCACCAGTTACGTCAAGCAGTACGCCGGCGAAAGCGTGACCGTGGTTCCGGCGGAGTACAGGCTGCTGGCGCGCCCGCTGGCGCGCATCGTCCCCCCGCGGCCGTTTTTCGTGAGAAGCTCCGGCGGCGCGGTGGCCGTTATATCGCGCGCAGACCCCTCCGGCGGAAATCGCGTATCTGGCCGAGCGTGGGGAAGGTGAAGTAGGTCGCGGCCGATTGGTCGGGGGGACGCGGGCTGACGGCGCCCGTTTGAAGCTGCTCGAGCACGTGGGCGATGCAATGAGCGCCGCGGCGCTTCGAGCGGCGGATCAGTTCGTCCAGCGACTCTCCCGGCACAACCGCGATTGATTCCTGCAGCAGCACGTCTCCGTCATCCAGTTTTTCGTTCATGTAGTGAACGGTGAGGCCCACCGTGCGCTCGCCGCGGTAGATCTGCCAGAACGTCGGCATCATGCCCTTGTAGCGCGGGAGCGGCGCGTGGTGGATGTTGATGCAGCCGAGCGGCGGAACGGAAAGAAGGCGGCGCTTGAGGATGAACGGGCAGGCCACCGAAACAATCACATCCGGCCGGCGGTCCTCCAGGCCGCGGATAAACTCGGCGTCGTTCGGATTCCCGATGGCCCGGTAAGGCACGCCGTACGCCCGGCAGAGCTGCCGGATCGAAAAGTACCGGCCGGCGCCCTGCGGTAGCGGCAGGCGGCCAAGGGTACGGGACCCGAGAATCCGCCAGGCCAGCTTCAACGAGCCCAACGGGCCGTAGAGCGCCGCCAGCTCGCGCGCCAGTTGAAGACGCGGCCTGTTGCCCATCGCGCGGCAACAGGACACCTGCGAGATCTCGAACTTGCCCAGATGGGCGCGGAAAAACTCCTCAAAAAAAGGCAGGATGTAGTTGCTGTCGTTCTGCGTCAGAAATTCGATTCTCATGACTTTGCTCCCGTGGTCTGCCCGTGCTGCACCGGCACGGCGGCGTTGCGCACCGTTTCCCAGACCGCGTATTTTTCCCCTCGGAAAACCTGAATCCACCCCATGAGGGCGGCAGCATTCAACGTGCAGAAGAAGATAGGCAGGCCCAGCGGCTTGAACCGCTTGTGGAGCGGGACTGCCAGCGTCAGCAGGGCGATGGCGTAAAAGGCCAGTTGCAGCGCGAGCAATAGGGCGAACAGCGGCTGGCGGTACAGCACCGCGCTGGCAACGAAAATGGCGATGAGCATCACCGGAACCAGCCAGCGCAGCAGCTTGTGAGACGCCAGTTGAAAGCTGATCCAGGGGCGGCGGAGCGGATCGAGCAGCTCGGGGAAGCCGAGCACTCCGCGCATCCCTCTGGTGGCGACGCGCACACGCATGCGGAACTCTTCGGACGAAGACTGGGTGGTTTCCTCGTAAGCCAGGGCGCGGTCCTCGAACACCACGCGGTATCCGCTCCGGACCACGCAGAGCGGCTCCACCAGGTCGCTGCACGCGTCGGCCGGCAGCGGGGTGTACGCGCTTTTGCGGACCGAGTATATGCACCCCGAGCAGCCCGTCAGGGTGGCGATATCGGACTGAAACTTCTTGATCAGGTTCTCGTAGTTCCAGAACGCGACCGAGCCAAGGCCGGTGGGCGATTCCCCGCTCGGGTCGAAATACTGGTAGCGCCCGCTCACCGCCCCGACCTTCGGGTCGGCGTAATGGCATGCCAGGTACCGCAGCGCGTCGGGATGATAGACGGTCGTGGCGTCGGAGAAGACCAGCACTTCTCCCGAGGCGATCTTTACAGCTTCGTTCTGGCCGTTGGTCTTGCCTCCGCGCACCGGCATTCGCAGCAGGCGCACCCGGGGATCGCGGCAGGCGCTCACGATCTCGTCGGTGCCATCGCTCGAGGCGTCGGAGACAACGATCACCTCCATCTTGTCTTTGGGATAGCGCAGCTCGAGCACCTGGCTGAGTTTTCTTCCGATGCTTGCCTCTTCGTTATAGGCCGAGATGATGACCGTAATGGCTGGGGTGTAGCCCGGCTGCTTTCGCGGCTTGCGAAACCAGACCGAGAGGCACGCCAGCAGCGCCGGGTAGCCCACGTACACATAAGCCAGCGCAGCCGTCGCGATCAGAAAGACGGCCAGCGCGGCCGTTTCACCGCCGCTGAGCGGGCTGTCCGCCCAGAAGGAGATGTTCATAGCGTTTCTCCAGGTTGCGAATCATGTTTTCCGTTGTAAACCGCTGCTCGACGACTTCGCGTGCGGCGTCGCCCATTTCCCGCGCCGCTTCGGGGTTTTCGAGCAGATACATGATGGCGTGGGCGAGGCTGCTTGCGTCCTCCACGGGAACCAGCAGCCCGGTGCGGCCATTCTCGATGAGTTCCGGGTTGCCGCCTACATCAGTCGCCACGCACGGCAAGCCGCAAGCCATGGCCTCCAGGAGCGCGTTCGAAAGTCCCTCGCTGCGCGATGGCAGGCAGAAAATCGTCGAGGCTTTCAGGATTCCGAAGACGTTCTCGCTCGCCCCGCAGAACCGCACTCCTTTAGCCAGGCCGAGGGAGTCCCTGAGTTCCAAAAGTTCCTGGAAATGTTCCGGCTGGTGATTGTCCCCTACGATCAGGAAGACCGCCCGCGGATGCCGCCGCCGCACTTCGGCCGCCGCGCGCAGCAGCACATCGGCGCCTTTAATCCGGCGTATGTGCGCCACGGTGGTGATGAGCTGCGCGCTGCGCGGGATGTCCCCGATTTCCGCCAGCGCCCGCTCAGTATCCGCCGATTCCGCCCTCTCGATGGCCACGCCGTTATACAGCGTGACGACCCGGCGCGGGTCCAGGCCGTCCACCGCGATGTAGTATTGGCGCGTCTGTTCGGAGACGGCATGCACCTCGTCGAACAGCCGGTTCACGAGGGTGTAGGCCAGCCGGTGCCGCCGCGCCCGCAGAATGCCCATGTCGCGCCGGCTCGATATCAGCGCCGGCACGCGGCAGAGCGCCGCCACGAGCCCGCCAAAGAGGTCTGAGGTCTCAAAAAATGTGTGTACGATGGACACCTGCTCGCGGCGGATGAGATTCCGCAGTTGAAGCGCGGCCCTGATACCGCTGAGTCCGTAGACGCGCCGCATGGGAATCACGTGGACGGGGCAGGGAATTCGCTGGAACAGCGGAATCCGGCGGTCGATCTTGAACGTGGCGATCGAGCAGGAAAAGCGGTCCGCCGGGAGCCCCCGCGCCATGTTCAACAGCACGCGCTCGGCGCCGCCGGGTTCGCATAGCTGATCGATAACGAACAGGACGCGGATCCGGCGCGCGGCCGCCGCTGGTGTGGTCGCGCTCGTCACGGTCTGTTCACCCGATTCCGCCGGGAGCGTGCGCGAAAGTGGGCCCAGGCGGCTGTCCAGAACAGGCGGTATTCGCACATCGCGCGCGAAAACCGCCCCGAGGGCCCGGTGACCGACGCCTCATTGATGTTGATTCTCGGGATCAGCAGCGTGTCCGCCTCCGCGTTCCAGATCCCGGGCTCGGTTGTGAAGGCGAGCCGGTAGCCTGCCCGGGCCACCGAGTGCTTCACTTCTTCGGACCAGTCTCCGTTAGGGTATGAGAACAGGTCGCAGCACTTGTTGAGCTTGTCTTGCAGGACCCTGCGCGATTCCGCAACCTCTTCCATTACTTCGGTGGGCGGAATCCAGGTCAGGATCTTGTGGGACGACGTATGCGAGCCGATCGTGACTCCCGCGAGGGCCAGGCTGCGCACATCCTCCCAGTCCATGGAGCTGTCGGCCGTATCCGGCTTTGGACAGATTCCCTTCGCCGACGCGGCCGCTTCGAATCGCTTCAGGAGCTTGTCACGGCGCGTGGGATCGTAGCGCTTCAGGCATTCGATCGCCGCCTCCAGGCCGCGATCCGCTCCCGGAAGAAGCGCCGTGACGGCCGAACCGCCGTTGCCTCCCGCATGCGCCGCGGCCCAGATGCTCGCAACGCGCTCGGGCCAGAACGGGCGCGTTCTGCCGGCGAGCCCGGAGCAAACAAACACGGTGCACGGCGCCTTGTAGCGCTCGATGAGCGGCAGAGCAGTGGTGTAGGTGTCGCGCCAGCCGTCATCGAACGTAATCGCCACGGGCACGCGCGACTGGGCGTGCCGCTTCACCGCCGGGTCGATCGTCAGCGGGATGATCTCGCAATGCCTGGTGAGGTATTCCAGCAGCGCCGCGAAGGTCGTTTCGCCGATCACCATCCCGGGCAGCGAACCCGACCGCTCCCACTCGGATTCCGGCAGCACGCGATGCAGCGTCAGGACGATCGCCCCGTGCCGCCGCACATACCGTTTGGCTGCCCAGGTGAGCCCGCATGCGCGAAAAGCGCAGACCTGCGCATACCGCAGCATCCTGCGCGCTTTGCTAGTCCGGCAGAACTGCGAGGAAGTCACGGTCGCTCCCGGCCCTACACCGCCTCGGCCGCTGCAATCTGATCGAATAGTTGCAATGCCCGGCCGACCGCCTGGTCCATGTTGTAATACTTGTAATCGCCCAGCCGGCCCGCGAAGAGCACGGCTCCGTTCGTCTTGCGGGCTTCTTCAAGGTAGGTGCGATAGTGCTCCCGGTTATCCTTGCGTGGAATCGGGTAGTAGGGCTCGTTGCACCCCGGCGCATAGCGTTCGGGGTACTCCACCGTGATGGTAGTCCGGTTCTCGACCACCTGCCCGGTGATGTGCTTCAATTCGCTGATCCGCGTGAACGGCTGGCCGTTGGGATAGTTCACGGTGCCGACTTCCTGAAAGCGGTCTTTGTCCAGCGTCACGAAGTCGAACCGCAAACTGCGATACGGCAGCGGCCCGCGGCGGAACCAAAAAAACTCATCGATCATGCCGGTGTAGATGATCCGTTTGAACTCGCGCGCCGGCGCGAGCTGGCGGTAATCCGTGCCGAGCACTACTTCGATGTTTGGGTTATCCAGCATGCGCTGGAACAGAGCCGTGTATCCGTTGGCGGGCATCGCCTGGTAGGTGTCCTGGAAGTAGCGATCGTCGAGGCTGACGCGAACCGGCACGCGCCCGGTCACTAGCGGGTCCAGTTCGTCCGGCGGCAGTTCCCACTGCTTCAGCGTGTACTCGTAGAAAACCTTCTCGTACACGTAGTCGGCAAGGCGCCGGATGTAGCCGTCGTCGTGCTGCCTCAGCGTGAGAATCGGAACATTCGCGCCCCAGCCGTAATGCCTAAGGAGGCGCCCCACAATCTGCGCCGCGGCCGCAGGCGGAAAGCAGGTCCGGATCGAATTGAGGTTGAACGGGACGGGAACCCGCATTCCGTCGATTACGGCCAGCACGCGGTGCTCGTACCTTCGCCACTCCGTGAATCGTGATAAGTATTCCCAAACTTTGGTCGAATTCGTATGAAAGATGTGCGGACCGTACGCATGGACAAGAACGCCGGACTCGTCGTAGTAATCGAACGCATTCCCGCCGACGTGCGGGCGGCGCTCGATCAGCACGACCTTATGTCCGAGCACGCTGGCAATTCTTTCCGCCAGCGTGCAACCCGTGAATCCGGCGCCAACGATCAGCCACGCGCAGTTTGCCATATCCCCCAGTTCGCGCTTCCGGACGCACTCCGTCTCGTTTTGCGCCGTTGCGGCCCGGTTCTTCGCGCTTTCAGCCGAATGCACGCCTGAGGCCAACGCTGTTTTTGGCCGCGGGACCCTGCCCTCCGCTATTGCTAGCCGGCGCTCTCATGCGAAAGATTTGTCGAATTTGCAAAAAAAACCGGCTCCGCACTCGCCAGTGGCAACCGGCCGGTACATGGCGGGGCTTTCCCCCGGGCGGCTGCGCAACGCGTCCCGCTGCGACGATTGACCTTCCGCGACGGCAGTGGGGGGCCGGCGCCGGACCGCTTCAAAGCGCAACGGGAAAATGCTGGCACGCCATGTGCATCATTACTTAACACTCACAGAGATCAGGAGGGTTCTCAGATGGGAATGCTGCGGAAGTGTGCGTGGGCGGCGGTAATTACGTCCGTCTCACTGGCCCAGGCTTGGGCCGCAGGCCCGATTCTGGTGGTCGGCTCATCGTCGAATCCCTTTATTGGGTATTACCGGGAAATACTCCGCGCCGAAGGCATCATCAATTTCGATTACGTGGATATATCTTCGGTAGTCTCCTCGACGCTGGGGCCGTATGAAGTCGTCATTCTGGGCGAAATGCCGCTGACGAGCGGGCAGGTGTCGCTCTTCAGCAGTTGGGTAAACTCCGGAGGGCATCTGATCGCGATGCGTCCGGCGGCTGGTCTTGCCAGTTTGCTGGGCCTGGCTTCCGCACAGGGCACGCTTTCCAACGCCTACCTGGCGGTTGACGCTACCAAACCGCCGGGAGCGGGCATCGTCAGCCAGACCATCCAGTTTCACGGCACTGCCGACCGGTATATGCTCAACGGCGCGGAGGCAGTTGCGATGCTGTACTCGAACGCGACCACGCCGACCTCCAACCCGGCCGTCACCCTCCGCACTGTGGGCCCAAACGGCGGCAGCGCGGCTGCCTTCACTTACGATCTGGCGAGGTCCATCGTCTACACGCGCCAGGGTAACCCGGCCTGGGCGGGACAAGAGCGCGACGGCATCCCGCCGCGCCGCTCAGACGATTTGTTTTTCGGCCCCGCCGCCGGCGATCCGCAGCCCAACTGGGTCGACCACAGCAAAATCGCCATTCCGCAGGCCGACGAGCAGCAGCGCTTGCTCGTAAATCTGATCCTTCACATGAACCGGACGCGAACCCCGGTGCCGCGCTTCTGGTACCTGCCCTTCGGCAAGAAGGCCGCGATCGTGATGACGGGCGACGACCATGCGAGCGGTGGCACCCCGGGGCGTTTCGACTCATTCATCCAGCGCAGTCCGGCCGGCTGCTCGGTTGCAAACTGGGAATGCGTCCGGGCGACGTCCTACGTCTTTCCGCACACGCCGCTATCGAACAGCCAGGCTGCTGCCTACAATGCGCAGGGCTTCGAAATTGGCGTTCATTTCGATACCGGATGCTCGGATTTCACCCCGGCTTCTCTCCAAAGCGTCTTCGCCTCCCAATTGCAATCCTGGTCGGCGGCCTTTCCCAGCCTGCCGCCCCCTCGCACGAACCGCACACACTGCATCGTCTGGAGCGATTGGGCCACGCACGCCGAGGTCGAATTAGCCAACGGCATCCGGCTGGACGCGAATTACTATCACTGGCCCGGATCATGGTTGCAGGTCAACGGCTTCATGACGGGTTCCGGCATCCCGATGCGATTCGCAAGGCAGAACGGGTCCGTAATTGACGTGTACCAGGCTGCCACCCAATTAACAGACGAATCCGATCAGACTTATCCCGATGCCGCCATCACCCTGATGGATAACGCCTTGGGCCCGCAGGGCTATTACGGCGTATTTACCGCGAATATTCACACGGACGACAGCACGGGAGAGGTCCAACGCTGGGCGGAACAGATCGTGGAGGCCGCGCAGGCCCGCGGCGTGCCGGTAATCTCGGCGCGGCAGTTGCTGACGTGGCTTGACGGCAGAGAGGCTTCAGCATTCAACAATCTCACCTGGAACAACGGGTTGCTGACCTTTTCGATCTCCCCCGGCTCCGGCGCCAACGGCCTCCAGGCGATGCTGCCGGCTACGGCCGGTACGCGCGGCCTGAGCGCACTTACCAGAAACGGCAGTTCGGTTACATACAGCCTGCAGACCATAAAGGGCGTGGCCTATGCGGTCTTCCCGGCACTGTCCGGCAATTACCAGGCGACTTATGCTACCAGCTCCGTATCCGTTTCCGTATCTCCGGACGCGGTAACACTGGGTCAATCCCAGAGCCAGCAGTTCACCGCCACCGTCACCGGCACATCCAACACATCCGTGAGCTGGTCGCATTCGCCGGCTCTGGGAACCTTGACGGATACCGGGCTGTACACCGCTCCGGCGGGCGCCACAGGAACGGTTGTCATTACGGCCACAAGCGTGGCTGACCCCTCGAAGTCCGATACTGCTGTCGTTACGCTGACCGGGGTGGCCCCGCCGCTGATCAGTGCTGTCAACGCAGTTGGGGCGGACGGAGGGAGCGCTGTCATCACCTGGACGACCGACCGTCCGGCCAATTCCCGGGTGGATTACGGGACAAGCCCGCAGTCCCTCACGCTCAGCAAGACAGACAGCGCGCCGGTTACCGCGCATTCCCTGACGCTTACAGGCCTGACCGCCGGCGCCACCTATTACTACCGCGTGACTTCGACCGATTCGTCAGGCCTTCAGTCCGTGTGGCCGCCGCTCTCCAGCGCGCCGGCATCCTTCATCGCGCGGACCACGTATTCGATCTGGAGTCCCTCCGCGACTCCGGCCGCCGTCGACTCGGGCGACGCGGGTCCGGTCGAGTTGGGCCTGAAATTCCGCTCGGATATCGCGGGACAGGTTGCCGGCGTCCGGTTCTATAAGGCGGCCGCGAACACGGGCACTCACACCGGCAGCCTTTGGACGACCAGCGGAACCCGGCTGGCGACAGTAACCTTTGTGAACGAAAGCGCCTCAGGCTGGCAGACCGCCTATTTTTCCACGCCGGTGCAGATAACCGCGAACACAACTTACGTTGTTTCGTACTACACGCCTTCCGGACACTATTCCGCCAACCTGGGAGCGTTCGAGAGCGCGGGCGTGAACAGCCCGCCCCTGCGCGCGCTCGCAAACGGTGTGGACGGCCCGAACGGCGTCTACGTCTACGGAACCGGCGGGGGCTTTCCAAACTCGACTTACAACAGCGCGAATTACTGGGTAGACGTGGTTTTCGTTCCCACGGAAACAAGCCCGCCTGTGATCTCAGCCGTCACCGCCTATCCGCTCAACGGCGGCACGGCGCAGATCACCTGGGCGACGGACACGCCGGCCACCTCGCGGGTCGACTATGGCACATCTCCCGACGCGCTCTCGTCGAACGTGTCCAGCTCGGCCTTTGTAACGTCGCACAGCCTTACGCTTACCGGACTAACGCCCGGCGTCACGTATTACTACCGCGTCAGTTCGACCAACGTCACCGGCGGCGTCACGGTAACGCCTGCGCCGCCGGCCGCTCCTGGTAGTTTCACCGAAAACGTCGCGAGCATCTGGAGCGCCTCGGTCGCGCCCGCAACACCCGACGCCGGCGACGGGGCGGCGGTGGAATTGGGGGTGAAGTTCCGCACCACGGCAGCCGGACAGGTCCTCGGAGTCCGCTTCTACAAATCGGCGGCGAACACAGGCGTTCACATCGGCAATCTCTGGAGCTCGACCGGACAACTTCTGGCGCGGGCCACTTTCGTAAACGAAACCGCTTCGGGCTGGCAGAACGTTTATTTCTCCCAGCCGGTATCGATCAGCCCGAACACGACTTACGTCGTTTCGTACTTCGCGCCCGCCGGTCATTACGCGGCAACGCCGCAGGCCTTTGCGACACAGGGCGTCGAATCTCCGCCGCTTCAGGCGCTTGCGAACGGCGTTGACGGCCCGAACGGCCTTTTCCAGTACGGGTCGACGACCGTTTTTCCGACCAACAGCTTCAACGCTGCCAATTACTGGGTGGACGCGCTGTTCCTCAGCAGCGCCGCCGACACCATCGCTCCGGTCATCTCGGCGGTCTCCGCCTCGGCATCGTCCACCTCCGCGGTGGTTACCTGGACAACGAACGAGCCTGCCACTTCGCGCGTGGATTACGGAACATCTCCGAACTCGCTCACACTGAGCGCGTCCCAGGCGGCTCTGACCACTTCCCATTCGATCACCCTGACCGGCCTGGCAGCGGGCACGACTTACTATTATCGCGTCAGTTCCGCTGACTCTTCCGGTAACTCTGCTGTGTTTCCCACGGCAGGAAACCCGCCGCTTTCGTTCGCAAGCACCGACCTCTCGCCGCCGGTAATCACAGCAATTGCAGTTAGCGCGGGAACTAACTCGGCATCGATAACCTGGACTACCAACGAACCGGCCACCTCACGGGTCGACTACGGAACTTCATCTTCGCTCGGACTAAGCGCAACGAATGCCGCATTGGTTACCGCGCACAATATTGTGCTGAACGGACTAGCGCCCGGGACGCAGTACTATTTCCGGGTCACTTCTGCGGACGCTGCAAGCAACTCCGCCACATCGCCTGCGGCAGTGGACCCGCCGCTTACGTTTACAACCGTCGCGGGTTCAGGGCCCGTGATATCGGGCCTTAGCGCAACGCCCGGCTTGAATGGCAGGGCCACCATAACCTGGACCACCAACGTCCCCGCCGATTCCCGCGTGGAATACGGGCCCACAACCGGTCTGGGTACGACTGTTACCGATCCCGCCCTCACCACCGTCCACAGCATCGCGCTGACGGGCCTGACCGCGGGGCAGACTTACTACTATCGCGTAACATCAACATCCGCCGGCGGCAGCACTTCCAGCCCAATTTCCAGCTTTGTCGAAATGGCGCCGCTGAGCATATGGAATTCCTCTGCGACGCCGGGCACCGTCGATCCCGATAACGTTCCCGTTGAAGTGGGACTGAAGTTCCGCTCCGACGTCGCCGGTTCGATCGTCGGAGTGCGGTTTTACAAGGCGAGCACTAATACGGGCACACACGTCGGGAATCTGTGGAGCAGCACCGGCACGCTGCTCGGAAGAGTGACATTCACCAACGAGACCTCCTCGGGCTGGCAGCAAGCGAATTTTTCGGCCCCGATACCGATTTCCGCTAATACGACGTACGTCATTTCCTACTTTGCTCCGAACGGACATTATTCTACCGATGCGAATTTCTTTACCTCTTCGGGAGTGGACTCCGGCCCGCTGCACGCGCTCCGCGCCGGAGTAGACGGGCCGAACGGGGTTTATCGTTACGGTTCGAGCAGCGGCTTTCCCAATTCGAGCTGGCAGAACTCCAACTACTGGGTCGATGTGGCCTTCGTTCCATCTGACACCACTCCTCCGGTAGTCACGTCCTTTTCAGTTCCTTCCACGGCTGCGTCGCTCACCGTGCCCATTACCAGCTTCACCGCCACCGACAACGTCGCCGTGACCGGCTATCTGGTGACGGAATCGGCCACCGCTCCCCAGCCCGGCGCCCCCGGCTGGTCTGCCACGCCGCCGGCTTCGTATACATGCAGCGCGGCCGGCGCCAGGACGCTCTACGCCTGGGCGAGAGACGCCGCCGGGCTCGTATCAACAAGCAGCAGCGCAACCGTTGTCATCACGCTGTCCGATACAACTCCTCCGGTGGTCAGCTCATTTACGATCCCCGCGACCGCCACTACCCTGACCGTGCCGATCACCAGCTTCACCGCTACTGACAATGTCAATGTAACCGGCTATTTGGTGAAGGAATCGAGTGCCGCTCCTTCCCCCAGCGCTCCGGAATGGTTGCCAGCAGCCCCGGCTTCCTATACGTTCACCTCGGCCGGCTCCAAGACGCTTTATGCCTGGGCCAAAGACGCCGCCGGAAACGTGTCGGCCGCCGCGAGCGACTCGGTCGTCATCACGTTACAGTCGTCCGGCGTGGAGCCGGCCGGCTGGTATGCGGGCGACATACACGTCCACCGCAGTTGCGGCGGATCTCCGGAGGCCGTGTCGAACCTGCTCAATGCAATGAGCGTGGAAAATCTGAGCGTGATCTCCCTGCTGGCGGATATGGGCAACGGCGAAGTGCAAAATCCCGCCACGGACTTGCCGCTCGTTAACGGGCAGAATGCCTCCATTTCCACTCAGAGTCGAATCGTGCACTGGGACGCGGAATGGCATTGGGACGCCACATACACGCAGTACCCGCATCAGGCCCTCGGAGGACACGTCGTGCTACTCGGCCTGAACGAGGCACGTTCCATGTGGGAAGAATACACCTATCCGATTTTCGCCTGGGCGCGCCAGCGGAACGGTATCGGCGGTTTCGCCCACATGCAGTATCTGGACCAGGGCATTCCCCAATCGCTGAACTGCTGCAAGCCGATCGAGTATCCGGTGGAGATCGCTTTGGGCGCGGCCAAATTCATATCGGAGGACGTGGACGACAGCGGCTCCGGCGCGGGAATGTCTCCCGAAAACTTCATCCTGGCGTACTACCGGCTGCTGAACACCGGCTTCCGACCCGGCTTTGCCGCCGGCACGGACTACCCGTGCAACAGCGGCAGGCCGCTGGGTTCTTTGCTGACCTACTCTCAATCCGCAAACGGCCAACTGAGCTATCGCAACTGGATCGAAGGCATCGCCGCGGGACGAACCGTGGTATCGCGAAACGGGCACGCGGAGTTTTTGGCTCTTTCGGTGAACGGGATCGCGACTCCGGGTGACGAAGTTCGCCTTGCCGCTCCCGGAAACGTAAGCGTGACGGTGCAGTGGACCGCCGCGCAGAACATTACGGGTACCCTTCAGCTTGTCAGCAACGGAGTCGTCGTGGCCAGCGCCCAGAGATCGGTTTCGCCCGGCTCCCCGGCCGTCTGGACTACCAGCGTCAACTTCCCCAAGAGCGGCTGGCTCGCGGCGCGGAGGATGGACAGCGACGGGCACCAGGTGCACACCGCCGCGGTGTTCGTAATCGTCAATGACCTGCCCATACGGGTAAGCGCCTCCGATGCGCAGTTCTACGTGCAGTGGATGGACACCCTGTTGACGAACACGTCGCCCGGCGGCGTGTGGAGCTCGTTCTTCCCGACCAGCCGCAGCCAGGCTCAGGCGCGCTATCAGGCCGCCAAAGGAATTTTCCAGCAGATCGCCCTGGAAGCCGCCGGCAACCCGACGGCTCCTTCATTGACGAGCATCACGCCCTCTTCGGGCGTACGGGGTACAACCGTACCCGTGACGATCACGGGCACTAACCTTTTCGAAGGCAGATTGAACGTGCCCGCCGGAGTGACGGTTACTAACTTCGCGTCTACCTCCACCACAATCACCGCGAACCTGGTGATCGCGGCTGGCGCCGCCACCGGGACGCACAGCATCACCGTCACCACCATGGGCGGCGGCAGTAACGCCCTGAACTTTTCGATCACCTCGGGAAGCACGCCGCCCGCGCCTACACTGACCGGCATCACTCCCAACTCGGGCGTTCAGGGCGCCAGTGTCCCTGTAACTCTGACCGGCACGAACTTGACGGGCGCCGCGCTGAACCTGCCAGCAGGCATTACGACCAGCGGCGCTCCCGTGGTGACCGCCACTCAGATTACCGCTGTGTTCGTGATCGCCGCCGGCGCCTCTACAGGAGCGAAAAACATTACCGTTACGACGCCCGGCGGAACAAGCAACGCCGTCACCTTCACCGTCAACCCGGCGCTTCCGGGCGACAGCACGCCGCCCGTGATTACTTCAATCACGGCCACGCCGGCTGGCAACTCGGCTGTGATCGCGTGGACGACGAACGAACCGTCGAATTCGCGCGTCGATTACGGCACAGCGCCCGGAGCGCTGACCGCCAGCGTCTCCGCCGCTACCCTCGTCACCGCTCACAGCCTCACTCTCACGGGACTCGCGCCGGGAACGACCTACTACTACCGGGTCACTTCCGTGGACGCCGCGTCCAATTCGGCAACGTCGCCGGCCGCCCCCAATCCGCCGCTGAGCTTCTCGACCACAACGGGCGGCCCACTCTCCATTTCCGGCCTGACCGTTACGCCGGGGCAGAACGGGACGGCGACCGTCACCTGGACCACCAACGTCCCCGCGGACTCGCGCGTGAATTATGGAACCGCGGCCGGAGCTCTCGTGCTGTCGGCTTCCTCCGCCCAGCTGGTAACCTCGCATTCCATTACTCTGACCCGGCTCTCTCCCGGAGGAACTTACTACTTCCGAGTAAGTTCCACCGACGCGGCGGCTAACAGCGTCACCTCGCCGGCTGCTGGAGCGAACCCGGCTTCGTTCACGCTGTTCGCCACCCTGTGGAGTCCCGCGGCGGTGCCGTCGCAAATCGATGACGGCGACACGGCCGCGGTGGAAGTCGGCATGAAGTTCCGCGCCGACGTGAATGGGTTCGTTCACGGCGTTCGTTTCTACAAGGCCACCGCAAACACCGGGACCCATACCGCCAACCTGTGGTCGAGCACGGGCACTCTGCTGGCCCGGGCCACCTTCACGAATGAGACCGCTTCAGGCTGGCAGCAGGTGAACTTTGCCGAGCCTGTGCCGGTAACGGCAAACACCGTCTATGTGGTCTCCTACCACGCGCCGAGAGGGCACTACTCAGCCAGTGAGGATTATTTCGATTCCACCGGAGTCGATAGCCCGCCTGTGCACGCCCTGCGAGAGGGCGTCAGCGGCTCCAACGGCGTCTATCGGTACACAAATTCCAGTGCATTCCCCAACAGTTCCTACCGCTCGAGCAACTACTGGGTGGACGTGGTCTTCCGGTCCGCATCGGCGCCCATGGCCAGAGTACTACCCGAGTCGGTCACGGTGGAAACCGGATCTCTGCGGGCGGGTGATGCGTCGCGCCTCACCTCTAGCGACGACGTGTTGTACCAGGTGAACTCGACGACCTCCGGTACCCGAACTTCGTCCTGGTACGCCACGTTTACGAACATTCCCAAGGCTCTCACCAGCTTGGGCGTCGGGTACGAAGGCAGGAACTCCCGCTCGTGCACGCAGACCATTTCGCTCTGGCGCTGGTCCGACAGCACGTGGGTGCAGCTCGATTCCCAGAGCGTCGGCACCGCTGACGTGTACGCCGCGGTTGCCGCGCCGCCGGGCAACCTGGCGGATTATGTCAGCGGCACGGGCGAGGAAGGCAGCGTGCGCGTGCGGGTGCGGTGTACCGCAACCGCCAACTTCTTCTCCAGCGGCGATTTGATGATGCTGACCTTCGATCGGAACTGATCCTGAACGGCAAGGTTCTGGTGCTGGTCTTGCGGTACCGGTACGATCCGCCTATTTACTCGGTCCCCGCGTCCACCCTACGTTTGATTAGGGCGTTCAACGGGGGTGGACGCTGTTCTTGACTTAGCCGGGCGCCACAGCCCGAAAAGCCGCTTACTCGCGGGCTGCATGGGGGAGCCGATGAACCTGGTTATCCAATTCTCTTACTTGCAGTTACTCGACGTCTTGACCACACTGACCTTCCTGGCCTCCGGTGTCGGAGAGGCAAACCCGATTGTGCGGTTCGCTCTAGCCGCCGCCCCAAATCCCTTGTGCGGGCTGCTGGCCATCAAGGCGTTTGCCATAGGGCTTGCACTCTACTGCTGGCGGACGTCGCGCACCCGCCTGTTGTCGGCCGCAAACCTGTTCTTTGCCTGCCTGGTCGCCTGGAATCTGATCGCCGTGCTTGCCGCCTGAGGCGGTGCCAATATCCGGTTCCGGATGCGACTATCGGAAACCGCTTCGGCATAAAGGGCATCCTCTTGTTTTAGAGGGGCACAGGCTGCACATGCCTGCCTCCTGAAGTCTGTTCTGGGAGGATCACTATGCCGACTCGTTCAGGGCGGGGAGGATCGAAGAAATCCGCCGCGCAAATCATGTCTGAGTCGCCGGAAAAGACTGCCGGCCAGATTCAGGCCAAACCCGCAGATGACCTGAAAAGCCGTGAGTACCGCGACAGCAGCGGCAATGTCCACCATCACACGCGTCGTTATATGGAGCAGCACAAGGAAATCAGGTAGCGGTTTTCGGGTAGCCAGGCCGGGGCGCTGAACAAAAACCCCCGGCCTTTTTTCTGCCCGGAGCCGGATGGGGCCGCACGACGTGCTAGAATGACGCCCGACATGACTGGTGCGGTGCTTTGGGATCTGGATGGGACGATTGTCGATTCGGCGGAGTATCACTGGCAGGCCTGGCGGGACGTCATGGCCGCCGAGGGTGTTCCGATCACCCGGGAGCAGTTCCTCGAAACCTTCGGCTGGCGCAACGATGCCATACTCCCGCGCTGGCTCGGGAACGCCGCGGATCCGGAACGCATCCAGCGCATCGGCGACTGCAAGGAAGCCAAGTATCGGTCTCTCGTGCGCGCCAACGGGATCGCGCCCTTGCCGGGAGCGGATGCCTGGGTGCGCCGGCTGAACGCCGAAGGGTGGCTTCAGGCGGTCGCCTCATCGGCGCCGCGCCTCAATATTGAAGTCGTCCTGGAAGTTCTGGGGCTGGCGGGCTGCTTCCAGGCGATTGTTTCGGCCGAAGACGTCCATCGCGGCAAGCCCGACCCCGAGGTGTTCGTTCTGGCGGCCTCGCGATTGGGAGTGGAGGCTGACCGCTCAATCGTGGTTGAGGATGCGCCCGCCGGCGTAGAGGCCGCCCGCCGGGCGGGGATGCGCTGCATCGGAGTGAGCCGCGGTAGAGCGGCGCTCGGAGCCGACCTGGAAGTGGAGTCGCTCGCCGATTTGCCCTCCAGCGCGTTCAGCGACTTGATTGGAGCGCGCCGCCCTTAATCGGTCACCCCGCCGCGGTCGTCGCGATACCAGGGGTATTTCCCGCGCATCATGTTGCTGAAACTGCGGGTCGGGTTCAGGAAGCCCCGCACGAGGATTCGTGCCACCCGGTGCGTGGTCCAGCGTTCGAACCGCCTTACCACGTACCTGTCGAGAGCGTCCTCGGCGATCATCCAGCCCATGCCGGCCGTGGGCGTGATGACGTGATCCACAATGCCGGTGGCAGGGGGCGTCATCTGAATGTTCCCGATCGTGGCTTCGCTGATCGGGCCAATCTCAAACTGCTCGCTGTAAACCGCCGCAAACGCCATTGCGCGCAAGCGGCTCGTCCAATAATGGCGGGAACGGCCAAACTGCACGCGGCGGTACCTGATATCGTT
>JBLNCW010000095.1:0-32186 GCA_050261015.1 Rhodospirillales bacterium | reverse complement strand
TTGCGATTCCGCTTGCCGGCCTCATGCTGGTTGTCTTCGCGTTCTACATCGCCGAGAGGGAGAGTCAAGCGGCCGATGAGGCTGTAACGCACCTGCTCGAAGTTCGCGCGGGGATCCGCGAAGTTCAGACCCTCTCCCAGGGGTGCGAAAGCGCGGTAATGGGCTACCTGCTGAGCGGCGAGCCATCCTGGCTTGTTCCGCTCAGGGAAAACCTGGAGAAGCTGCCGCAGGTCCTTGCCTCGCTCGAGCAGGCGATACAGGACAACCCCACGGGCCTCGAGCGCATGCGCCGCGTAAAGAGTCTCGTGATGCGGCGAACCGAAATCATTACGTCGCTTTTGACCGAAGTACCCCCGCTGACCGGCTGGCATCCCGCGCTGGCGGAAAGCAGCGCCGCATTGAATCAGATCAACCTGGAGTTGGAAGAGCTCGAGCGGGAGGAAGACAGCATCCTCGCGCAGCGGCAGGCCAGAGTCAGAGAGGTCGCCAGGCGCACCCAATACGTGATCGCCGGCGGCCTACTCATCGTGCCCGCGGCCGCCATTGCGGCCATGTTCCTGTTCGCCGCCGGCATCACCCGCCGCATTCAGAATTTAGAGCAACGCGCAGGAAGACTCGCGCAGGGACGCGAGATCGCCGGCCGCGCCGGCCGGGACGAGATCGCGCGGCTCGAGCAGTCTGTCGGCGCCGCCAGCGGCCTTCTTTCCGATCGCGAAAGAGCCCTGCGCGAGGCCGCGGCTCAACTGGAGGAGCGCGTCCAGCGCCGCACGGCCGAACTCGCCGCCGAGGTCGCCGAACGCAAGCGCGCCGAGGAACAGCTCGCGGAAATCAACCAGCGATTGCAGGCCGTCATCGACGCCAGCCCGCTGGCGATCGCGCGGATCGATTTAGAGGGCCGGGTGCAGAGCTGGAACCGCGCAGCCGAGGAGATGACGGGATACAAGGCCGAAGAGGTGGTTGGCCGCACAATCGACACAATTGATGCATGGGCGCCCATGCTCACCCCGGAGCGCCTGGAGGCGATGGCCCAGGGCAAGACCCTGAACGGCACCGAGTTCACGCTCCGGCGCAAGGACGCCTCCGCCATGCACATGCGCGTCTGGACGGCCCCGGTGCGCACCGCCGCCGGCAAGGTCAGCGGGGAGATCGTCGTTGCGGCCGATTTCTCCGAGCAGCGGCGCTTGCAGGAGCAGTTCATCCAGGCCCAGAAGATGGAGGCCATCGCGCGGCTGGCCGGGGGCGCCGCCCACGACTTCAACAACGTGATCACCGTGATCTCCGGCTACGGCCAGATTCTGCGTGATGCCGTCGCGGATATTCCTCAGCTCAAGGAAGCGGCCGAGGAGGTGCTGAAGGCAGCCGACCGCGCGGCAGGCCTGGCCAGCCAACTGCTCGTCTTCAGCCGGCGGCAGGTGATCCAGCCGCAGGTGCTCGACCTGAATGTGGTCGTCTCCAATCTGAAGCGCATGCTAGGCCGGATTCTCGGCGAAGATATCGAACTGGAAGCGAAGCTCACCGCGGACCTGGGCCTGGTTCGCGCCGACCCCGGCCAATTGGAACAGGTAATCGTCAATCTTGCGCTCAACGCCCGGGACGCCATGCCCGAGGGCGGCCGCCTCACAATCGAAACCACCAATACCCAACTGGATGAAGCATCCGCTCGCAGGCTCGGCCTTCCTCCCGGGCCATACACCGTGATAGCGGTCAGCGATACCGGCGCCGGCATGTCCCCCGAGGTGCAAAGCCACATGTTCGAGCCTTTCTACACCACCAAGGAGCGCGGCAGAGGCACGGGGCTCGGCCTCTCCACCGCGTACGGGATCGTGAAACAGCACGGCGGCGAAATTCTCGTTCACAGCGAACTGGGCCGGGGCTCCACGTTCACCATTTATCTCCCCCAAACGGCCGAGGCTGCGGCGGCGCCCGCGGCCGGTGAAACAGCCGCCGCTCCGCTTCCCCAAGGCAGCGAGACGGTCCTGGTGGTCGAGGACGAGGAAGGGGTGCGCAAGCTCGTGCGCAGCGTCCTGGAGCTGAACGGATACCGGGTGCTGGAGGCCGATTCGGGGGAGACGGCAATGGAGATCAGCGCGGCGCACGACGAGAAGATCGATCTGCTGGTGACCGACGTCGTGATGCCGAAGATGAGCGGGCGTGAACTGGCCGACGCGCTGGGCTTGCTGCGGCCCGACATCAAGGTGCTGTTTCTGTCCGGCTACGCCGACCGCGCCATCATCGAGCACGGCATCCTCGACACCGGCGCAGCGTTCATGCAGAAGCCTTTTACACCTCAGGATCTTGCCCGCAAGGTGCGCGAGGTGCTGGACGTTAACGGCCGCTAGCGGACGCGCGGCCGTGTCCGGCGGTCCAGCCTGCGGCAGCCCGCCGGCCCGGCTAGTCGAGGTCGATATCGCGGCGGGGCGGCGGCTCCAGCGGGCTTTCCTTGGCCTTCTTCAGCAGCTCGTCAAACTTCTTTGACAGGACCTGGGCCTGCATCTTCTCGGCTTCAAAGGACTTCTGGAACGCTGCCTCGCGGCGTCCGGCCTCCCCTTTCAGGCGCTCGACTGCGGCCGCGAGATCCTCCACCACGCGCGGTTTCACCGGCTCTTCAAACGTGATGACCGCACGGGTTTCCGGATCGATCTTCAGCACGGCCTTGCAGCACGGGCAATTTACCTCGAACATCCCTTTGGGCTTGGCCATACAACAAATCTTAGCGCAACCGTCATCTCGGAGGCGGTACACTTATATCTTGTGGGCAGCATTCTGACCGGCATTAAACGTTTCGTGCTCTGGGACTACCCCCGCGCATCCTGGCAGTATGACGTGATGGTCGGGTTGATTCTGGCCTTTATCTTTCTGACCCCGCGCGAATGGTTCCGCGACCGGCCGCGCATTCCCCTTGCAAGCAAGATCACCATGCTCCAGGGCGAACACGGGGCCAGCGTGTTCTGGATAGAGTCCGAGGCGCTGGCCGGAGTCCCGGAATCCCGGCGGGCGGAAAAGGCGCTCGAGATCGTGGCCTCGCAGACCGGCGAAGCCCAGGCGCTCATCCGCCTGGTGCCCGTTTTCGATTCCGAGCAGGAAATCAAGGGATTTATGGCATTTACCCGCCCCGGAACGGGAACGCAGGGCCGGTGATTCGCATCTTTAGTGTGAGGAAGACATTTTGAGGGCGCTCGCAGTTCTGATTTGTCTGACGGGTCTGGCCGGCGCCGCGGCGCCCGCCGAGAGTCTCGATGAGGTGCTCGCGCGGATGGACAGGGAAGCCGCGGCACTTCGCAAGCTGACCGCCAGGTTTACCAAGACGAACTTCATCGCCGTTCTGAACGATACCAGTTACGAAAGCGGCCTCATATGGATCAGGAAATCGGGGAAAAAGGTCGAAATGCGCGGTGAGGTCACCGGAGAGGATGCGCGAGCGTTCGGTTTCCGGGACAACAAGGCCGAGATCTATTACCCGAAGATCAACACCGTCCAGATCTATGACCTTGGCAAGCAGCGCGCCCTGGTCGATCAGTTTCTGCTGCTGGGCTTCGGCAGTTCGGGCACGGAGATCGCCAGAAACTACACGATTAAGGTTGCCGGCCAGGAGACGATCGGCGGCAGGAAGACGACCCGCCTCGAACTGATTCCCAAGTCGCAGGCGACTCTGGAGCAGATCCGGAGGGTGTACCTCTGGATACCGGAAGATCGCGGCCATCCGGTGCAACAGCAGTTCGTGCAGCCCTCCGGAGACTATTACAAAATCGTGTACTCGGACATCAGAATCAACCCCGATCTACCCGACAGCGACTTCACGCTGAAGCTGCCGCCGGGAGTCAAAAAAGATTATCCTCAAAAGTAAGGCTCAGGCCGATTCCAGACAGACAGATTGAAAAGTGGCTTCCTCAACTAAGAGCAAGGCAGGCCGGCTGGCGTTTATCGACTGGACGCGCGGGCTGGCGGCCACCATCATGTTGCAGGGGCACGCCTTCCACGCATTCACCAAGCCGGAACTGCGCGACAGCGGGCCTTACGTAATCTCACAATTCGTCGGCGGTCTCCCGCCGGCCGCGTTCCTTTTCCTGGTCGGCGTCACGCTTGCGTTTCTCATGCACAGCACCGAGCGCAAAGGCTTGCGGCCGGTCCAGCGCGTAGTAACCGCGATCCGGCGATCGGGATATCTGTTCGCGATTGCCTTCCTGTTCCGTTTACAACTCTGGGTCTTCGGGCTTCCAAGCAGTCCATGGACGGACTTGCTGAGAGTGGACATCCTCAACGCGATGGGCTTCGCGGTGGCCGTGTTGTCGGTGATGGCGGTATTTTCGACCGCCGACCGCGTCCGGCTGTGCGCGGTGCTGGGCCTGGCGATCGCGGCCGCCTCGCCGCTGGTGTCGCAGTTGGACTGGTCCTGGGCGCCCGAAGTGGTCAAGCACTATATCGCGCCCGACTACCTCGCCTTCTCATTCTTTCCCTGGGCGTCATTCGTCGCCTTCGGCATGAGCGCGGGCAGCATACTCCGCCTCACCAAGCAGGAAAACTACGACCACGTGATGCAGTGGGCCGCCGTGCTCGGCGTCGTACTCATCTTCGGCGGGCAGCAGCTTTCGAATCTCCCGTACAGCCTGTACTCGAAGTCCGAGTTCTGGCTGGACAGCCCCTGGCTGATTCTGATGAAGCTGGGCGTGTTGCTGCTTCTGGTGACGTTCGCCTATCTGTGGACGAAGCATTCCGAAGGCCGCTGGAGTTGGGTGCGCCAGTTCGGGACGACGTCGCTGCTGGTTTACTGGGTGCACATCGAGCTGATCTACGGCCGCTGGCTGTGGTTCTGGAAGGAGAACATGACGATCGGCCAGACCGCAATCGCGGCGGGCGTGCTCATCGTGCTGATGCTGATCCTTTCCACCGCGCGGACGCAGTGGAAAAACTGGCGCCTGCTCGGCTTCTCGCTGAGCTGGTATTTCTCGCGCGGGCTGCGCCAGAGCGATTGACGCGGGCGGTTTGCCTCAGGCATTCCAAAGCGCGCGCAGGACATCCCGGCTGTAGACGAGCAGACGGCGGTCCGGGCTGAACACCTCGAGCGTGATGGTCCCGTCGTAGCCGGCCTCCTTCAGCGACCTCACCACATCGGCCACGTCCAGGTTCCCCGCCCCGAGCGGCAGGTGCAGGTCTTCGTGGCCGCCTTTGTTGTCGTGGAGGTGAACGTGGCGGAGGCGGTTGCCGTACGCGGCGAGAATTTCCCGCGCCGTGTTGTAGGGCGCCATGAGGTTCGCATGACCGAAGTCAAGGTGCAGCCCCAGCTCCGGCAGGGCGTCGAGAATTTCGCCCAACTGGCCGGCGTTGTTGAAATCGCCGGGCAGGTTTTCCACCATGAGCCCCATTCCGTGTTCCCGCGCCAGCGGCAGCAGTTCCCGCAGCGACTCGATATTGCGCCGGACGTAGAAGGAACGATTGTGGAACGGCGCGAAACGGTCAAGATGAATGTTCATCCACCTCGCGCCGAGCTCGGCGAAAACGCGGATACAGCGGCGCAGTTCCGTCACCGCGGCCTGCCGCAGCTCCTCGATGGGGTTCGCCAGCGGCAGGTAAAACGCCGTGTGCCCGACTACCGCCATGTTGTGCCGCCGCAGTTCGCTCCGCACCCCGCGAACGTCGATAGCGGCGGAGGATGCCCGCGGCGGTTCGAGCGTCAGGTCGACAAACTCAAACTCCAGGGCGGCCATCCACCGGATCTCTTCAATGACATCGCGGCCCGGATGGTTCATGGTTCCGATAAGCATCGCAGTTAAGGTTCAGCGAATCCCAAACCAGGGGCGGGTGTCCAAAAGGGCGACTCGCCTCCGGTTGACATCCTCGGCGGCCGGGGCGGGAGTTTTCAGTTCCAGGCGCTCCCACAGCCAGGCGGGAAGGACGCAAGCGCGGCCGGGCGCCAGCCAGCAGAACAGAACGAGAAGGCTTTTCAGCAAATCCCAATCCTCGCCCAGCCGGTCGAGCAGATGATTCCAGTTCAGTTCCGCGCCTGTTGTGTAGATCACGTTCAGCACGTCCGGCCAGTCGCAGCGGTCGCGCTGGAGCACGTACATCTTGGCCCAGATCAGTTCCTCGGCGGGGATGGCCCGCACGGGTTCCCCGTTGAGCGTCACCTCGCGCCCGCCCGCAATCCACGTCTCATCAACCTGCGCCCGCTGGTTGGCCATGCTCCAGATGACGTCGACAATCGTGCCCCCGGCAACGCCGCGGTAAATCCAGCGCCGGTCATAGGGGAGAGAGGAGTAGTAATCGCGCAGCCCGTTGCGGACCAGCACGTCGATCATCGCGTCGCGGTCGCGCGGCTGCACATAGAGGTCAAGGTCCTTTGTATTGCGCCACTGACCCGTGTAGGCGCCGAATGCGAACGCGCCGCCGACCGCGAACGGCACACCCTGACGCCGCGCAGCCTGAATCACGCGGCGGTAAATCGACCACTGTTCGGGCGGAATTTCCCCTGAAGGCCCCATCCGTTACTTCCATTCTAAGGGAGCCAGCCGGGATCGCGGCGTTAAATGCGGGATCTGGGCCGTTCCGCGCCGGACCCTTTCACGTACGGGCCGGGGCGCCCGCTCGGAAGAATCGTGCGCTCGTCGGTTCTGGCCTGTGACAACTGGGCAGCGGTCAGGCCGCGCGCGCCTTGCAGGTTGGCGCCGCGCAGGTCCGCGGTGAACATCTGGGCATCCTCGAAGCGCGCGTTGGTGAGCACGGCGAAATTGAAGTCCACCGCCCGGAGCTTGGCCTCCCGCAGGTCGCACTCCTTCATAGTGGCCCGAGCGAAGCAACTGCCCCTCAAATCGGCGCCGTAGAATTTGGCGCCGGTGAGTTGCGCGCCGTGAAAATCGCAGGCCAGCAGGTTCGCGGAAGTGAAGTTCGCCCGTGAAGCGTTTGCCGCCCGGAAACGGCATGACTGAAACCTGACGTGATACAGCAGCGCGTCCTCCAGGTTTGCGTCGGAGAAGTTACTGTCGAAGGCCGAGGCGTGGTGCAGCCCCGCCGATTGCAGAATCGCTCCGAGGAAGTTGCACTGGTGGATTCGGGCCTCGTGCATGCGAGCCGCCCTCAAATGGCTGCGCTGGAAGTTTGTCCCATGGAGAATCGCCTCGGACAGGTTAACCTCGGCCAGCCAGCAGCGCACGAAATCCGCGTTCGTCAGGTCGGCCTCGCTGAGGTCGGCGCCCGGCAGGCTGGCCTGGCGGAAATCGGCGCCATCGAGCGAGGCCCCGCTGAGGTCCGCCCCGCTCAGGTCCGCCTCCAACAGCGTCGCGCTCGTCAGGATGGCTTTGCGCAGGTTCGGCCGCTCGAGTTTGACGTCGTTCAGATTGGCGCCGCTCAGCGCGGCACGGACTCCGCCCGGCTGCTCCTCCAACCATGCCGCATGCGCTTCGAGGATCTGCCGCAACTGGTGGGCGCGTTTCGGATCTGCATCCAGGGAATTGGCTATTTCCATCGCACGGTTCTCCTATCGGCGGAAGGCGCCCGCGACTTTACACAGGCCCCGGACGGCGCCCCCAATGCGCGCAATTCCGACCCTTTCCGGCAGCGCGCCGGCGGCATACCCTCAACCTGTGTGGAACACCCCCGCGTTTGCGGGCTTCCCCCGCATGGGTCTACACGCGTTTTCGCACAAAACCCCCGCGCGATCTGATTAATGCTCTGTTATGCTGGAATTAACGGAAGTGTGTTTAATGCAGGCAGTGCCCACAGCACGGTCTTGGAGACCCGACCGCCATGCCGACATTAGCAAAGCTTCAGGACCATCTATGAATTGTGGTATCTTCATCCATGTGAAAGGCTTCGGGTCGATCCGCGCGGGGGGACCCTGCGGAGCACCTCCCGGTGTGTAAGGAAGATGCGAATACTGGTCATTGAAGACGAAAAACGCATCGCTGATTTCGTTGCTCGCGGCCTCGAAAGTGCCGGGTACGCGGTCGATTCGGCGGGCGATGGGGCGACCAGCCTTGAGATGATGCACAGCACCGATTACGACCTCATCATCTTGGATCTGATGCTCCCCGACATGGATGGTTTGAAGGTTCTCGAGAAGATCCGCAATCGAAAAGCCAGTCCTCCTGTGTTGATTCTCAGTGCGCTGGGCGCGGTAGATGACAAAGTAAAGGGTCTGGAGAAAGGCGCCGACGACTACCTCGGGAAACCGTTCTCTTTTACGGAACTGCTGGCCCGTGTGCGCGCCCTTTTGCGGCGCGGCCAGCCGATGCCGGAACGCTTGCAGGTTGGCGACCTGTCGCTGGACTGCATACGCCGAAAGGTGACCCGGGGCGGCGAACCGATCGAGCTGGCGCCCAAAGAGTTCAGCATTCTCGAGTACCTCATGCGCAATCGCGGACGGCCGCTCAGCCGCTCCATGATTGTCGAGCACGTCTGGGACATGGACTACGACGGCCTGACGAACATCGTGGACGTCTACATCCGCCACTTGCGCAGCAAAGTGGACGACCGCTGGCCGCAAAAACTCATTCACACGGTCCGCGGCATCGGCTACATGATCGAAACGCCCGAGAAGACCGGCGACAAAGAACCAGAACCTGCGTCGCGATAAAGGCCGTTCCAACTGGGCAACGAGAGCGGGGCTGCGGGATAATTGTGCGGATGCTGCTGTTGAGGACGATGTTGAAGTGAGCCTGGCCATCGAACAGCGAGAGCGCGAAGGTATCATCATTTTCGATCTGAAAGGCCGCATTACGGTCGGCGAGGAAGCGACCATGCTGCGCGAGCGGCTCCGCGAACTCGCGGCGGCCGGGGCGCGCAAGTTCATCCTGAATCTCGAAGGGGTGGACTACATCGACAGCACGGGACTTGGGACGCTGGTGGTCTGCTTCACCTCGCTGCGCAAGTTGGGCGGCAAGCTCAAGCTCCAGAATTTGAACCGCCGTAATATCGAACTGCTGGTGCTGACCAAGCTGACCACGGTCTTTGAGATCTTCAACGACGAGCAGGACGCCGTGAACAGCTTTTTCCCGGGCCGCGAGATCAAGCGCTTCGATATACTGAGCTTTGTCAAGGAACAGGCCAGTGGATAGTAAGCGCACGGCGGCGGCCGCCGGTCCGGATCGGGAACCATGCGGCTGGTTGTGATCGGCGGCGTTGCTGCGGGCTTGACCGCGGCGGCGCGGGCGCGGCGCTGCGACGCATCCCTCGAAATCACGGTACTGGAAAAAGGCGGCACGATTGCCTGGGGCGCCTGCGGCCTGCCGTACTACGTGCAGGGCCGCCTGGAGGCGCTCGATCAGCTTGTCGTCTACACGCCGGAGTACTTCCGCCGCGACAGGAGAATTGACGTGCGCACCGGCGCCAACGTCGTCTCCATTTCCCACCCGCGCCGGCAGGTGGTTCTGTCCTCGGGCGAACGCATCCCCTATGACCGGCTGGTTGTGGCCACCGGGGCGCGCCCGAAGCGCTCCATCAACGGCGCGTGCGAACCCGGCGTCTTTACGCTCTCCACTCTCGAGGATGCCGAAAAACTGCGCCGCTTCCTGATCGAGAAGAAGCCGAAACGCGCGGCGGTGATCGGCGCGGGCTACATGGGGCTCGAGGCGGCCGAGACCCTGCGCACTCACGGCGCAACGGTGACCGTCTTCGAGGCGGAGCACGAAGTCCTCGGCCGCCGCGACCCGGCGCTGACCGACGCGCTTCGCAGCCACCTGGAACGCTTCCACATCGATCTTCAACTCGGCGTCCGGGTGGAGTGCGTCGAAGCCGGGAGGGTGGCCGGGTGCCCCTTCGACGCCGTGATTCTGGCGGCGGGGGTGCAGCCCAACGTGGAAATCGCTGCGGAAGCCGGAATCGAACTGGGGCGCACCGGCGCGATCCGCGTGAGCGACCGCATGGAAACCAGCCTTTCCGGCGTCTATGCCGCCGGCGATTGCGTAGAGACAACCCATCTGGTGACCGGCAAGCCGGTCTATATGCCGCTGGGGACTACGGCCAACAAAACGGGGCGCGTGGCGGGGGCGAATGCCGCCGGCAAACGGGAGCGCTTCCCCGGCGTCGCAGGCACGATGATCGTACGGGTCTGCGGCCTCGGAGTGAGCGTCACCGGGCTTTCCGAGTGGCAGGCGCGAAAAGAAGGCCTGGACCCCGTTTCCGCGCGCATCGAATCCTTCGACAAGCCGCGATATTTCTTCGGCGAGCGCGTGTCGGTTAGCCTGGTGGCGGACCGCCGCTCCGGCCGCCTGGTGGGAGGTACGGTGCTCGGCTCTCAGGCAACGGCGGGGAGCATCAATGTCATCGCCACGGCCGTGACCAACCGGATGCGCGTGGAGGATTTGGAACACCTCGACCTGGCCTATGCCCCGCCCTACGCGCAGGTCTGGGATCCCATTCTCATTGCCGCCCGGCAATTGAGCAGGAATCTCTGAACGGATAGACTTGTTGTATGGGCTGGAGACAGCGTCAAATGCCGGCGGAAGGCGCGCAGGCGCCCGATTTCAAGCTCGAAGACCTGAACGGCCAGCCGCAGTCGCTGAAAGAGATGCTGGCCAGGGGTCCGGTGCTGCTCGCATTCTACAAGGCGAGCTGCCCGGTTTGCCAGATGACGTTCCCCTACCTGGAGCGCTTGTACCAGGCGGGCAAAACGGGGCTTCAGTTCGTCGCGATTTCCCAGGACAACGCCGCCACCGCCCGCCGGTTCAACACCGAATACGGCATCACCTTCCCGACGCTGATCGACGACAAAGCCTACACCGCAAGCAACGCGTACGGACTGGATACCGTGCCTTCGTTGTTTCTGGTGGAGCCGGACGGCACGGTGTCCATGAGCTGGACCGGCTTTTCGAAAAAGGATCTTGAAGCCCTCGGGCGGCGGCTGAGCGCGGCGCCGTTCCGGGAGGGAGAGCGAGTTCCCGACTACAGGCCTGGTTGAGGGTCGAAAAACTAGGCTCCCGTGAGGAGCTTCAAACAGCGAATGCCGAATATACAAGAGATTCTGGGTTCAGCCGCGGCGATCGCCAAGGGCATGAGCGTGACGCTCAAGGAGATGGTGTCGCCGGCGGTAACAGAGGGGTACCCCGACGAGCCGCCCCGCCTTCAAGAGCGCTTTCGAGGAACCCACATCCTGGAGCGCGACGAGAACGGGCTGGAAAAATGCGTCGCGTGTTTCCTGTGCGCGGCCGCGTGCCCTTCCAACTGCATTTACATCGAGGCGGCCGAGAACACCGAAACAAACCGCATCAGCGGCGCCGATCGATACGCGAAAGTTTACAACATCGATTACTCGCGATGCATTTTCTGCGGGTATTGCGTCGAGGCCTGCCCGACCGACGCCATCGTCCACGGCCACGGCTTTGAAACCGCCTCGTACAACACCTCAACGCTGATCTATCGCAAGGAGCAGTTGCTCCGGCCGGCTAAGGCCTGAGTTCGCCGCTTCCTGGACGATTTTGATTCCCGTCTTGATGATCTCAGACGGAAACAGGAAGCAGCCACCCCGCACCGCCCTTAGCGCTGAATGCCCACCAACCTGCTGGTTCTGCCACTCCTCGGCGGATTCTGCCTGGTCCACATTTTTTACTACTTCCGTTTCAGGTCCCAAAGACTTGAGGGCTATCGGTTGCTGCTGGAATCCGCTGTAGCAGGAACGGGGCTGATGGCCCTGGCAAGCGCAATCATATACATCTACTGCTATGATTTTTTCCCGCCGCGCCTTTGGCTGTGGGGATTTTGGGCGCGTTCCATTTGGGAACGAGTGTCCCCATTCGATTATTCCGGCACCGCCGCTTTGGCCCTGGTACTCGGGGTTGTCCTGCCATGCATAGGGAACCTCTTTTTCCCGAAGCGCTTGGCCAAACATGTGGCGATCAAGCGGCACGGGGACTCGCTTCTGAAACTACTGCATGCCTCAGAAAGTCAAGAGAAACCGATAGCGGTTACCTTGAGCAATCGGAAATGGTATGTAGGGCTTGTAGCAGAAACCCCGAATTTCGAACCGCATGAGGCCTATTTCAAGATATTGCCGGTATTGAGTGGATATCGCGATTCAGAAAGCATGCGCGTGACTGCGACCGTGCAATACAAGTTCCCACCGGGGACAAAAATCAACACGAAGGAACTTGAGGTGATCATACCAATTGCGGAAGTGAAGTCCGCAAGTTTCTTTGACACCAATCTCTGGTTTGGGTTCTTTGCAACCGAGAAAAAACCAGTGACTATACCCGCCGAGGTTGTCGTCCCTGAGGAGAAAGGATCGCCGGGCAATTAGCGATAACGGGGGTCGGACAGCATGTTTTCACGAGCTTTCCGAACTCAGGACGTTAGCTCCACCACGACGTCACCTCCCACCACGGCCTGGCATCCCAGGCGCGAGTGCAGCGTGAGGCCTTCGGCGAGGCCCAGGCGATCCGCCTCGTCGTCTTCCATCGGGGAAAGGTTCTCTTCGCCTGCGCGGATGATCACGTGACAGGTGGTGCAGGCGCAGTTCCCTCCGCAAGCGTGCTCGATGGGGATGCCGAAATTCAGCGCCACATCCAGGATGGAGCCCGGCTTGCCGTGACGTTTGTACGGGAGACTCTCGAACTCCACCGTTCGGTTCAGCGGCAGAAACGTTACCTTCACGCGGCGGCCTCTTCCGCAAGCTTCTCGCCGAACCGCGCCAGCCGTTCCACTACGTCCTTTCCGATCTCGCGATCGACGACCTCGAATTGCGCCAGCATTTCGGCCTGGTCGGACGGCGTGAGCACCCGGGCGGCGTAGGGGAACAGCAGATTCGATTCGTTCCAGGCGTGGTTGGTGTAGAACCCCGCCATCTCCCGCAGCAGAGAGATGACGCGCGCGGGCGCGTCCGGATCGCCGGCGGAGTACGCGCGAATCGCGCCGGCCAGCGCGCCCACGGCCGCCCACTCCTTCAGGTGCTCGAACGTAAGGCTCCCGAGCGGCTTGCCCACGGAGGGCATGCCGCGGCGCGCCAGAGCGGGAAACAGCAGGTCCTCCTCTTTCCTCTGGTGGCAGGCGCGGCCGTAGACTCGCAGAAACTCAACCACCCCGTTCAGCAGATTCACATCGACAGTGCGGCCTGATTCCAGCCGGGCTGCCAGCGTCTCCAGCCCGGCTGCCGCTTTTCTGATAACTTCGTGCTCGCGCTCAAGCACATCGAGTGCCACCGATTCGCCCATGAGTAGTGAATGCACTAAGTTAGCACAACCGAGCCGGCCGGTTTCAAACTCCGGGCTTTGCGGCGGTTGACCATGAAGTAGACGATCGGCACGGTCATGCGCGAGAGCGCCAGCGAGGCTACCTCTCCGGCCATCAGCGCGATGGCGAGTCCCTGGAAAATCGGGTCGAACAGGATCACGCCCGCCCCGACGACAACCGCGGCCGCGGTCAGCAGCATCGGGCGGAAGCGCACGGCGCCGGCGTCCACCACCGCCTCCTCGAGCGGCATGCCTTCCTTGAGGCGGAGTTCCACGAAATCCACCAGAATGATCGAGTTCCGCACCACGATGCCCGCGCCGGCGATGAAGCCGATCATGGACGTGGCGGTGAAGAAGGCGTTCATCAGCCCGTGAGCGGGCAGGATGCCGACCAGCGAAAAGGGGATGGCCGCCATGATCACCAGCGGCGTGATGAAGGACTGGAACCAGCCTACCACCAGCACGTAGATCAGGATGAGAACGGCGGCGAAAGCCAGACCGAGATCGCGGAACACCTCGTAGGTGATGTGCCATTCGCCGTCCCATTTCATCGAATAGCGCGATTCACTGGGAGGCAGTTGCGCCATCCACTGCTCGACGGAGTAGCCGCCGGGAACCTTGAGCTTGCCGATCTCGGGTCCCGTTTTGAGAATGGCGTAAACCGGGCTTTCCATCGCGCCGGCCACGTCGGCGGTGACGTAGGTGACCGGCATGAGGTTCTTGTGATAGATGCTCTTGTCTTCCGTGGCCAGCCGCTGCTTCACCAACTCGCCGAGCGAGACCAGCGCGCCGTTTTTCCCCATCAGTTTCAGGTTGCGGAGCGCGGAAATGTCCGAGCGGGCGGCCCGGTCCAGCCGCAGCGTGACCGGCACGTCCTCCTTTTCGGTATCCACGTGCAGGAGTCCCGCCACCTCGCCGGCCGAGGCGATGCGCATCGTGCGCGCGATGTCGTCCTCGGAAATCCCGTGGAGCGCCGCCTTCTCGCGATCGACGGCGAGGGTGTACTTCGGCTGGTCGTCCTCCACGTACCAGTCGACGTCCACAATGCCTTCGGTTTTCTTGAACAGATCGCGGATCTGGCGCGCCAGAGCGATCTGCCCCTCCTGGGTGGGACCGTAGACCTCCGCGACCAGGGTCTGAAGCACCGGCGGGCCGGGCGGGACCTCGGCCACCTTGATCCGCGCGCCGTAGCGCCCGGCGATCGGGACCAGCCTCTCGCGGATGCGCTTGGCGATTTCGTGACTCTGCTCGGCGCGATCGTGCTTGCCGAGCAGGTTCACCTGGATATCGGCGACGTTCGCCCCGCGGCGCAGGTAGTAATGCCGCACCAAACCGTTGAAGTTGTAAGGCGACGCCGTGCCCGCGTAAGTCTGCAGGTTGACGACTTCGGGCGCCTTGAGCACCTCATCGGCAAGCAGCCTCGTGACGGAGGCGGTCTGCTCCAGCGTGGTTCCGTTCGGCATGTCCACGATCACCTGGAACTCGCTCTTGTTGTCAAACGGCAGCATCTTCACTTTCACGAACTGGAAGTAGACCAGCGACATGGAGCCGATGAGCAGCAGGGAAACGCCGGCCAGAAAGCCCCACCGCCACAAAGGCCGGTGCAGCAGAGGTCCCATGACGCGGCGGTAGAGGCGCGTGAGGCGGTCTTCCCGTTCACCGTGCGCGTGCCCGTTCCGCAGCTTCAGAATCCGCACCGCCGCCCACGGGGTCACCATGAAGGCGATGAGCACCGAAAAGATCATCGCCGCCGACGCGCCGATTGGTATGGGCCGCATGTAGGGGCCCATCAGGCCGCCCACAAAGGCCATGGGAAGGATAGCGGCAATGACGGTGAGGGTGGCGAGGATGGTGGGGTTGCCCACTTCGTCCACCGCCTCGATTGCAACTTGCGCGAGCGGGCGGCCGGCGTTGGAAGCCATGCGGGCGTGGCGCACGATGTTTTCCACCACCACGATGGCGTCGTCCACCAGAATGCCGATGGAGAAGATCAGCGCGAACAGGGTTATACGGTTCAGCGTGTAGCCGTAGAGGTAGAAGACCGCAAGCGTGAGCGCCAGCGTCACCGGAATCGCGATAAACACGATCAGCGACTCGCGCAGCCCGAGCGCGATCCAGATGAGGATGCTCACCGAGATGACGGCGATCAGCATGTGCAGCAGCAGCTCGTTCGACTTTTCGGCCGCGGTCTGGCCGTAGTGCCGGGTGACGGTCATCTCGACATCGGAGGGGATCACACTGCCTTTCAACCCCTCCACGCGGCTGAGAACGCTTTCGGCAACGTTGATGGCGTTGGTGCCCCTGCGCTTGGCGACCGTGATGGTGACCGCCGGATGGAAAACCCCGTCCGCGGCGTGCTGAACATACTCGACCGGCTCCTCGCCCCCGTCCGTTACAACGGCGACGTCGCGCACGAAAATCGGCCTGCCGTTGGCTACCCCCACTACGGTGCCGCTAACATCTTCGGCGTTGCGAAGGAAATCGCCGGTCTCAAGGATGAACTCGCGGTTCTCGCTGGCGAACCGCCCCGAGGGCAAGCGGCGGTTGGCCGCCCCGAGCGCGCCGTAGACCTGCATCGGCGTGAGGGAGTAAGCAGCGAGCTTGCCGGCGTCCAGTGTGACGCGGACTTCGCGCCGCTGCCCGCCTATGAGCTTCACCTCAGAAACGTCCGGCGCCTGCTTGATAACATCCGTCACCTGGGCGGCTACGCGGCGCAGCTCGAACGGGCCGTAGCGGCGGCTCCAGAACGTAAGCGCCAGGATCGGCACGTCGTCGATCGAGCGCGGCTTGATCAGCGGCTGCGACGCGCCGGGCGGGATCAGGTCGAAATTGGCGAACATCTTCTGGTTCAGCTTGACGATGCTCTTCTCCTCGTCCTCGCCGACTTTGAAGCGCACGATGGCGAGCGCACCGCCGGGGCTGGAAGTCGAATAGATGTACTCGACGCCGGGAATTTCCCAAAGCAGTTTTTCCATCGGCCGCGTGACGCGTTCTTCAACCTCGCGGGTGGAAGCGCCCGGCATCGAGACGAACACGTCGATCATCGGCACGATGATCTGCGGCTCCTCCTCGCGCGGCAGCTTCCAGATCGCGAAAGCACCAAGCGCGAGCGACGCGGCGATCACCAGCGGCGTCAGCTTCGAATTGATCCAGGGGCGGGCGAACTTGCCCGCGATTCCAAGCCCGTTCACTGTTTGACCTCCACTCTTGTTCCATCGGAAACGTTAGCGGGCACGGGGAAGATCACGCGCTCCCCCGGATTCAACCCCGAAAGAACCTCCACCCCGCCGGGCGTGTTCCGGCCAAGCGTTACGAACCGCGAGCGCGCCACACCGGAATCGGCCACCAGCACTGAGGCGAGCTGCCCCCTGTGTTGAACGGCTCCCTCGGGGACGGCGATAACGCGCCGGCTGCCCCGGGGAAACAGCGCGCGGCCGTACAGGCCCGAACGAAGCTCCGGCAGCGGCGGCAGGCCGGCTTTCACCGTGAATGTGCGCGAGGCGGCATCCACGGACGGCACGATCTCCGAAATGCGGCCGGAGATCGTGCGGCCCAGCGCGTCGATGGCGATCGTAACCGGCTGGCCGGTCCGCATTGACGGCAGCATGGATTCCTCAACCGAAACCTCCATCCGGTATGCGCCTTCGCGCTCTATTACCAGCAGCGGCGCGCCCGGTGCCGCCAGGTTGCCCGGCTCCACAGACTTCCGCGTCACCGTCCCGGAGAACGGCGCGGTGACCTCCGCGTATCCACGCATGATTGCCGCCGCGCGCAGCGCCTGCTCGGCCTGTGCGATCTTCGAGTGCAACTGCGTGCGCCGGGCCAGCGCCATCTCGTAGTTCGCCTGGGCCATTTTGAGCTTTGCCGCGGCTTCGTCGAACTCCTGGTTCGAGATGGACTCCTTTTTGAAGAGCTCCTCCATGCGGCCGTATGTAATCTTGGCCAAATCCAGGCTGGCCCGGGCGGCGGCGATGGCGTTTTCGACTTCGGGCTCCGCGCCGCGCGCTTCGTTCAATGCGGCCTCGGCCTGGCGGTACGCGGCCTCCAGGTCGCGCGAATCGATCAGGATGAGCGGCTGGCCCGCGCGCACGCGGTCGCCTTCCTCAACCCTGACCTCCTGCACGTAGCCCATCACCTTGCTGGAGAGAACCGCCGTGGTGGCGGCGCGAACGGTGCCCGTAGCCTCGTGCACCGCGGGAACCTCCGAGGCGGCTACGGCCAGGGCCTTCACCAGAACCGGAACGGAGTTCACATCGGCCGAAGCCTCGTGAGGCGCCCGGCTGCCGCAGCCGGCCAGTATCAGAATCGCAATTGCCAGTATCGCTTTCATGTCAGTTCAAAACCTCCGACGTCGGGGTGAGATTGCCGGCGGCAAGCTCGAGGTTGACCGCCGCGAGCCGCTGATCGTAAACGGCCGCAAGTAGCCGTGTCTTGGATTCCAACAGCGCGGTCTCGTTTCTCAGCAGGTCGGTTACGTTGGTAAGACCGGCTTCGTACCGGTTCTTGGTGATGCGCAGGCTTTCCTGAGCCATGGAAACGGCGGCCTCGGCCACCTCGATCCGCTGGTTGGCCGAACGGAAATCCGCGTAGGCGCGCCGCACCTGAAGCCGGATCTGCGCCCCGGCCTGGTTTTCAAGAGCCCGGGCGCGCTGCAATCCGAACGCGGATGCGTCGATGCGGGCTCTGTCCGCGCCGCCGTTGAATATGTTCCAGCGAAGGGATATCGACGCCAGCCAGTTAGCGCCGCCGAGGTTGACGAACCGCTGGCGGTCCACTTCGAAGCCCGCGTGCGCGAAGACCTGCGGCAGCAGCGCGGCGCGGGCGGCAGCGCTCTGGGTCTCGGCCAGCCCGACGGCGAAGCGCGCCTGCCGGGCTTCGGGCCGCGCCTGCAGACTGCCCTGCTCGTAGGCTTCGAGAGATTCCTCGTCGATGGAAGCGCGGGTCAGCTCGGTCGCAAGCTGATGCGGCTCGGAGAGCGGCATCGCGAGCGTCTCGTTCAAAGCCGCGAGGGCGACTTCGAAATCCGCTCTTCTTCTTATCTGCTGCTCCTTCATGGCAGCCAGGTGAACCTGAATCGAAAGCACGTCGGCCTGCGTGGACATTCCCGCGGCGCGCAGGGCCTGGGCGCGGTTCAAGTCGGCTTCCGCCGAGCGGACCGCTTCATCGGCGACGTCCAGGCTCTCCCGGGCAAGCACCGCGCCGTAGTAGGCGCGGACCACTCCGGCGATCAACTCCATACGGATGCGGCGCTCGTCCTCCAGCGCCATCGAACGCTCCAGATTGGCCGACTTCACGCCCAGTCTCGTAAGCCCTGCGTCGTAGACCGGCTGGTCCAGAACGATCTGCGACTGAAAGTTGTTCAGGGCGGCCGGCCGGTTCAGAGAGTTGATTTCGAAGTTTGCCGACGTAAACTGGCGCTGGGTCAGCAGCGAGCTGAAAACAACGACGGGATTGTTGCTGCGCAACCAGGTTTCCGAGTACCCGATCCGCGGAAGATAGCCGCTGCGGGCTCCGGCAACCCTGACTTCGGCGGCCCTGACCGCGCTGCGGCCGGCCTCAACCGAGGGGTGCCTTTCCAAAGCCAGCCGCACCGCGTCCTGCAAAGTGAGCGGGTTCTGCGCCGCCAGCGGCAACGCAACCATGTAAAATGCGAGTATTCTCCACATGAAGTCTCCCCGAACTTTCAATGCACAGAGATGCAGGAGTCTGGCCGGGGTGACAATGCGCATCCGCATTTAGCGCTGCCGCGAATGCCCTCGGGTGGCGCGTCACCTTACAATGCGGATTGCATCTCTTGTAACGGAGTCATTGAATGCAGACAAAGATTACTTATCTCGGTGGAGTTCAGTTTGAGGTGGATGCGCGAGGCCATAAGGTGATTTGCGACCAGCCATCAGGCAATGGGGGCCAAAACGCCGGAATGTCCCCGCCCGAGTTCCTGCTGGCTTCGCTTGGCACGTGCGCCGCGTTCTATGCCGTTCAGTATCTGCGGGCCCGGTCGCTTCCCTCTGAGGGCCTCGAAGTGCGCGTGACGGCGTCGAAGGCTTCGGACCCGCCGCGGCTGGGCGCTTTCCGAGTCGAGATCAGCGTTCCCGGACTGGAAGACGAAAGACACAGGGAAGGCGTGCTGCGCGCGGCCAAATCGTGCCTCATTCACCACACGCTGCGCCACGCTCCTGAGATCGAGATCACCCTGGAGGCGGCGGCGGTCTCCGCTTAACACGGCCGTTTGCGGCGGGCTTTGGCGCAGCGGGGCGCTACAATGCCTATTGGTGGCCACCGACAAGAGCAACGAAGTTCAGCTTGCCCGCGACCTGATCGAGGGAAAACCGGAGGCATTCGACCGCTTTGTCGAGGTGTTCCGGTCGAAAGTTTTCCAGTACGCGCTGATGATGTGCGGTCACCGCGAGGATGCCGAAGAGGTCGCGCAGGACACGCTGTTCAAGGTTTTCGAGAATTTCGATCAGTTGCGGGAGCCGGAGCGGGTGCGGCCTTGGGTTTTCCGCATCGCGCGCAATGCCTGCTACATGAAGCGGCGCAAAAGCGTGTTTGCTCCCACTCAGGAACTTTCAATCGAGGATTTTCTGCCGCACTCGGAAGGAGACGGCACAGCCAGAAAACTGGAGATCGCCGACTGGTCCGCGCTGCCTGACGACCAGGTGCTGCGCGCCGAACTGCGCGAGGTGATCCAGCAGGCGATTCAGGAATTGCCCGAGATGTACCGGGCGGCGATCATGCTCCGGGATGTCGAGGAGTTGACGACCGAGGAAACGGCGCAGGTGCTGGAGGTGAGTCAGGAAGTCGTGAAGACAAGGCTGCACCGGGCGCGTCTGGCCGTGCGCGCCAGGCTGGACGAGTATCTCAGACGCGAGCAAAGCGGCGTGAGAAAGGGTTGAGGGCCATGGAAACGGGCAAGCACAAGCACAACTGCAAGGAGGTGTTCGCCCTGCTGTCGGAGTATCTGGACGCGGAGCTGGACCCCGAACACTGCGATGAAATCCGGAAGCACCTGAACGACTGCCCGCCCTGCATCGAGTTTCTGGAAAGCCTGAAGCGCACCGTGAGCCTGTGCCACGGCTGCGAGACGGCCGAGCAGCCTCCGCCGCTCAGCCCCGAAGTCCGGGAGAAGCTGCTGGCGGCGTACCGGAAATCCATGCAGAACCGTGCCCGCCAGGGGCCGTGACGGCCTTCAGTACAGCGGGGCGATCGAGATCAGCGTCAATCCGGTGGCGAACAACACCAGCATCAGCGCGAGCTGAATCTTCACCGCGCCGTCCGCGCCGCGAAACTCCTTCCAGACCAGCAAGCCCCACAGCGCGCTGATGAGCGTCGCGCCCTGGCCCAGCGCATAGCTGATCGCCGGCCCCACCTTGGGGTTTGGCGCGCTGGCCACCACAAAATTCGAGATTGTTCCGGTCGCCCAGATCGCGCCGCCCAGGAGGCCCAGGGCGTGCTGCTTCAAGGATCCTTTGAAGTAATCCAGGATCTCCACTGGCGGGCCCTGCACCGGCAGGTTCATAAAGAACAGGTTGAACACGAACGTCGAGGCGAAAATTCCCACGGCGAAGACGAACGCGATGGCGTAGGGCCCCAGCCCTGCATCGCCCTGTTTTCCGAGTTCCACCAGCGGATAGAAGGCGCCCATCAGCAGGCCGCAGCCGATGCTCAAAACGATACCTTTCCAACTGACCTTCGGAATCGTGCTCTTCCCCTTGCCCGCCTTGATTTCCTGTTTGGCCTTGGCGAGCGCCAGGCTGCGATACGCCATCGCGTCCACCACGATGGCGGCAACCACAATCGCCACGCCGCCGAACAACAGCGTCGGATTGCCCTGCGGGTTGATCAGGTAGTTCCAGACCACGCCAACGACCAGCGCCAGCCCGATCCCGACGGGGAACGCAACCGACATCCCGGCCACCGCGATAGCGGCCACCAGCATCATGTTCGCGAGATTGAAGATCACGCCCGCGCCGACGCCATAGGCGATGTTGCGCTTGCCGGCGCGCATCAAATCGTCGGTGAACAGAAAACCGTCGAAGCCGAGCGAGCCGAACGTGTAGGCCGCCACGATAGCGGCCAGCAGCACGCCCGCCGCGTAGTCCCAATAATAAAGCTCGAATCGCCACTTGCCCGTGAGCTTATACGTGTTCGCCCATGACCCCCAGCAGATCATGGAAAGAATCATGAGCAGCAGCGCGGCCGCGTAAGTTTGAGGCAGAATCATGGTTTCACCCGGAACAGCGAGATTATCACAAACTCCCGGTCAGTATTCCAGGATCCGCCTGCGCTCGACGTGTTTTTCCAGTTCTTTGGGATTGAGAAAGTAGGTTGACTTCATCAGCGAGCGGCTGAACAGATCGCGCGCCTGGTCGTCCCAGTGCGGCGAGTCTTTGCGGTCGCTTTCGCCCAGCGGAAGCACCATGTACGACCGCGGCGGGTTCGTCAGGATGACCACCTGCGTCGCCGTCTGGCCCGCGACGCCGACAAACTCGTTCCCGCGCCGCACGAAGGTGATCGCCCTGGGAGTCGCCATGCCCGCCCCGCGAGGATTGCCGCCGCCGGCCGGGTAGGTGCGCTCGCCGCCGTCCCGCCCGACGCGAAACAGCGAGCCGTAAACCGCGTCAGCCGGGAACTCCGAGTTCAGCCGCGCCTCCGTTTCCCGCAGTCCTTCCAGAAGCTGCGCGTCGGTGAGCGACTCCGGCGGCGCCACCTCGCCGCCCGGCGCGCCGAGAGCCATTTTGAAGAGATAGAAGGCCAGGGCGGCGCGCGAATCCGCGGCAGCGCGTCCGTCCCAGCTCAAGATCAGCTTCGCGATGCCGGAGGAGGCCCCTTCCTTCAGACCGCGAATCCGCTCCTGCCAGGTGTGTGCGCCGTAGACAGCCGGTGAAAACGCGATCTCGATGGCCTTCTCATCGGTGACTTCCTTCGCCGAGTCAAGAAGTTCCAGCACCATGGCCGCCCGCTGGTGCGGCGGGCCGGAAGGCGCGTTAAACAACTCGGAACGGTCCTTGAATTGTTCCGGCGAAAACGGCGAGCCGGATTTCCAGAGCCACTGCGGCGAGGCGTTGCAGTTCTGCATGTAACCGGAGGCAGGGTTGGTGACTTGAATGAGTTTCTCAAACGGGTGAATCCCTTGCCACTCGCAAGCACCCGTGCCGGGCATCGGGCGCGAGGGATCGCAGCCCTTGGGACGGACCGGCACGCGCCCGTAGCGCACGTAGTAGATGTCGCCATCCACCGTCCCCACCATGATGTTCTGCTGCATCAGTTGCAGTTGGGCGAGAGCCTTCTTCATGGCGGCCAGGTTGCGCGCGTTCATCATTTCCCAACTCTGCTCGATGAGCCGGAACTCGTTCGCATAGGGAATGGCCGCGGTGTAGGCTTTGCCTTCCTTGCGCGCGACGATCGGGCCGTGGTGCGTGGATTCGATCGTCACTTCTTTCCACTGCACCGTATCGCCCGCCTTCACGCCGATGCGCTCGCGGCGGACCTCCAGCGGGCGCCACTGCCCCTGAAACCTGTACCTGCCCTCCGCCACCTCCTCTTCGAACACGTCGGAGGTGTCCGGCCCGCCGGTGGTCATTGCTACCGACACCCAGCGCCCGTGTCCCAATGCGGGAAAAGGCAATCCCACAACGGCCGAGCCGGAGATGGCATGGCTGCCCGCGTAAAGCCGCATCTCGTACCACCGGAATTCGCCGTACCAACTCAAGTGCGGGTCAATCAGAGCGATGGGGGCGCGCATGGCGGTCCGCGCCGGCGCCAGCAGCCACTGGTTGGAGCCGCGATAGGCCATCGGGTCAGGCCGTATTCCCGCCCGCCTCAACTCGCTTGCGATCTCGCCTTCAGGCCAGCCCCAAATTATGTAGCGCGCGAGAGCTACGATGCGCCACGGCTCGAGTGACGGCGCCCACGAGGGCGCCTCCTTCGGGTGCTCCTTCATGTACTGCCGCACGCCGGCGATAAAGGCCTCGCACATGGCGCGGGTCTCGGCGTTAAGCCGCGGATAATTCTTTTTGGAAACCTCCGTGTGCCGCCAAAGCCGCTGCCGGTAATCGTGCTGGAGCCACGACTCGCCGAAGACTTCGGCCATGGTGCCCTCGGCCTTGCGGTAGTTGCGCATCATCTCCTCCAGGCGGTCCTCCGCCTGGGCGTAGCCTGATGCGTAAGCGGCGCCGGCCGGCGTGGCGGCAAATATGTGCGGAACACCGTAGTTGTCGCGCAGGATGCGGATCGTTTCAGCCGGAAGAGCATGGGTTGCCGCCAGCAGGCCCGCAAAAATCAGCGCGCCCCGGCGAACGCGGCCAGGGGCGGCTAGGTTCATATTTTTCTTTTAGTGCCTTTGATGACTCCGGTCTCACCGCCGCCCGTCCAGGTGCCCTGGAGTTGGGAGCCGTTTACCTTGAGCTTGACTGCGTACGGTTCCGAATTCACGAATACCTTGAAAGTGAATTCTCCCCCTTCCAGCTTGGCTTCCGAAATCGGCATTTCCCCTTCGTCGCTGCCGGCGATCCCCGTGAGCTTTCCGTTCTCCTCCTTTACCGTCAGCGTCCATTTCATGTCGGTGCCCATCGGGGTGGTCGTGGTGCAGTCCCAACTGCCGATAATCTGCTGCTCGGCGGCAAGCAGCCACGCGGCGCTCACCAATAGCGATGTGATCGCCAGGAATACTAGTCTGCGATTCATCAGGTGGTCTCCTAAGAGGGTGTTCCCATGTTGGCTGAGAGTATGATAGCATCCTGTCGAGAATGGGTGAAAGTAGCGGGAATCTTAATGTTTTCAAACGATTGGGAGGCGGTATGAAACCGATAGCGGCTATCGCGGCGCTGCTGCTGGCAGTTGGGACGGCTAACGCTCAACGGCACACGATCACCATAAACACGGAGACTCCTGAAGGCGCTTTGCTTCAGCAGATCGGCCAGGAAGAGGACGCAGCCAAGAAGATCGCCCTGCTCGAGCAGTTCGCTGCCCAGTACCCGAAACACGAAGGAACGCCCTGGGTCTACGAGCAGCTCGTGGAGGCTTACACCAAAGCCAGCCAGCCCGACAAGGTCGTCGAGTCAGGGGAGAAACTGCTCGCCCTCGACCCCAACGATGCCCAGACCGCCCACGCCTGCTTGAAAGCCGCGCTCGAACTTAAACGCGACCCCGACCTCGTTTTGAAATGGGCCGTCATCACCTCCGACGTGGCGCGCAAGCTCGCTCAGGCGCCGAAGCCCTCCGACGAGGACGAGGTTGAGGACTGGAAACAGAGCGTCGATTACGCGAAACAGCTTGACGTTTACACCGAGTACTCGCTGTACGCCATGGCGCTGCAAACGCCGGACCCGCAGAAGAAGATCGCCCTGGGCGACCTGCTCGAACAGCGCAACCCCGAAAGCCAATATGTCCCGATGGTGGCCGAACAGCGCTTCCTGGCTTACATTCAGGCGGGCGACAACGCCAAAGCCGTGGCGCTGGCCGAAAAAACGCTCCAACGGGACCAGTCCAACGCCGAGATGATGCTGGCCGTGGCGAGCAGCTACATGGGCAAGCAGAACGACAAAGTCCTGGAGCTTACCTCGAAGGCCATCGAAGTGATGAACACGAGAGCCAAACCGGAGGGCGTTAGCGATGCGGACTGGGAGAACCGCAAGAAGCTCGTCACCGGCCGCGCCAACTATATGCAAGGCGTTCTGCACGCTACCAGCAACAGTTGGGTGGCCGCCGACAAGGCTCTGCGGGCCGCCCTGCCCGGCATCGCCGACAGCGCGGATATGAGGGCCGAGGCGCTGTTCTACCTGGGGCTCGCCAACTACCGCCTGGCCGAAGCCGGCGATGTCGAGCGCGCCCGCGACGCCCTGCGTTTCAGCCAGGAATGCGCCAATATCCCGGGCCGCTTCCAGGCCCGCGCGCGGCAGAACGTGAAAGCCATACAATCGCAATACCGGATCCGATGAACATACTTGTACCGAACCTCGGTTCGACCTCGTTGAAATACCAGATTTTGGAAATGCCTTCCGAGCGCGTCGCCGCGCGGGGCCGCTTTGAGCGCGTCAGCGACTACCGTCAGGCCATCTCGGAAATTCAGGTGGGCGATGCGCCCGTCGATGCCGTTGCCTTCAAGGCCGTGCACGCGGGCCCGCGCTACCGCGGCACGTTTGTCATTGACGACGCGGTGACGGCGGCAATGGAGGAATTCTTGCCCGCCGCGCCCGCGCACAATGCCATCTACCTCAGCGCCGTTCGCGCGTTCCGCGAAGCGATGCCCGGCGTGCCGCTCGTGGCCGCCTTCGAGACCGAGTTCCACGCCTCGATGCCGGAGTACGCCGCGCGCCACGGCGTCCCCGCGGAATGGCGCGAGAAATACGGCATCCGGCGCTACGGCTTCCACGGCGCGTCGCACGAGTATATCGCCGGGCGCGTTGCCGAAGTGCTCGGCCGGCCCGCCGCCGCCCTGCGCACTATCAGTTGCCACCTCGGCGGCAGCTCCTCGATTTGCGCCATCGCCGGCGGGCGCTCCGTCGATACGACCATGGGGTTTTCGCCCCAGTCTGGCCTGGAGAACGCCACCCGGCACGGCGATCTCGACGTGTTCGCCGTGCTCTACATGATGGACCGCTGCGGCTGGGATGCGGCTGAAGTGCGGAAGCAGTTGACCAAATCCGGCGGTCTGGCCGGGCTTTCCGGCATAGCCGGCGGCGACGTGCGGGATATCGAGGCTGCGGCGGCGCAAGGCAACGCCGATGCCTGTATGGCGCTGGAGGTCTTCGCCTACCAGGTACGAAAGACCATCGGCGCCTACGCGGCGGCCATGGGCGGAGTGGACGCGGTCGTCTTCACGGGCGGCATCGGCGAGAATTCTCCGCGCTTCCGTGCGATGTGTTGTTCGGGTCTGGAGTTCCTCGGCATCCGCCTGGACCCTGCCTCCAACGAGAACGGCTCGGGCGACCGCGTTCTGTCGCCCGAGGGCGCTCCGGTGGCGGTGCTGGCGCTGGCGACCAACGAGGAACTGGTGGTGGCGCGCCGGGCCTACAGATGCCTGAACGGCGCCTGAGGCCCGCCGGGTCCGTTACAGAATCTCTTCCGACCAGTTCTGCAGGATGCTCTTCACCTTCTGCATGAATTGATCGGCGTAGGCGCCGTCGATCAGCCGGTGGTCGAATGTCAGCCCAATAAGGCTGATTTCGCGGATCGCGATGGCGTCGTCCTCGGTCACTACCGGGGTCTTTTCCACCGCCCCGACGCCCAGAATCGCTACCTGCGGCTGGTTGATAATCGGCGTCCCGAACAGGCTGCCGAAACTGCCGAAATTCGTGATCGAAAAAGTGCCGCCCTGCACTTCATCGGGCTTGAGCTGCCGCGAGCGGGCGCGAGCCGCCAGATCGGCGATGGCCCGCTGGAGCCCCAGCACGTTCTTCTCGTCGGCGTTGCGGATCACCGGGACGATCAGGCCGCTTTCCAGCGCCACCGCGATCCCGATGTTGATCTCGTTGTGGTAGATGATGTTGTTCCCTTCCACCGACGCATTGCACAGCGGAAAGGCCCGCAGCGCCTCGGCGGCGGCCCGGGTGATGAACGGCAGGAAGGTGAGCGAGTATCCGTAGCGCGCCTTCACTTCATCCTTGTGCCGCGCGCGGATTCTCGCCACCCGGGTCATGTCGATCTTGTGCACGGTGGTGACGTGCGCCGAGGTTCGCCTGGAGAGCACCATGTGCTCGGCGATCTTCGACCGCATGATGCTCATCGGCTCCACCCGTGTCTTGGCGGCCTCTACTCTTGGGAGCGGCGGCGCAACCTCGGGCGCGGCCGGCGGAGGCGCGGGCGTGGGAGCCGGAGCCGCGGCCGGAGGAGGCGGCGCGGGCCGGGCTTCCCGCTGCGCCAGGTAGTTCTCCACGTCCTGCCGCGTGATGCGGCCTCCGGCGCCGGTTCCCTTCACCTGCCGCAAGTCGATGTTGTGCTCTCGAGCCATGCGCCGCACCAGGGGCGATAGCGGCCCGACGGGCTCCGCCGCCTCGACCGGCGCTGCCGCGGGAGGGGGCGGTGCGGGCACGGGCTCGGGACGCGCAGGCGGCTGCTCCGGCGGCCTCGCCGCTGCGGGAGGCGGCGGGGGCGCGGGCGCGGCGGGCGGCTCCGCCCGAGGCGCGGCGGCCGCTCCTCTGCCATCCCCCGTCTCGTCGATGCGCGCCACCACCGTGTTAATCGCCACGGTCTTGCCTTCCTCCACCAGGGTCTCCGAGAGGATGCCGGCAGCGGGCGCGGGGATCTCGGTGTCCACCTTGTCCGTCGAGATCTCAAACAGGGGCTCGTCGCGCTCCACCCTGTCGCCGGGTTTCTTCAACCACCTTGTCAGCGTCCCTTCCACAATGCTCTCGCCCATCTGGGGCATCACGACATCGACCATACCGCCTCCTCAGTCTCCATAACTGGTTTCACAATCTCGATTCCGAAGTTCAGCCCGAAATGCCTGGCCAGGCTCTCGACCACCTCCGCTCGCGGCGCGGCAACGCCCAGCTCGGCCATAGAGGTGACCGGCTTCATCAGCCCGCAAGGCACAATGTACTGAAAATAACTCAGGTCCGTGGTCACGTTCAGCGCGAAGCCGTGCGACGTCACCCAGCGGCTGATGTGGACGCCGATGGCCGCAATCTTCCGGCCGTCCACCCAGCACCCGGTGCAGCCCTCAACGCGGCCCGCCGCAATCCCGAATTCCGACAGCGCGCCAATGATGACCTCCTCCAAGGTCCGTACATACGCCACCACGTCGCGCTTCCACTCCCGCAGGTCGAAGATCGGGTAACCCACGATCTGCCCGGGTCCGTGATAGGTGATATCGCCGCCGCGCTCGATGGGAAAGAACGAAATCCCGGCGCGCCTCAGCACCTCTTCGCCCGCCAGCAGGTTCGACAGCTTGCCGTTCCGCCCGAGCGTGATGACGTGCGGGTGCTCCACGATCAGCAACTGGTCGGCTATTTCGCCCCGCTTGCGCTTTTCCACCAGCGCCCGCTGCAATTCGAGCGCCCGCCCGTACTCCACCAGCCCGAGGTCACGCAGTTCGCACCTACGCAATCTCAGCGACCCCTCTCGCAATGTGTGTAGAGCGTTTACGCATTGATGGCCAGCCCGTAGATTGCATTGAAGGCCTCGCCCACCGCCTCGTGAAGCGTCGGGTGCGCGTGGATCATATTCATGATGGTGTCGACGGTCGCCTCGGACGTCATCGCCGCCACCGCCTCGGAAATGTACTCCCAGGCCAGCGGACCGATGATGTGCACGCCGAGGATTTCGCCGTACTTCTCGTCCGCAACCACCTTTACGAAGCCGTCATGCCGGCCCATGATGCTGGCCATGCTGTTCGGAATAAAGCCGAACTTGCCGACCTTCACCTTGTAGCCCTGTGCGCGCGCTTCCGCTTCCGTCAGCCCGCAACTGCCGATGCCCGGATCCGTGTAGGTGCAGGAGGGGATCAACCGGCGGTTGAGAGGCTGCACCGGCTTGCCGGCCATATGCGCCACGGCAATCAAACCCTCCCTGGTTGCGACGTGCGCAAGCTGCGGCGTCCCCGCCACCACGTCGCCGATGGCATAAACGCCCGGCTCGGCCGTCCGCTGGTATTCATCCACCTTGATGAAACCGCGGTCGGTCTCCACGCGCGTGTTTTCCAGCCCGATGTTGTCCGTCACCGGGCGCCGTCCCACGCCCACCAGCACCGCGTCGGCTGAAATCTCTTCCTTCGCGCCGCCGGCCAGCGTCAGCGTGACCTGCACGCCGCCGTCGCAGCGCCGGATGCTCTCCGCCTTGGCCCCGGTCTCAACCCGTATGCCCTTCTTCTTGAAAATCCGCGCCAGTTCCTTCGAGACTTCCTCGTCCTCCTGCGGCACGATGCGGGGCAGCATCTCCACCAGCGTGATCTTTGTCCCGAACCGGTGAAACATCGAGGCGAATTCCGATCCCACCGCGCCCGAACCGATGATCACCATGGACTTTGGCGGCTTGCGGAGGTCCAGAATCTCGACGTTCGTCAGGATACGCTCGGGGTCCGGCTCTAGCCCGGGCAGCATGCGGGCCTCCGAGCCGGTGGCGATCATGATGTTCTTCGCCTCCAGCGTCTTCACCCCTTCATCGGTGTGGACGTCCACCTTGCCCCCGCCCCGCAGAACACCGCGCCCACGGAAGACCTCCACCTTGTTCTTCCGCATCAGGAAGTCGACGCCTTTGGAGTGCTTATTGACAATCTGGTTCTTGAGGTCGATTGCCTTGGAGAAATCCAGTCGCGGGTTCTCGCAAAAAATCCCGTTCTCGCCCGGATTTTGGAAGTGTTCCCAAATCTCCGCCGTGTGCAGCAGGCTTTTCGTCGGGATACAGCCCACCAGCAGGCACGTCCCGCCCAGACGCGGGCTCTTCTCCACAATCGCTGTGCGCAGCCCGTATTGCCCCGCCCTTACCGCAGCGGAATAGCCCCCCGGACCACTGCCGATAATGATTAAATCGTAAGACATTGATTGCATTTTAGCAGGTAGCCTATTTACAGGAGCTTCCGAGCCCCATTTTAGACGGCCCAGCGCTTCAGCCGCTGCTTGAGCGATTCGGGCACATCGGCTTCTACTTCCGTGTATTCGCCGCCGTAGCGCGTTTCCTTTACCCGCCCGAGTTCGTAAAGCATGTTGATTTTGGCTCCCTCGCCGGGCGGGAAACGGAAAGTGGCGGGCACAATAGGGTCGAACGGGAGAACTTCGTCCAGCGCCGCCAGCAGCTCGTCAATTCCCTGCCCCGTCCGCGCCGACACCGCTACCCCGCGCGGCTGCGTTTCCCCGGGCGGCAGGCCGGAGGCATAGGGGCCGGCCTGCCATTCCGGCGCGAGGTCAATTTTGTTCAATACCAGCAGTTGCGGCGTCTCGTGCGCCCCGATCTCCACAAGCACCTTGCGCACCTGCGCGATCTGGCGCTCGGCGTGAGGAGACGAAACATCCACTACGTGCAGGATCAGCGCCGCCTCGACGACCTCTTCCAGCGTGGCGCGGAACGCCTTCACCAGCGAGACCGGAAGGTTCCGGATGAAGCCCACCGTGTCGCTCAGCAGGATGCGCCTGCGCGAGGGCAACACGATCGAACGCACCGTCGGGTCGAGGGTGGCGAACATGCGCGCATCGGCGAGCACTTCTGCCCCGGTGAGGCGGTTGAACAGCGTCGATTTCCCGGCGTTCGTGTACCCGACCAGGGCGGCGGTGGCCAGCGGCACTGCCTGGCGCTGCCGCCGCTGCACTTTGCGGCCGGCCCGCACGCTTTCCAACTCCCGCTGGATCTTCGCGATGCGGCGCCCGATCCGCCGCCGGTCCGTCTCGAGCTGCGTTTCGCCGGGACCGCGCGTGCCGATTCCGCCTCCCAGGCGCGACATCTCCACCCCGCGTCCCGCCAGGCGCGGCAACAGGTAGGTCAACTGCGCGAGCTCCACCTGCAACTGCCCTTCCCGCGTGCGCGCGCGCCGGGCGAAGATGTCCAGGATGAGCTGGGTCCGGTCGACCACCTTGCGATCCAGCGCCCGCTCGAGGTTGCGGAGCTGGGTGGGCGTAAGGTCGTGGTCGAAGATGACGGTGTCGGCATCCACCGCCCTGGCGCGCAGCGCCAGTTCTTCAACTTTGCCGGGGCCGATCAGCGTCGCCGCTTCCGGGCGCTCGCGCGACTGCACTACCTTGTCGAGGACCTCCGCGCCGGCGCTCTCCGCCAGCACCGCGAGCTCCTCTATGGATTCTTCCGTGCTGTACTCGAGATGATCGGTAGCAGCGGCGCGGCGTGCGCTACCCCCGCTGCGCACTTCCAGCCCAACCAGAATTGTGCGTTCCTTCACTGTTGGAAGGGCTGCCCTCCTAGGTCTGGCCGGCCTCCTGCGCGGCCGGAACCTGCGGTTGGGATGCCGCCGCCGAGGACGACCCCGAACTCGCCGAAGCGCTGTGCGCGGCCTTCGACAGTACAACAGTGGAGATAGCGTGCTTGAATATCAACTGCTCCTGGCTGTTGGATTCCAGGATGAGGGAGTATTTGTCGAAACTTTTTATTCGGCCGGAAAGCTTCACCCCGCTCATAAGGTAGATCGTCAGAAACGTCTTGTCCTTACGCGCGTTGTTCAGAAAAGCTTCCTGGATGTTCTGCGCCGGCTTTTCCATTTATTTGTTTTCCTTTGACCCAGAGGGTACGATTTAAACCAAAGCGCGGCTGCGCCGATTGCGATTTTACATCGAAAACGGTTGGAACGCCATCAGGGGGACGTCGCTTCACCGGACCCGGCCGGCGCGTCCTCCTGGCAGCCGCAGCAAAACCTCGCCCACGGCACGGCCTCCAGGCGGTTCGCGGGGATGGGTTCCCGGCATCCCTCGCAGATTCCGAACTCTCCCCTCTTCAGCCTGGCGAGCGCCGCTTCGAGTTCACTGAGCAGCTCCCGTTCCAGCCGGTTCTGCTGCAAAAACAACCATTCTTCGTGGCTCTTCTGGCAGCGGTCGCCGAAATCCAGCGGCTCACCCGGCAGGTGAACGACCTCGGCAGCCCGCTTCGCGGAGAGGCCCTTGCGGACCTCCTCCACTTTAATTTCCAGCACGCGCCGGTAGTGCGCCCTGGAGATTCTCGGAGCTTTAGCTCTCATTTCAGCCACGGTCAAATTAAAATAGCACACTTTATCAAGAATTCCTAATCTAACCGGGCCGGCTTTGCGGGCGCCGCCCGAACCGCCGCCGGGTAGTGGGCCGTTCCCGCCGTCCCTCACCGTCGAACCCGCCGATCACCTGAGTGAGCCCGCAGTCTACTGCCGTGATCCGTCCGTAAGGAAATTCGGAGTGTAGTTGGAAACGGTTGATCGTAGGCCTAGCAGACTGCGGAAAAACGCCGATTTTAGGCAGAATCCGCAACTGCATTTATGTCGAATCAATTGGCGAGGCGGTCTGACGTGCGATTAGACAAGCTAAGTGCCTGTATCTGCGGCTCTTTTTGCTCGCTTTGGCCGCGCGCGGGCACACTTCTCCCCTGGCTCATACGACTCCGACCGGACGCGCCAGCAGATTGCGCATC
>JBLNCW010000094.1:0-4247 GCA_050261015.1 Rhodospirillales bacterium | reverse complement strand
CTGGCGCGCCCGGAGGGACTCGAACCCCCGGCCTACTGGTTCGAAGCCAGTCGCTCTATCCGGCTGAGCTACGGGCGCAGCGGCTACTATTATACCCGGCGCCCCGCGGCTGCCCGGGTCCCGGCCGCCCCGCTCAGGCCGCGTTTCTTCGGGTTTTCAAATATTCCGCGGCCGCCCGGAGGCGCTTTTCGATGCGTTCGGGGGGAATTTCCAGGGTCGCGGCCAACTGTTGAATGTTCTCGCCGGCCAAATACCTCTTGTAGATCTCAACAGCGAATGGCTCACGCATTGGCGAACCCTCCTGATGGACTCTCAACAACCCCGCAAGCGGAGTTCCAGAATCGTCAGGATCCCAAGCCGTTCATATCCGGCGGCCGGTAACAAGTTTCTTCCCTCATGTGTATCAAAATCAAGCACTGTGTCCCGCCAAGCTACGGAATTTTGACATACTGGCATCGTAAACAGCACGATGGCACAGCATCACTCCACTGTGGAAACGGAAATCAAGCTAGCTGTTTCCGGAACGGCCGAGGCCAAGCGCCTGCTGCGCGCCGCCGGACTCCGCGCCATCCGCCGCCGCGTTTTCGAAGTCAACACACTGTTCGACACCGCTGCCGCAAACCTGCGCAAAACGGGTCAGGTGCTGAGGGTGCGGCAGTGCGGCCGGCGGGTACTGCTGACGTACAAAGGTCCCCCGGCGCGCGGCTCAAGGCACAAATCGCGCGAGGAATTGGAGACGGAAGCGGGCGACGCGCAGGCGATCGCGGCCATTCTCTCCCGCCTCGGTTTTGAGCCCGTGTTCCGCTACGAGAAATACCGCACCGAATACACCGGGAAAAACGGGGGCGTAGCCACGCTCGATGAGACCCCGATCGGCGTGTTCCTCGAACTGGAAGGCGCCCCCGGCTGGATCGACCGCACGGCAGCGCGCCTCGGGTTCACTCCTGCCGATTACATTACCGCCAGCTACGCCCGGCTTTATCTGGAACACCGCAAGCGAAATCCCCGCAGCCCCAAGGACATGGTCTTTTCGTCCTGAGGTGTTGAAGCGCCGCAGTCAGGCGTGGCTGCCTGCGGCCTCGGCGCGCTTCTCCGGTTCCACGAGATACATCTCGCCCGGTCCGAGCTTGTCATACCAGGTGTACTTCAGGATGAGCGAGGTAACGGCGAAAACGGCGACGGAAATCCACATCCGGGGCCACTGCTGGATGGCGAGGTAGATCGGCGCGGTCACCATGGCCGTCTGCCACACCATCGCTACGGCGATGTTGAACATATCGCGCCGGAAATCGCGGTTCTTTTCGAACTTGGGATCTTCGGCGAGGCACATCCGGTAAACCGGATCCCACCAGCCCCACGGCCGCACGTTGCGATAGAACGACTTGAGCACTTCGTCGCTTTCCGGCTTTGTCAACAAGGTCGCGATGATCGAAGCGGCGAAACTGATCAGCAGGATCATCAGGAACGCGAACACCGGGTGTACGGTAATGAACGCCTTCAGCACCGCCGCGGCTGTTCCCGCCACCATTCCGGCGAAAAAGCCGTAGCCGTTGAACCGCCACCAGTGCCACTTGAGCACGTTGGGAGCGACGAACGCCGGCACGAGCGCCGAAACGATCCACTCCGTGATGCCGTGCACGGAACTCGTAGCGAGCCCGAAGGCGATTCCGAGCAATACCACGGTGGCGGACGTGATCCAGCCGAGCGTGACGTAGCGCTTCGGCGGCGCATCCGGGTTGATGTACCGCTTGTAGATATCGTTCACCACGTAAGCGGCGCCCGAATTTACGGTCGATACGAACGTGCTCATGAACGCGGCCAGAAGCGCCGCGATCAGTATGCCCTTGAATCCCACCGGAACATACAGGTGCAGCACGTTCGGAAGAATCTTTTCGAAGTCTACGTTCGTGCCCATGCGGGCCAGGTCCGGGCTGAAGAAAACGATGCCGAGGACGGCGATTCCTCCGATCAGCAGGAAGCGGGGCGCCAGCGACACCAGCGCCATCATCATGTTTTCGAGCGCGGCCTCGCGCGGGCTGCGGGTCGAGAGTACGTGCTGTATGGCGTAGTTCGGCGTAGGGCCCGCCATGCTGACGAGCACGCCCTTTAGGAGCAGCATCCCGGTGAAGAACATGAACAGCGAGTATCCGTCGCCGCCCTCGCTTACCGGACCGTAAATGCGGTCGTTGAGCTGCGGCATCAGGTTGCTCCAGTCAAGGTCCAGCTTCCAGCCGAAGAACAGGTTGTCCCAGCCCGCCGGAACCGCGGCCATGATCTGCTCCGGCTGCACCAGGATAATCGCAATGACCACGATGCCGATGGCGGCCACAAGCAGCAGCCCGAACTGAATCAAATCGTTCATCACCACGCTGTACATGCCGCCGACCACGCAATAAAGGCCGGTGATCAGCAGAACCGCAATGGCGTAATACTCGTCCGGGTAATCCCACGGGAAAAACGGCCTGGTGAATTCCCCGATGCCGCGGAAGGCGTAGCTGAGGAATCCGACGACGTGCACCAGCGCATAGACCACCACGCTGATGTAGGCCAGTTCCGCGCCGCGGCTATGGCCGAAGCGGGTGCGCATCCACTCCGCGCCGGTCAGCACGTTGGAGCGCCGCACCCATGTTCCGAGATACACCATCCGGAACACCACGTTGAACAGCGGCCACACCCACAGCAGCCAGGTGGCTTTCACGCCGTAGATGAACAGCATCATCACGAACCAGATGGTGCCGGTGATATCGACGCCGCTCGAGCCGTGCGCGACTCCGATGAGCCACCAGGGCAGACTCTTGCCGGCGAGAAAGTAACTCTCCGCATTCACAGAGGCCTTCTTCGCCGACCACCAGCCCACCAGGGTCATGAGGAGCATGTAGCAGACGATGATCGAAAGATCGATAAAATGCATGACAATCCGCCGTTATGCCGGGCACGCCAGCAGGTGGTCGATCAATTCCTGGAATTTGCAGGTTGCGACGGCGCAGTATTTATCGCCGCCGCCATAGTAGACAAACAGCGTATCGCCGATGACCACGGCGCCGCACGGGAAGCAGACGCCGCGATAAAAACCTTCGATTTCGTAATCCTCTTCGGGCTCCATCAGCCAGTCCGGCGTGCGGTGCAGGACCTTGCCGGGGTCCTCGAGATCGAGCAGCAGCGCGCCGAGGCGGTAAAACTTGTCCGCGCCGACGGCGTGGTAGATGGTGAACCATCCGTGCGGCGTTTTAATGGGCGGCGTGTTGACGCCGAGCTTGAAGGTCTCCCACGGATACTTGTTTTTGATGAGCAGGCGGCTCGGGGCGAAGGGGAATCCGAGCAGATCTTCGGATTCGGCGATCCACGCGCAGGCTTCGTCGGTGCCGTATTCGCTGCCCACCCATTCGAGCGGGCGGTGAATCATGACGTACTTGCCGAGGATCTTCTCGGGGAACAGGATGACGTCGCGGTCGTCCAGCAGCGGATTGGTGAGCCATCCGGCGCGGATCCAGGACTTGAAGTCGCGGGTCATGGCCAGCCCCGTGAGCGTGGCGTTCGTCCTCAAATAGCGCGGGAATTCGGGCGGGCAGCACGGGGTGACGTAGCGCTGCCGCACTTCGGGAATCCAGAACTGCCCGAACGGGTAGTGGCGGCACGCGTAGGTGACGTAGAACCACTCGCCCATCTTGATCATGCGCGGGTCCTGAATCGTGGCGCCGTCAAAGCCCTCAATGCTCGGGCTGAGCACGGGTTCATCGCTCACGCGCTCGAAATGAAAGCCGTCGGAACTCTCGGCCAGTCCGAAGTAGCACTTATAGTCCGGGTGGGATTCGGCTGCGCGGTACAGCAGCAGCACTTTCCCGGCCTGTTCGTCGTACCATGCCGCCGGGTTGAAAACGGCCAGATCCTCCCAGGGGTGATCCGGGTGTGGGGACAGAATAGGATTGCCTGAAAAACGCTTCAGCTTCATTGTGGCTCCGCCACGGGGCGTGAATGGTTTCAAATGCCAAGTAGCTGATCGTACACTCTTCCCAGGCTTTTTGCACGCGGAGGGAAGGAGCGGTGGGCGGGCCGGTCGCCTTCTGAATTGCGTTACCTATGTCTCCGGAACGAAGTGTTACCCATGTGTCGGACCGGACACTTATTAGTGGGCCCTGTAGGATTTGAACCTACGACCAACGGATTATGAGTCCGGGTTGCCAGCATCTATCGCGTGTGCCGGTGTTTATGTTTCATCGACTTACGGGAGCGGACGTGCGATTGCGTCT
>JBLNCW010000093.1:0-41817 GCA_050261015.1 Rhodospirillales bacterium | reverse complement strand
CCCGCTCGCCTGACCTCACGCTCGCTCATTCGTGTCCTTCTCACCCACCTTCAATCGGCTCGGTGAGGGGACATTTCTATCGAGGTCTAAAGGGGACATTATCACGGAGGTTCAACAACGGGGCAGGTCCGTTTATTTTTGCACGGAGACGCGCTCCACCCAGACCAGCTCGCAAGCTCCCGAACCGGTATCCGTACGGCTCAGCGAACTGCGCCAGCGAAAGCCGTCCTTACCCTCCACGGAAACCAGATAGCCGGATAGGCTCACCACGGAGCCGCGGCGGACACTAAGCAGCCTGTCCCGCACCTCGGCATCGGCGGGAATCAGGTGCAGGTTGGCGCTCTGGGCGATGATGTCGGCCGCCGGGAGCGGAAGCCGCCCGCCCCTGGGCCTCCACTGATACCATCGCCTGCCCTGCGTAATGGACAACCTGTCGACGACGCTTTGGTCCGACATCGCTCCCCACCCCAGCACAAAGTCGACCGGCGATAACTTGGAGCCGCGGTCCCACCAGTATCGCTCCCGGCGCAGAACAAGCCCGCGGGCGGAAAAGCTTGCCAGCGCCGTCACGCGATATTCCGGGGTGTCCAGCAGGGTGATTCCAGCGGTCAGGCTCTGCCGCGGCGCTTCGGGGACAAGCACACCGGGCGGATGGCGGATCGCCGGATCCAGGAACCAGTACAGCAGGGCGGCCAAGGCAGCCAGCGCCGCGAGCCACTTTCCGAAACCGGCCCACGAAGCCGGCGCATCGTCTCCGGGCTTCGCGCTTTGAGTAACTTCCGCCGCCGGTCCCATTCCGGCCAGTATAAATGAGCCCGCGTTACCCTACCTGGCGGGCCTTAGCAGGTCGCTGACCTTATCCCCCAGAGCGCGCATCGTAAAGGGCTTTTGCAGGTAAGCTTCGCCGGGCGGTTTTTCGATGTAGCCGGAGGTATACAGGACCTTCAAGTCCGGACGCCGCTCCTTGAGGCGGGCCGCAAGCTGGCGGCCGTCTGTATCCGGCAAGGTGAGATCCGCCACCAGCACGTCAATCGGTTCGGTGTGGTTCTCCGCGATAGACAGGGCTTCCTGTCCCGAGGCCGATTCGAGCACCTCGTACCCCAACGTCCGCAGGGTTCGGGCCGCGAGAGTACGGAGGGCCTGCTGGTCTTCCACAAGCAGGATGGTGCCCGCCGCTGCTCTGCGGGCAGCCGCGGGCTCCCCGGCTCCCGGCCCCGGGCCGCTCTGGCCCGCCTCTGTCAGCAGGATCCTGAACGTGGTGCCCTTCCCAGGCTCAGTGTCGACGAAAATGTACCCTCCGCTCTGGCTGATGATTCCGTAGACGCTGGCTAGACCCAGCCCCGTGCCGCGCCCGGGCTTCGTGGCATAAAACGGCTCGAAGAGGTGTTCTTTCACCTCTTCCGCCATTCCCGAACCGGTATCGGAGATCTCCAGCATCACGTAGCGGCCCGGCTCGACACCCGGCATACCTTCCGCGCCGGCTTCACCGACATCGACGGACTTCGTGGTGATGGTCAGTGTCCCGCCGTCGGGCATGGCATCCACTGCGTTCAGCGCCAGGTTTACGAGAATCTGGTGCATCTGCACCGGGTCGGCCAGTACCGTCCGCGACGAGGATTCCAGATTTTTAACCAGTTCGATGCGGCCGTCGATCAGTTGCCGCAGGATGTTTTCGTTTTCCGCGACGACATCGTTCAGCTTCAGGAGCCGCGGCGCGACCGGCTGGTTGCGGCTGAACGAGAGCAGTTGTTTCGTCAGCTCCTCGCCCTGCCCGGCCGCGCGGATGACTTCCTCGGCGGCCTCACGCAGCGGCCCCGACCGATGAGCCTCGAGCAACTGGCCGGCGTAGCTGCGAATGACCGTGAGCAGGTTGTTGAAATCGTGGGCGATGCCGCCTGCCAGCTTTCCGACGCTCTCGAGCCTTTGAGCCCGGCTGAGGCGTGCTTCGAGCGCCTTCTGCTCAGTTATGTCCCTCCCCAGGCCGGCGATGCCGGTGACCTTGCCTTCGGCATCGCGCAGTGTAACCCTCTCCCACTCCAGCAGACGGCAGGTGCCGTCTTGCCGGATCAAACGTGTCTCCAGGCTCCGCCGGTCCTCCGCCCCCGCAATGGCTTTCGCGAACTCCTCTTTCAAGTGGGCGCGGTCTTCCTCGCAGATCACCGTGTCGAACCAGTTTTTGCCGATCAGATCGTCGCTCGACCTGCCAATGGATTTCAGCAGGTAATCATTGCAGAATGTCACCCTTCCCTCGCGGTCGAGTGTCACGGCGGCCAGGAGAATGGTCTCAAGAATCCTCCGGAACCGCCGCTCGGACGCCTCGGCTTCGAGTTCGGCTTTTCTGAGGTCGCCGACATCCCGCGTGATGCCCCAAGAGCGGACCAGCGCGCCTTTCTCAACGACGCCAAGGTAGTCCCGGATGAGATACCGGCCCTCGAGGCCGTCGCCAACGGGCGTTGCATTCACGATTGTAGCCTTGTACCCCGAACGGATCACCTTTCGCAGATTCTCCCATTCCGTGTGCGTGAGAGGCGCGAACTCGCCCAGCCGTTTCCCAATCACCGCTTCGGCCGAGGGCGCCCCGGTCATCCGGGCCGCGGCTTCATTGGCCTCTGCAACGTACGCGGAACGGCGCATCCGCTCGATCTGCTCATCCTCGGGGAGGTCGATCGGGATCGGCTCATCGAATTCGACCCTCCACATACTTTCCGGATTCGCGGCGACGAACGCCCGGTATCGCTGCTCGCTCTCGTGGAGGTCATCGTCGGCCCGCTTGCGTTCGAGCTCGGCGGCTGCACGGGGAGCGAACGCCCGCAACAGGGCAACGGCCGGCGCAAGGTCGCCCGGGGGATGCCGCCAGGTCGCGGCAATGAGGCCGAGCGGCCGGCCGGCGGAGTCGAACAGGCCCTTGCCAGCATACGCCTCGGCGCCCTGCCTTTGAAGCATGGAATCCAACGGGAATAATTGTTGCGCACCGCTCTGGCAGGTGAACGCCACGCGCGCGAAAACTTCAGCGGCAGCGGTCCCCGGGAGGGCGAGATTGCCCGCCGCCAGACCGCTGCCGCTCGCTGCAAGAATGTTTATGCGCTCAGTCGCCCCGCGAGCGGCCTCACCGACGTAAACCACATCGGCGCCCAGAATGCCCGACAGATGAGCGGTCAAAACCTGGAAAAAACTTGTTCCTACGGCGGCCCAGACCTCACCTGCCATTCCGGCAAGTCTGGGGTCGGCCATGCTCCACCCGGCCATATTGCCTGCCCCAACCCCCTGTCTGATTCAAGTCTAGCTCCTGAGGTGTACACGTTCCCGGCAGGCTGGCCGTACCAGCAAAACTGCGTGGCGCCGCAATTCTGGGTTTCAGACGTGTGCGGTTCGGACAGACATGCTGGAGTTCGGCTCGGGCCGCGGATCCTTGCGCACGATGCCCCGCCTGGCGCGAATCGACCGGGCGCGAGCCTCCAGAACCTCGGCTTCGGCAAACCGCTGCGTGGTCCGCAAGATGCCCGCATAGGCCTCGAGCCTGGCAGCCACCTGCGGGTGCTCCGAGCCCAGTGCCTCCTCGAAGGCGGCCAGCGCGAGCCGGAAAAGCGGCTCCGCCTCGGTGTATTGGCCTTCGGCGCGGTACAGTTCGGCCAGCTCGGTAAGGGTGCGCAAAAAATCGGGATGCTTCCGGCCCAGCACCTTCTCCTGGATTGAGAGCGCCAGCCGGAACAACGGTTTGGCGCGCACGAATTTTCCCTGCTTGCGGTGCATCGCGGCAATCTCGGTGAGAGCGGCCGCGACTTTCGGGTGCTCATCCCCCTGGAGGACTCTTCGGAGTTCGAGAGCCCTCCACAGGATGGGTTCGGCCTCCGACAGCCGCTCCTGGGCCATATAGAAACGCGCCAGCGTTTGCAGCACCCCGAGGGTGTTCCAGTCCTCGATCCCGCGGGCGGTGAGCAGCCTCAGGGCGCGTTGCAGTCCGTAAAACGCCTCGGGCATCCGCCCGACCTTCAGGGCGATTTCGCCAAGGCTGCGCAGCACGAGAGCTATGTCGGGGTGGTCGGGCCCCAGTGCCTCAGTCCAGATCTCGAGCGCCCGTTTGTAGGCCAACTCCGCGTCGGTGCACTTGCCCTGCGCCTGATACAGGCCGCCCAGGTTGTAGAACACCTGACCTAAATCCACGGCCCTTTCGCGCCCGGCTTTCTCGAGAAGCGCTACGGCACGCTGGAAGAGAGCCTCGGCGTCATGGTACTTACCTTGGTAGTAACAGAGCGCACCAAGCCGGTTGAGCATTCCCGGCAGGACAGGATTGTCCGGACCGCCTTGCTCGGCCTCTGCAACGGCTTTTTCCATTGCTAAGGCCGCCTGATCCAGGCATCCCAGATACAGGGCTCCTTCCGCTAAGTCCTTGAAGTATTGACAAGTCGCGTCACGTAATTCGCTCTGAGCGTCGCGAACCGGGCTATCCGCTCTCATGACAGTGAGTTAAGAAGAGTGTAGCATCAGATACCCCAAAAAGCGAGGGGTAGGCGTGCACATTTGGGGGTAGAACCGGGAGTTTTTGTGTCCGCAGGCTTTCAAAGCGCCCGTTAGATATTCCAGAGTTTAAGACCCGGATAGCGTTGCCTTGACCCCAAGCGCCGGGTCTGGGAAAGTATGGTGATGATATTCCGGGCTTGGAGGGTGTATGGCAGATAGGGTGCGCGCCATTCTGGCGAACAAGGGCCCGGCAATCTGGTCTGTTTCGCCGGAATCAACGGTCTATGAGGCGTTGATGCTGATGGCCGAAAAGGATGTCGGGGCGCTGCCGGTGGTTTCCGAGGGCAAGCTGGCCGGGATCTTCTCCGAGCGCGATTACGCCCGCAAAGTCGCCCTCATGGGGCGCTCGTCAAGAGAGATGCGGGTATCGGAGATCATGACCGGCGAAGTGATCACGATCACGCCGGACCACACCGTCGACGAGTGCATGCGGATTGTGACCGAACACCGCATCCGCCACCTTCCCGTCGTGGAAGGAGACCGGCTCGTGGGGATTGTTTCAATCGGAGACCTGGTGAACGCAATCATCTCCGCGCAGGCGGCGACGATTGAGCACCTGAGCAACTACATAACGGGTAATTACCCCTCGTAATCCGCATCCGCGCTGGTATTACAGGGCGACGACGCGGTGATCGCGGCAGTCGAGCGTCAATAAGTCCGAAAGGTGGGCGGTGAGCTCCGGGCCATGCCGCGCCAGAAACGGCAGGATCGAATAGAAGCGTTCCTGAAGATGCTTCTCCGGGTAGATCAATCCGTTGAGATAGGCGGCAGCGGCAGCGGCCCGCTCATTCCGCCGCAGCGCCTCGCGCGCCGCCTTGCGTTCGATTTTGGAAAGCTGCCATTCAATCTTGCGGCGGCTGGTCTGGAGCGCGGCCTCGAGGGTCGGGTCGAACGCCTTGAGCGCGGCGCCCAGCTCTTCAAGCGCCTGTCGTGTTTTCGCCTGCGCCGCCTGGATGGCGCCGCCGAGCTCGCTCGGCACCAGCTTACCCGCGATGCGTTCTTTTAGTGCTTCCTCTCCGGCGAAGAAATCGGTCAACGACAGCCCGTAGCGATCCATGAGCTTGCCCGCCCGCGTATCGAGCAGCGTCGCACTCTGGCGGTGCAAGGCGACCGGCATGCGGCGCAGCAGCGCCTCGTAAATCACCTGGGACTGGGCAAGGTAAGCGAGCTCCGCCGGCCCGCCCACATACGCGACAGTCGGGAGGATGTAGTCCTGAACAACCGGGCGCAGCAGCGCGTTGGGCGAGAGCTGCTCGGCTTGCTCCGCGAGATCGCGGGCGGAAAACCTGCGGCCGTTGGTGGAATACTCGCTGCTCTGGCGGTGGAGCGTCAGGCGCCGGCCGCCCTCCAGCAGAAACACCAACGACGTGTGCTCGTCGACGTGTACCTGGGCATGGTAGCCGTTAGCGGTCAGTTCGCGGTTGCGCTCCAGGATGCGGGCGGTGAGATCGGGGGCCGCCTCCACCGCTTCGCGCAGCAGCGGAGCCGCAAGCCGGCGCACGGCCGGATGCATGGGGTCCAGAAAAAGCAGGTTCTGAGACGCGAGCACCTGCCGCAGGAGATGGAAGAACGCCGATCCGAGGGTGCGCCCCGGCGTGTAGGCGTCTGCGACGAGCGCCGCCGTTTCGTCGCCGAACGGGAAGTCCCGCAGCATTTCCCGCAAAGCATCCACCGGGCTGCGGTCGATTGGAATCTCTCCCACGGGCCGCCGCTCCGGATTCGACCCGGGGATCTCAAGCCGCACCGGCCTGTGCGCGGGGTCGAACACCCAACAGTGGTTGATTTCGGCGTAGTCGTGATCTTCGGTCGCCAGCCAGAACACGGGAACGGCTGGTATGCCCATTTCCGTCAGGCGGCTTGCCAGCTTCGCGGCTGTGATTGCTTTGTAAATCGTGTAGCAGGGACCGGAGAACAACCCGACCTGCTGGCCCGTCACCACGGCCACGGTCCCGGGCTGCGCGAGCCTGTCGAGCGCCGGGGAGGAACCGTTCTGCTCGGCCAGCGCCTTGACCAGAGCGCTGCGCCGCTCGCTGGAATAGTCAACCTCCGCAGCCGCAATCCGGTAGGACTCCTCCTCGTAAGGGGAGTGCGCGTAGAAGCCCGCCACTTTGTCGAAGTGATACAGAAAGTCGGCAAACAGCTTGGATGTGTGCGGTAATCGGGTGTGGCGTACGCAGGTTGATTCCATTACCAGTCCCAAGCGTAGCAGATGCTTTGCAAGGCCCGAAAGATGCCGTTGTTGGACAATGGAAGTTTGGCGGGTGTTTACATTTCGTTCCCGTTTTGCTCGCAGAAATGCACGTTCTGCAACTTCGCTTCGGGCGTGTTTTCGCGCGGCCTGGAGGAGCGTTACGTGCGGGCGCTGCGCGCGGAGACGTGCGCGTTCGCATGGAGCTGGCGTCCGGAAACGGTATACCTGGGAGGCGGCACAACGAGCCGTCTGAGCGGGGAAGATCTGGCGGAATTACTGGCGCTGGTGCCTGGCCGCCCCTGGCGGGAAGCCACCATCGAGGCGGCGCCGGGCGGCATCACCCCGGAGAAGGCGCGCGCCTGGGTTGCGGCGGGGGTGAACCGCGTCAGCCTCGGCGTGCAGTCGTTCGTCAGCGCCGAGCTGGCCGGAACCGGACGGAAGCACATTGCCGAAGTTGTAGCGCGCGAGGTGGGCATTCTCCGCAACGCGGGCATCGACAACTTCAACATCGACCTGATCGCCGGGCTGCCGGGGCAGACGCTCGCAGGCTGGCGGGAATCGCTCGAATACGTGGAGCGGCTCGCGGCGCCGCACGTCTCCGTTTACATGCTGGAAGTGGACGAGGACAGCCGGCTGGGAGCGGAAATCCTTAAGGGCGGCGCACGGTACGGCGCGGCGCGCGTGCCGGGCGAAGACGAAATCGTGGAGCTGTACGAGACCGCGGTGGAAAGGCTCGAGGCCATGGGAGTTTCACAGTACGAGATCTCCAACTTCGCCCGGCCCGGGCGCCAGTCGCTGCACAACCTGAAGTACTGGAAGCTGGCGCCCTACGCGGGCTTCGGCGCGGACGCGCACTCCTTTGACGGCGCCGTGCGGCGGCAGAATGCGGAAACGCCGGAGGAATATGTCGAGCGCATGGAGCGCGGCGAGACGCCCTGCACCGCCGAAACCCCCGCGCGCATCGCGGAGGAGAAATTCATTCTTGGCCTCCGCCTGCGGGAGGGCATACGGCCGTCGCCGGACGAGTGGCTCACGTTCGCGGCGCCCATTGCCAGGCTCATCGACGCCGGGCTGCTGGAGACGGCGGACGGGGCGCTCCGGCTCACGCGGCGCGGCGTTTTGTTGTCCAATGAAGTATTCCAGGACTTTATCTCATGAAAGCTCGATTCTCACCCCGAGGCCTGGGGGGCGGCCGCCCCGAGGAAGCCCGCATCATTGATCTGCGCAGCGACACAGTGACCAGGCCCACAGCGGCCATGCGCCGGGCCATGGCGGAGGCCGAGGTCGGCGACGACGTCTACGGCGAGGATCCGACCGTCAACCGCCTGGAGAAGCGCGCAGCCGAGATCTTCGGCAAGGAGGCCGGCCTGTTCGTTCCCACGGGCACCATGGGGAACACGATCGGCATCAAGCTGCACACAAGCCACGGCCAGGAAGTGATCTGCGAAGCCCGGTCGCACGTCTTCAATTACGAACTTTCGATGATGGCGTGGTTTTCGGGCTGCGTGGCGCGGCCGATTTACGCCGATAATGGCATCCTCACGTGGGAGCAGATCCGGCGCGAAATCCGCCCGCTGAGCCCGCACGCCGCGCCGACCGGCTTGATCGAGCTGGAGAACACACACAACATGGCGGGCGGCTCGGTGTACCCGCCGGAGGTATTGCGCGAGATCTGCGACGGCGCGCATGAGCTGGGTCTGAAAGTCCACCTGGACGGCGCGCGGATTTTCAATGCAGCGGCTTACCTCGGCAGGTCCGTGCTGGAGATCACGGCGCCGTGCGATACGGTTATGTTCTGCCTCTCCAAAGGATTGGGAGCGCCGGTGGGGTCCATGCTGGTGGGAACGGCCGAGGCGATCGAGCGCGCGCGCCTCTACCGGAAAAGGCTGGGCGGCGGAATGAGGCAGGCAGGAGTGCTGGCGGCGGCTGGTTTGATCGCGCTCGAGGAGATGCCATTGCGGCTTGGTGAGGACCACGCCAACGCCCGCTTCCTCGCCGATGCGCTCTCCAAGATGCCGGGCATTTCAGTGCCGCACGAGGTGCAGACCAACATCGTCGTTTTCGATATCGCGGGCACGGGGCTTACAACCGAGGAGTTCAGCGCCCGGCTGAAAGCGCGCAGCATCCTGATCAACGGCATCGGCGGCACGCGCATGCGGTTGGTGACGCACATGGACGTGAACCGCGAGGACTGCGAGCGGGCGCTCACCGCGCTGGCGCAGGTTGCGGCGGGTGCGGCCGTAAACGCATAGTCTCAACGGTCTCCGGGAGGCGCCTGCCGCCTCGCACCGTCGCGGGACGCGTGGGACCCCACCAATGCGTCATAATACCTTCTTACCCCTTTTCTCCGGCCCTATATGCCCAGAAGAACCGACATCAAAAAAATCCTGATCATCGGCTCCGGCCCCATTGTCATCGGACAGGCCTGCGAGTTCGATTATTCAGGCACGCAGGCCTGCAAGGCTCTGCGGAGCCTGGGGTATGAGATTGTGCTGGTCAACTCAAACCCCGCCACGATCATGACCGATCCCGAGATGGCCGACGTGACCTACATCGAGCCGCTCAACCTGGCAACGGTGACCCAGATCATCGAGAAGGAGCGCCCCGACGCGCTCCTGCCGAACCTGGGCGGTCAATCCGGCCTCAACCTCTGCGCCGAACTGGCGCGGACGGGCACGCTGGAGAAATTCGGCGTGGAGGTCATCGGCGTGCAGGTGGACGCGATCGAGCGCGGCGAGGACCGGGTCGCTTTTAAGAAAACGATGGAACGGCTGGGCATAGACATGCCGCGCAGCGCGCCGGCGTACTCGGTGGAGGAAGCCGAGCGGATCGCCGCCGAGCTTTCCTACCCGGTCGTTATCCGGCCGGCGTACACGCTGGGCGGCACCGGCGGCGGGCTGGTTTACAACGTGGAAGAACTCCGTCTCGTGGCGAGCCGCGGCCTGGCGGCCAGCCTCGTGGGGCAGGTCCTGGTCGAAGAAGCCGTGGTCGGCTGGGAGGAACTCGAGCTCGAAGTCGTCCGCGACGCGAAGAACCAGATGATTACCGTCTGCTTCATCGAGAACGTGGACGCGATGGGAGTGCACACGGGCGATTCCTTCTGCACCGCCCCGATGCTCACGATTTCCGAAGATCTCCAGAGGCGGCTGCAGGAGATGGCCTACAAGATCATCGAAGCCATCCAGGTGATCGGCGGCGCCAACGTCCAGTTCGCCCACAATCCCGAAACCGGCCGGGTGGTGGTGGTCGAGATCAATCCGCGGACGTCGAGGTCGTCCGCCCTGGCGTCGAAAGCCACCGGCTTCCCAATCGCCCTGATTTCATGCAAGCTGGCCGCTGGTCTCACGCTGGATGAGATCCCCTACTGGCGCGACGGCACGCTGGATAAATACACGCCCTCGGGCGATTACGTGGTAGTGAAATTCGCACGCTGGGCGTTCGAAAAGTTCCGCGGCGCCGTGGACAAGCTCGGCACCCAAATGCGCGCCGTGGGCGAGGTGATGAGCATCGGCAAGACCTACAAGGAGGCTTTTCAGAAGGCAATCCGGGCGCTCGAAAACGGACGCTCCGGCCTGGGATTCGCCAAGGATTTTCACCAGAAGCCGCTCGCCGAATTGCTCACCATGTTGAACGAGCCCTCCAGCGAGCGCCAGTTCATCCTGTATGAAGCCATACGGAAGGGCGCGCCCCTCGATCTGCTTTCGAGAAAGACCCACATCAAGCGCTGGTTCCTCGAACAGATGAAGGAACTGGTCTGTCTCGAGGAGGAAATTCTGCGGTATCGCGGGCGAGCGCTGCCGGACGAACTGCTGACGAGGGCAAAGAAGGACGGATTCGCGGACAAGTACCTGGCCGGCCTGCTGGGAATGCCCGAAACCGACATCCGGGCCCAGCGCACACGGCTGGGGGTGGTGGAGAAGTGGGACGCCGTGCCGGTGAGCGGCGTCGAGAACGCCGCCTATTATTACTCGACCTACAACGGAGAGGACCGCGTGCCGGTCAGCTCCGGCAGGCCTAAGGTGATGGTTCTCGGCGGCGGGCCGAACCGCATCGGCCAGGGAATCGAATTCGATTACTGCTGCGTGCATGCGGCGTTCGCGCTGCGCGACGCGGGCTACGAATCGATCATGGTGAACTGCAACCCCGAGACCGTCTCCACCGATTTCGACACCTCGGACAAGCTTTACTTCGAGCCGCTGACCGTCGAGGACGTGCTGAGCATTTATGAGAAGGAGAAGCCGGTCGGGGTGATCGTGCAGTTCGGCGGCCAGACGCCGCTGAATCTGGCAAACGACCTCGCCGCAGCGGGCGTCAAAATTCTGGGCACGTCTCCCGACGCCATCGATCTCGCCGAGGACCGCGACCGGTTCCGCCAGGTGATGGCGCGCATGGGCATCCCCATGCCGGAATCGGAGATGGCGGTCAGCGTCGAGCAGGCAGTCGCCGCCGCAGCCCGCATCGGCTACCCCGTGATGGTGCGCCCATCTTACGTCCTCGGCGGCCGCGGAATGGAAGTGGTCCATGACGAGAAGATGCTGCGTCACTACATGAAGGCCGCCAAAGGCGTCACCCCCGAGCGGCCCATCCTCATCGACAAGTTCCTCGAAAACGCCATCGAATGCGAAGCGGATGCGATCTGCGACAAAAGCGACGTCTTCCTGCCCGCGGTGATGGAACACATCGAGTACGCAGGCGTTCATTCGGGCGATTCGGCATGCGTCATTCCCCCGGTCAGCATCGAGCCGCGCCACCTCGAGACGATCAAGGATTACACGCAGCGCATCGCTCTCGAGCTTGGCGTGGTGGGGTTGATGAACATGCAGTACGCCATCGTGAACGGGAAGGTGTACGTGCTGGAGGCGAACCCGCGGGCGTCGCGCACGGTGCCGCTGGTGTCCAAGGTCTGCAACGTCCGGATGGCGCGCTGCGCGACGCAGTTGATGTTGGGAAGCAAGCTGCCGGATCTCGGCCTTTCCCCCACCATAGTCCCGCACTTCGGCGTCAAGGAGGCGGTTTTCCCGTTCAACATGATGCCCGAGGTGGATCCGCTGCTCGGCCCCGAAATGCGCTCCACCGGGGAAGTGCTGGGCCTCGCGGACACCTTCGGCGAAGCCTTTTTCAAAGCGCAGCAGGCCACGCAGTCGCCGCTGCCCCTGGAAGGGACGGTGCTCATTACCGTGGCGAAGCGCGACCGTTTGGGCGTGCTGGAAGTTGCCCGGCAGTTCTCCAAACTCGGCCTGAAAATCCTGGCTACGCGAGGAACGGCGGCATGGCTGGCGGCTCACGGAATCCCGGCGCAGGTCGTCAACAAGATGCACGAGGGACGGCCGCACATCGTGGACCACATCAAGAACGGTGAGATTCAATTGATCGTGAACACCCCGGCCGGCAAAGAGAGCGAACTGGACGATTCCTACATCCGTAAGAACGCCATCAAGTACAAGATTCACTACATCACGACCCTGGCGGGGGCGCTGGCAGCGGCAAAAGGAATTGCGGCCTGCCGGAAAAGCGGAACCGGCGAGGTTCGTTCCCTGCAAAGCTATCACGCCAGCCTGGTGAACGCTCACGCCGACCTCGTAAGGGGATAAGTCCGCGCCGGATACAATTGGGTCGTGGGCTTCGAAAGGGAATTGGAAGCAGCGCGGGCAGCGGCTCTGCGCGCGGGACGCCTCGCGCTCGACTACCAGGCGAAGGGGGTGCCCGCGGAGGCCAAGCTCGACCGTTCTCCGGTGACTCCGGCTGACCGGGAATGCGAGCGGCTCATCGCAGCGGCGCTCGACGAAGCGTTCCCGGCCGACGGCCTGCTCGGCGAGGAAGGTGTGGTCAAGAAATCCTCTTCAGGGCGGCGGTGGATCATCGATCCGATCGACGGAACGCGCGACTTCCTGCGAGGGCTGCCTACGTGGGCGGTGCTGATTGGGCTCGAAACCGGCAGCGACGTGAGCGCCGGCGTGGTCTACTTCCCCGCCTCCGGCGACCTGTATTGCGCGAGCCGCGGCGGCGGGGCGTTCCTCAATGATCGCCCGATCCGCGTATCGTCCATATCGAAACCCGCCGAGGCCCTGCTCTGCGTAAACGGATTCAATACCTTGCTCAGCCTGCCCTTCGCGCCGAAACTGCTCGACTGGATGCAGGCGTTCTGGGCCGTCCGCAGCTTCGGCGGATGCCAGGACGCCATGCTGGTAGCCAGCGGGCGCGCCGAGGCCTGGATTGAACCCGAAGGAAAACCCTGGGATTTCGCCGCGCTCAAGGTGATTTGCGAGGAAGCCGGCGCGGTCTTCTTTAATTTTGACGGGCGGCGCACGATCTACGGCGGCAACGGCGCGATCTGCGTGCCGGGACTGGAACTGGAACTGCGGCGCTTTGTTATCGGCGCCACGCTCAAAGACCTTCCGGAAAAAACGCCGCCGATTGTACGGCCTTTGGAGGAACCATGAGATACCTGCTGTTGCTGGCCGCGGCGATATCCGCTTGCGGCGCTGAAAACGTTCTGACGCCCGCCGAGCGGGCGGAAGCCTGGCGGCTGCTGTTCGACGGCCGGACCATGAATAACTGGCGCGACCCCGCGAAGTTCACCCCGCCGGGGGATTCATGGGTGATCGAGGACGGATGCCTGAAGACGCGCCTCAAGCCGCGCATTGCCGAGGACCTGATCACCGAGGAATCCTTCGGCGATTTCGAGTTGAAATTCGACTGGCGGATTTCACCTCGCGGCAACACCGGGGTCAAGTACCGGATCCAGAGGACGGTGTTTCTGGACAGCCGGGCACCGCAGACCGGAGGAGGCGGGTTCGAGGGAAGGGTTGCGCGCGCCGTGGCCGCGCCTGAGCCGGACCGCGCAAAGCTCGATCCGGACGCGAGGGGCGACGTATACGTGATCGGCTTCGAGTGCCAGTTGATCGACGATTCGGGGCACCGGGACGCGAGAACCCCCAGTCACACGACCGGTTCCCTATACTCGATGATCGCGCCGTCCGTGCATAATGCGCGCCCGGCCGGCGAGTGGAACCAGGGGCGAATCGTCGTCCGTGGAGACCACTTTGAGCACTGGATTAACGGGGTGAAGGTCGCTGAAGGCTCGCTCGCCAGCGAGGCCGTGCGCGAGGGCGCCGCCAGGCGCTGGGGTCGGCATCCAGAGGTCATGGAGATGCTCACGAAGCCCAAGCCTCGGGGGCCGATCAGCCTCCAGCACCACGGCGACGAGGTCTGGTTCCGCAACATCAAAATCCGGGTGTTCGACTAGGCCACAAAAAAAGCCCCGCTGCACAACCGGCAGCGGGGCATGCCCCGTAAAAAGAGCGTCGAATCAGAAGCTGAGTCTGAGGGCCAACTGGAGAATGCGAGCTTCGCGCCAGCTATTCGGATGGCCGAAGTTCTTCACGTTCGCGGAAATCGGCCCACCCGGGTTGTCGGCGCTGAACCCAGTGACGATGCCCCAGATCTGCGGGTTGTTGAACACATTGAACACCTCGCAGCGGAAGGCGGCTCGCACGGATTCGGTGATGGTGAAGTTCTTCACCAGGTTGGCGTCGAGGTTGCGGATGCCGGGCAAACGCAGCGCGTTCCGGTGGAAGTTGCCGTATTCGCCGTCCGCCGGCCGGCGGAATGCATCCGGATTGATCCAGCGGTGCTTGTTCTGCCCCGCGTAGGGATCGCCCACCACGTCCGGATACGGACTGCCGGAGTTCACTCCCTGCGTGCTGCCGTTCGAGGAAACCGAGAACGGCATACCTGACTGGGACCGGAAAATACCGCTGACTTCCCAGCCGTTGAGGAGCGTCTTCACCACCGGGTGGGCGTCGGCCCGAACCGTCGGGAGGTTGTAAATGAAATCCCAGGTGATGACGTTGGTCTGGTCGTAACCCGCCGGCGCCCAGTTCTGGCGCATATCGAACGGGTTGATGATAGTGTCGCCGTCGTTGTCAACAAGATCCATGACCCTCGACCACGTGTAGTTGAAGTTCGTGGCGAAGTTGTTGGCGAACCGCCGGCTGAAGCGGACCATCAGGGCATTATAGGAAGAGTAACTGAGTGTTTCCACCGCCGTGAGCTGCCCCCAACCGTAGTAGGGCCGCAGCGCGTCGTCGCGGTAGTTGACCGACGCGCGAAGATTGGGGTACTTGATGAAGGTTCCGGCCGGCACGGCATTAACCTGCCGCTGGTTCATCAGGTGCACGCCGCGGTTGCCGGCATAGGATACGTCAAGCGCCAGCCTGTACGGCAACTCCCTCTGGATACCGGCGTACCACGAATAGATGCTCGGCATCGTGTTGTCGGTCGGCCAGATGGTCTTGGACGGCGGCGTGATCTCCGGCGCCGGTCCCTGGGTGACGCTCAGGTCGATGGCGGAGACATTGCCGTTGAGTTGGGATGCGGACGTAAGGTTGGGCCACGACCCGCCCGCGCCGAAGTTGAAGTTGTTCTGGCGGAGACGCTCGTGGAACACCCCAAAGCCCGCACGGAGGGCCATCTTGCCGTCGCCAAAAACGTCGTAGGCGAAGCCGATTCTCGGCGCGAAGAAGTTCTCGGCAGGAGAGAAACCGCGGTGGATGCCGTCGCAAGGATCGCAAATCAGTCCAAGCGGCGACAGTGCCGTCATCGGATCTCCGACCAGCTTGCCGGTGCTCAGATCAATGGTCGGGCGCTTCGAAGCGTCGTACCTGCTGAGGTCCACGCTGTAGAGCTTCCAAGTGCCTTCGCCACCGGGCTCGCCGGACCGCGTGTAGGTGAAGGTCGGGACCATGTGCGAGTAGCGGACACCGTACTCCAGTGTCAGACGCCTGTTGATCTTCCAGCTATCCTGGGCGTAGGCTTCATACGCCAGGAAGCGGAAATACGGATAAACGTGCGCGTTGTTCTGGCTGTAGCTCTGGAAATTACCCAGCATCAGGTTGGCCAGCCCAAGGCCCGTATCCAACGGCATCGAGGAGCTTGAGTTGAAGTTGATGGAGCCGTTCATCGGCCAGGTCGCGGTCTGCTTCTTATTGTCCCGGTTGTAATAGAAGCCGAACTTCAAGCTGTGCGACCCTTTCAGGATCGAAACGTTCTCGATCAGGGCGTAGTCCTTGCCGTCATTGTGCCAGCCCGGATCGCCGATGTTCCAACTGATGGGCGACGCTTGAACGTCCGGAATCGAGTTGGTGAGGTTCGTTTTCGGATAGAGTTGCGGCCAGTTGGCGCCGAGCTTGTCGCGGTCGATCGGGTTCGGCTCGATCACCGCCAGCTCTTGCGACTGGTGGTTGTATGAGAGGGTCGTTTCGGTCGAGATGGTCGGCGAAACAATGCCGATCAGGGTCCATGCCCACGAGCTGCCCGGCTTCGGCCGCCGCTGCGGCTGGATCGGGAAAGGCTGACCGGCCCAGACGCCGTTCTGGTTCTCCTCTTCCTGGTAATCGTTAACCCAGCGGAAGAAGGTGTTCAGCTTGGCGTTGACGGTGTAGTCGATGCGGAGCAGGTCCTGGTCCTTTCTCAGCTTGCTCGGGTTGTTGTAGTAATACCGCACGTAGCCCGGGTTGGGGGCTGCCGGCAGGCTGGCGTAGCCGGGAATGCCCGTGTACACCTTCAGCAGATTGGCGCTCAGGGGGTTCCACATGTTCTTTGGAACCGTGTTGTCCGGGAACGGCAGGCCATCGATGATGTTGCCCGCGCCGTCGCGTACGATGCTCCCGGGCTGGAAGACGGTACCGTTGTAGAACTGGGGCGCGTACTGCATCTTGGTGTTCGTCAGGAACTCGCGGAAGTCGCCGTTCAGGATGTTCGCGTTGGGGATGTCCCTGTAGGAGCTGCCCGGCAGGATCCGGCGCGTCATTTCGCGGTTGTAGAAGAAGAACACCCGCTTGTCGTCCTTGCTGGAGACTTTCGGGATGGGAACCCAGCCGCCGAGGTTGCCGCCGAACTGGTTGTACCGCAACTGCGGCTGCAAGGTGTTACAAAGCACGCACTTGGCATCCAGCGCGTTGTTGCGGAAGTATTCGTAGAGCGTGCCGTGGAAGGAGCTGGAACCAGACTTGCTCTGGACCGCCACCACCATTCCGGAGTTCCGGCCGTACTCGGCGTTGAATCCGCTCTGGAGCACCTTGAACTCCGCGATGGAGTCGATGCTGGGCTGCGTATACTGCGACTGGTTGTCGCCGACGTCCAGGTTGGGAGTTCCATCCAGGTAGAAGTTGTTCTGTGAGCCGCGCCCGCCCAGGCCGTGGAACGTCGACACGTCGTTGAAGTTCACGTCGAAATCGTTCCGCGCGCTGCTGGTCATGCCCGGAACCGTGCTCATCAGGGCAACCCAGTTCCGCCCGTTCATGGGAAGTTCCGAAATCTGCTTGACGTCGACCAGGTAGGCCTTCTCCATCGTGTTCGTCGTGACCAGAGGAATCACAGATTCGCTCACGGACAACACTTCGGTCACCTGGCCGAGGCTGAGCTGGATCTGCCCGACGTCCAACCTGGTGTTGACGTTCAGCGTTACCGTGAGCTCAGCTTTTTTGAAGCCAGTTTTCTCCACTGCGATCTGGTACCTTCCGGGCACCATGTTTACGGCCCGGAAGACCCCCGATTCATCTGTGGATGTTTCACGAGCGAGCGTTCCCTTCTCGACGTCGGTGATCTTGACGTCAGCTCCGGGAATGACCGCTCCCGATTCGTCGACAACGGTGCCGCTGATGTTTTGAGTCTGCGCCATCAGCGGCGTTGCCGTGAAGACGAGCAGGGTAAGAGTAAGGATCGCGATTTTCGCGAGCCATTTGCTTTTACACATTAGTATCTCCTCACCTTACTGCTTCGAATTGAATTGAATTCCAACCGCATTGCGCCACACTTCACGCGTGGTCACACTTGAATCCGGCACCCGACCCCTTCGCGACGCCGGACAGAGAGATTCTATTACCGTTAAAGGACGCCGTCAAGGTTGAACACCGCGTATTAAACGGGTGTTAAACGGTGTAGCAGACAAGAATTTTCAGTGCTTTGACACTCCCAGCCTGACGCACGGGTGCCAACCTCAGAGAAGTAATTTCAGGAGGGTACAAATTAAGTCGATACCAGGTTGCAGATTAACTTTTCTCTGCTCGGCACCGGGAAAGGCCGCTCGCCGAGGTTATGGGCGTTGCAGGATGCCACAATCGGCTGAACGCCTTTCCCGGCCAATACTATAGAGGCAGGATTTCTTCCCTGACCGGGTCAAAATCGAGCCGGCGCTTCTGAACGTATGCGATGTTCCCGAGGTGGGAAGCCTGCGCGGAGCGGTGCCCGACAAGCACGTCCCCATTCGGGAGGTTGCGCGTCCGCATACACTCCAGGAAATTGTTGACGTGGTCGAAATCCATGTTGCCTTCGGCCTTCACGATCGTGGGCTGCGTGCCCCGCCCGACCGGGTGGAACTCATAGCGCCCGCGGTCTATCCAGAGCCGGCCGTTGGCGCCGCAAATTTCAACAGCCGCGCCGGTAATTCCAGGCACCAGGGTCGCCTCGAAGGTGGCGGTGAACCCGGCGGGATACTCCAGCAGGACGTTGATCGTGTCAGGGGCAGTCCGGCCGTCCTTGTAGTGGTATACGCCTCCGGCGGCCGACGCGGATATCGGAATATCCTGACCCATGAACATGTGGACCACATCGATCCAGTGAGTGAACAGGTCCGTGACCTGACCGCCGCCGAAATCCAGGTACGCCCGCCAGTTGAAAAACTGCTGTGGGTCGTAGTCGCGCCAGCGCAGCGGCCCGAGGAAGCGGGCCCAGTCGAGATCGTCAGGCTTTCTCTGCAGTGAGGCCGGGGCGCGGCGGAGGTGGTAGCCGTTGCCGTGCCACCATGTGCGGGCCAGGGTGATCTTGCCGAGCTTGCCGCTGTCTATGTACTCTTGCTTGGCCTGGATATAGTGCCGGCCGGAGCGCTGCTGCATGCCGACCTGGCAGACGCGGCCGTTCACCCTGGCGGCCTTGACAATCTCCGGGCCCTCCTCGATCTTCAGCGTCAGCGGCTTTTCGACGTAGACGTCCTTGCCCGCATTGAGCGCATCGATCGTGCATGGGGCGTGCCAGTGATCCGGCGTGGCGATCAGGACGGCGTTAATTTCTTTCATTTCCAGCAGCTTGCGATGATCCGAAAAGCCTTTGGCCTCCGGCGCTCTCCTGCGCAAGCGCTCGATCTGAGCGGCGTACACGTCGCAGAGTGCGACGACACTTACGTTGGGATTCTTCAAGAATTGGTTAGTATCATGCTGGCCGCGATCACCGCAGCCAATTACTCCCAACAAAATCCGGTCATTAGCGCCTAGAATCCGCGAATAGGACAACGCGGATAGTCCGGCGACCCCGCGAAACAGGTCGCGGCGAGGAAATTTTCCAAGCATGTGCGAATTATACTTCACTCCCAGCACTGAGTACTTATGAAAATGCGATCAGGCGCACTCGCAGCAAAGGGGGACGTTTTCGTGAAGCTTGCGGTGGTGTTGTTATTGGCGGCGGTGGCGTTTGGACAGACGAAGCCCGCGAAGAAGACGACCGAGCCGGCCGGCAAGGACGCAGCCGCCGACCGGCGCCTGGAGCAGGCAATCCGCGCCCGTTTTGCGCAATCCAAAATCGCGGTCAACCATTTCGAAGTACGTGTGCAGGGCGGCGTCGCCACGATAGAGGGCCGCACCGATGTAGTCCAGCACAAGGGCACGGCCACGCGGCTGGCCAAGGCCATGGGAGCCGTGCGGGTCGTAAACCGCATTGAAGTCAGCCAGGCGGCGCGCGAGAAAGCGGCGGCGGGGCTGGCGAAGGGCCGCCGCAGGGCGCAGGTCAAGCGCACCGAAGCGCGGTCCGCGCGCGACGAGAAACGCTGAGAGTCAGCGCGCCTGCTCAATCATCCGGAAAATTCGTTCCCCGTACTTCTCCACGGTTTTCAGACCGATGCCTGGAACTGCCAGCAACTCGGCTGTGGATGCGGGCCGCTCGCTCGCGATGGCCTGCAACGCGCGGTCGGTGAGAACGCGGAATGCCGGCACGCCGAGTCTTTTCGCCTCCTCCATTCGCCATGCCCGGAGAGTCTTGAAAAGGGCGCCATCCTGAGCGGGTTTTTCCGCCGCTGCCCTGGCCGGCCTGGCGGAGGATTTGCGCGCCTTTGCTTTCTTCCGGCGGCGTATGGGCAACACGGGTTCAATTCGCTGTGGGATGGGTATCTCAGGCAACTCCTCGGGCACGGCGGCCGCCATTCTCGCACGCGTGAACGGGATCAGCTTGCCATCCTTCTCAAACGAGGTCTCGGTTAGCTGAAGGAGTCCGGCGCGCGCCAGGCCCCCGAGGAGCTGCTCGAAGGTATCGCGGTCGATGGATGAATCTTTGCCGAACAGATCGGTGTAGAGCCGGCCGGTCGGCCGCTCGCCCGCGCGCTTTAGCTCGTCCAGAAGACGGCCGAGCGCCTCACGCTCAACCGTGCCGGGCGGCCGGAACGTTTGAGCGACGCACGAATCCGGAGCGCAGAAATCGCACACCCCGCAGGGGACGCGGGCGTCCTCGTGGTCGCCGAAGTGGCGAACCAGCGCTGCCATCCGGCACTGATGCGAGCCGGCGTAGCGCAGCATCCGTTCCAGGTGCGCGAGTTTGCGCTCGCCCTGGGCGATGTAGGCTTCGCGCCACTCGCCGCTGCCGCGCACGACGTTTTCGGCGAAATCCACCAGCGCACCGCCGTGAATCCACAATCTCTCGAGCGCTTTTTCGAAAACGTCGGGTTGCACGCGGCAGCGATGTTCGAGCTCCTCGCGCGCGATAGGAACCTCCGAGAGCTTCGCGTAAATGGCATCAAGGACTTTGACGTCCGGGTAATCCCGCTCGAAGAAGTAATCGTGCTTGTGGCGGTCTGCGTAGGAGTGCATCAGGATGGCCCGCGCGGGCTTTCCATCGCGGCCCGCGCGGCCGATCTCCTGATAGTAAGCCTCCACGCTACCGGGCAGCGCGGTGTGGATCACGGTGCGGACGTCCGCCTTATCGATTCCCATGCCGAAGGCGATCGTCGCCACCACGACTTCGATACTGCCCTCGACAAAACGGGCCTGCACGTCGTCGCGCTTCGCGGCATCCAAACCGGCGTGGTAGGCTGCGGCTGCGAAGTGACGGTTCAGCGCGCGGGCGAGCGCGCCGGCCTCGGCGCGCGTCGGCGCATACACGATGGCCGGACGGCGCGCGGGATCGAGCAGAAGGTCGCGTGCCAGGTCCTTGCGCGCTGACGGCGGCGCTTCGACCACCTCCACCGCAATGTTCGGCCGGCGGAACCCGTGGACGGCCCGCAGGGCGCCCTCGAGCCCGAGCTGCTGGATGATGTCGTCCTGCACCACGGGCGTGGCGGTCGCCGTCAGGGCCATAACGGGGGCCGGGCGCAGCAGCCGCAAATAGCGGCCGAGCATACGGTAGTCCGGGCGGAAGTCGTGCCCCCATTCGGAGATGCAGTGGGCCTCGTCGATGGCGACCAGCGAGGGCTTGCGCTTTCCCAGCATCTCGGGAAAACCCGGAACGCGCAGGCGCTCGGGGGCGATGAACAGGAAGTCAAGGCAGCCGTTGAGGTAGTCGATGGAGGCCTGCCGCGAGGCGGCGCGGTCGCGGCCCGAGTGGATGCGGTCGGCACGGAAGCCGCGTTCAATCAGCTTGGCCACCTGGTCTTCCATGAGCGCGATCAGCGGGCTGATGACAAGCGTGGTCCCCCCGCGGGCGATACCGGGAAGCTGGTAGCAGAGCGACTTGCCCGCTCCGGTAGGCATCACGAGAAGGACGTCGCGGCCGTCGATGGCGGCGCGGCAGACCTCCTCCTGATTCGGCCGGAAAGAGGGAAAGCCGAAGCGTGATGAAAGGATCTCCGTCAGGTTCGAACAGGGGGCCGCGCGATCAACTGCGCCGGCGGGCGCGGAGAAGGATTCTGATTTCTTTTCCGGTTCGATGCGGCCGACCACATCGCGGACATAGTTCTCGATGCTTTCCAGGAACGGCTGAAGCCGGGCCGTTCCGCGCTCGATCCGCCGCAGGCAGGCTTCCCACTGGCCGGTCATCGCCGGACTCTTGACCTCCGGGTGCACCACCTCGATCAGCCGGATGCCCTTGTCGGTGGCCGCGAGCGTCTTTCGGTCACGGACCACGTAGCCGCGCTTCAGCAGCACCTCTATGATGGCGGCGCGCGTTGCCGGGGTGCCCAGCCCGCACTCTTTCATCGCCTCGGACAATTCCTTTTCGTAGAGCGTCTTTCCGGCGGTCTCCATTGCCGTGAGAAGGGTGGCGTCGGTAAAGCGCTTAGGCGGGCGGGTGCGCTTGCGCACGCTCTCTACGTCCGTAACGGTCTGCGGCTGGCCGGTTGCAAGCCCCGAGGGGAGGGGATCTTCGGCGGCATCCTTCTTGCCCTTGATGTCCAGCGCCTTCCAGCCCTCCTGCTGAACGACGGTTCCCGAGGTGAGATACCGGTCCAGCGCGCCGGGATTGGAGATGGCTGTTATGACCGTTGTGGTGGACGAGATATGGTCCGGCATCCACGCGGCCAGCAGGCGCCGGCAGACCAGGTCGTAGAGCTTGCGCTCGTCCGGCGTCGGTGAGGCTTTTTCGAGCGCGGTCGTAGTGGGAATGATGGCGTGGTGGTCGGTTACCTTGGCGTCGTCGACGAAGCGGCGGGAGAGGGGACGCTCGCCGGTTCCAGGCGCAAGCAGTTGGGAGTAAGGCGCGGAAATGGCGCGGACGACTGCGGGCAAGGTGGCGGCGACGTCAGTCGAGAGGTGGCGCGAGTCGGTCCGGGGATAGCTCAGCAGCTTGTGCCGTTCGTAGAGGGCCTGGGCAAGTTGCAGGGTCTTTTCGGCGCTGAAGCCGAAGAGGCGGTTGGCGTGCCGTTGGAGCTCCGTGAGGTCGTAGAGGAGCGGCGGCGGCATCCGCTGCGTTTCCGCCTGAATGGATTCGATACGGGCCTGGCCGCTGCGGGCGCGCTCGACGATGGCGGCGGCCTGTTTGCCGTCCGCCGGGAGGCGCGTCTGCCTCTCGCCGTTGGTCTCGGTAAACCAGGTTCCTTTGTAGGACTCCTCCGGCCGGGGAGAGAAAGTGGCGACGACTTCCAGGTAGTCTTCGGGAACAAAGGCGCGGATGGCGAGCTCGCGTTCGACCAGCATGGCGAGCGTGGGGGTCTGAACGCGGCCGACGGACAACTCGTCCTTGAACGCCAGGGTATAGGCGCGCGAGAGATTCATCCCGACCAGCCAGTCGGCCCGGCTGCGCCCGCGGGCGGCGTCGGCCAGGTTGTCGTACTCCCGGCCGTCGCGCAGATGCTCGAAGCCCTTGCGGATGGCCTCAGGCGTCAGCGATGAGATCCACAGCCGCTGGAAGGGCTTTTGGCATCCTGTCGCCTCGTAGATGTAGCGGAAAATCAGTTCGCCTTCGCGTCCGGCGTCCGTGGCGCAGACGATCCGGCTGACGCGCGGTGAATTGAAAATCTTACGGACGACTTCGAACTGGTCCTTGGTTTCTTCGCAAACAACCAGGGGCCACTCCGCGGGAAGCATCGGGAGGAGGTCGCGGCGCCAGCGGCGCCATTCCGGGCGGATCTCGTGTGGTTGGGCGAGGGTTACCAGATGCCCGATGGCCCAGGTGACGATGTAGCCCCCGCCGTGGAGGTAACCTTTTCCTTGCGTTTTCGCGCCCAGGACGCTGGCGATATCGCGGGCAACCGAGGGTTTTTCAGCCAGGACCGCCACGAGAGAGGAGCCCGCGGCGCGTGGAGAATCCATCGAAAGCATTGTAGCGGCCCCGAGCTCCGCCAGCCATCTCTGAGACAAAAAAAAGCCGGGAGTCGCCTCCCGGCTTTAGCAAATGATCGTCGGCGCTGGGCGGCGCGATCGCTCGCGCCGCCGGCGTCCTCAGAACCAGTATTTCAGTCCGAGCTGCGTCAGGCGCGGATCACGCGCGCTGGTGATGCGGCCAAAAGCGCTCGAGCCGATGTTGCCGTTCGGGTTGTCGAACATAACGTGGTTGACCAGATTGAAGATCTGGGTCGTGAATTCCAGGGTGTGTCCCTCGGTGATTCTGAAGCGCTTGAAGATCGAGAGATCCCAGTTGTTCAGGCCGGGGCCATGGAACACGTTACGGCCGAAGTTGCCCCACCTGCCGGCGCCGAGCGCCCAGCTCGTTCCGGAGCCCACCCTCCTGAAGAACGGGTTGGTTGCAGCCGTTGCGGTGCCGCCGCCTGTGCCGTCAAAGTACGCGTTCAACATTCCCGGCACGTTGGCGGTACCGCGAGGATCGAAGAACTTCAGCTTCCCGCCGACGTAATCCGGCCGGTCGCCGCCAATGCCGGTCAAGCTGCGGTCCGTGCCTTCGTAGATGTCGAACGGCTGGCCGGTCTGGAATGTAGTGATACCCGAAACGCCCCAGCCGCCCACGATCTTGCCGAGCACCCCATCCTGGTCCTTCATGAAGGGGAGTTCGTACAGGAAGGTGGCAACGTAGCGGTGGCGCACGTCGTGATCGGCGTTGCCCCGGTTGGCGCGCGTGTCGTCCGGACGGGTGTACCCGCGCAGCCCCGAAGCGTAATCGATGGCATGGCCCCACGTGTAAGCGTGAGTCATGGTCAAGCCGTAGGACATGCGCTTGGTCGCCATCACCTGAAGCGAGTTGTAGCTGGAGTTGAGGTCGGTCAACTGGCTCCTGAGATTCCCCCAGACCGCCCCACCGTACTCCTCATTGAGCGGGTTGTTGATGTTGAGAATCCGTCTGGAATGAGTGTTGGCCGCGGTGGCGCCGGGGCCGGGGATGGCCCAGTTGAACTGTTTGCGGTCGAGCAGGTGAACGCCGTTGGACCAGACATAACCGACATCCAACATCCAGTCTCTGGTCACCTGGTACTGCAAGTTCAGGTTGGCCTGCTGCCCGTAGGGAGTCTGGAAGTCGGGGGCCATGAACATCTGGCCGATGGGAGCGACGGTCCTGTAATCGAAGTACTCGCCGGGCTTCACAGGCACGAACGGGAACGGGTTGGGCCGGGGCGACGGGACGCCGCCGGACAAGTTCAGATCGTATGGCGCCCGATAAAACGTGCTTTCCAGGTATGTCTGGGTCCCATAGGGAGGCACGCCGAGGAACTGCAAGGTGAGCTCGGTGATGGGGGCATCATAGAAGAGGCCATAGCCGCCGCGCAGCGCCAGCTTGCCGTTTCCGAGGACATCCCAGGCGAAACCAAACCGGGGACCGAAGTTCGAGTAGTCCGCCGGGTAGGTGGCGCGGGAAATGCCCTTGTCGCCGGGGTACAGAAGACCGGTCGGCGCGCTCGGGAACACGGTGGATTGCTGCCCGAGGCGGAACGCCACAACCTGGTCGTGAACTTCATAAATGGGCTGATAGAGCTCCCACCGGACTCCGAGATTCAGAGTCAGCCGAGGCTTCACTTTCCAGTCGTCCTGGAAGAAGAACCCGGCGTACTTGGTGCGGTAACCCTGCCGCCCGGTGTTGGACTGCTCGAAATCACTGGTGTAACCGCGGGCGAAATCGGTCAAGACGGGGCTCAGGCCGGGAATGGGAGCCACGAATCCGTTCTCGACGCCGGCGCCGTCGCAGTAAATGTAGCCGCTGTTAATGAACGTGAAGAGCTGGTTCTGCGCGAAACTGCGCGCTTCGCCGCCGAACTTGAAGTAGTGCGAACCCTTGTTCCAGCTCACGTTATCGACGAAGTGCCACGTGTTGTCAAAGCGGGACTGCGGTCCCTGGTAGGTGTTGCCCCACGCGGAATATCCGTCTGCGCTGAGATCCACGAACGGGGGGCCTTCCGCCGCCGAATTGTCCGGGATGACGCCAGTGATCCCCAGGCTCTTGAGCGAAGTCGTGTTCAACGGCACCACGCCCTGCTGGGCGCGCCGGTGGAACGAAGCCCGAAACTCGTTAAGCAGGTTGGGAGAGAAGGTGTGCGTGTCGCGCAGCACCGCATTCGTGTAGCGGACAATTCCTTGCTGCCCGAACCCGGGAATGTTGCTTCCGCTAAAGGCGAAGGGGTCCATGGACGTCTGGTCCTCCACGAAATACGTGAAGGAGAGGCGGTTGTCTTCATTCAGGTAATGATCGTACTTGACGAGGCCCTGGTCGCGCCGCAACGAATTCGTCGGAGCGCTCAGCAGCGTATTGGAGCCGTAATTGGCGCGCGGGACCAGCGCGAGGAGGGCCTTGGCTTCGGGCGTGCCGTACTCATTGATGATGGCCCGGAGATTGTCGGGGATGACCGTGGCCGAGCGGGTCACGCCCTGGCGGCGCCGGAACCCGAGGTAGTTCAGGAAGAAAAACGCCTTGTCCTTCTTGATCGCTCCGCCGAATTGCGCGTCGAAATCGTTGGTGTTCCACTGCGGCCGGCGCGGGAACCCGCTGCCCGGAAGCGTGGTCTCGGTGCCGCCCGCGACCGCGTTCTGGAAAAACGGGGTGGCGTTCAGTTTGGTGTTGCGGAAAATCTCGCTGGCTCCGCCGTGCCACTCGTTGCTGCCGGAGCGCGTGGTTGCCAGAACCTGCGCGCCGGAGTTGCGGCCAAATTCGGCTTTCATCGAGCCGGTCACCACGCTAAATTCGGCAAGGGCGTTGGGAGAAATGCTGTTGACGGCATCCGGCACATTGATGGCGAGGTCATTCGAGTCCCCGCCGTCCAACATGAAGTTATTGGATTGCGACCGCTGACCATTGAATGAGAATGTTCCGATCGCGACGCTTGTATTAGTGGTCGGCGCCATCACGCCGGGTTGGGTCAACGCCAGCGAGAGCGGGTTGCGGCCGCCTGCGCCGGAAATGATGGGCAGCAGGTGCACGTCGCGCAACACCTGACCCGTCTGGGAATCCTCGGTGTTGACTTTAGTGGCGACCTCTTCGATCGTTACCGTCTCGCTCACTTGTCCGAGTTCCATTTCCAGGTCCAAACGGATGACTTCGCCGGTGCTGAGACGCTGAGGCAACGTAACCAACTTGCGGAAACCTTGCGCCTCAACTGATACGACGTAGGAGCCGGAGACAAGGTTGGTGAACCGGTAAAATCCGGCGCCATCCGTCGTAGTGGCGGTCTCGTCGTTGGTGCCAGCGTTCCGGGCTACCACTTTGGCGCCGGGAATCACGGCGCCATCAGGGTCCCTGATCACGCCGGCAATGGTGCCCGTCACGCTCTGGGCCGTGACGACAGAGGAAAAAAGACTGAGCACCAGGCACATCAACAGCGCCTGGGATAAGACTCGCGTTACAGTTGTGGTGTTCAAGAGGCTATTCTCCTAGGGGGTCAAAAGAGTATCCTTCGCTAGCATGCCATTTGCCAAAGTTAGTTCAGCATAAGCCTTTTCTGATCAGCAGCCTCCACAAACTCATTGGGGGCATCTACAGAAATTGGAATAAAGAGTATCAGATTCTATCGACTTTTGAAATAGTGAAAAGCCTCTTAGGAGATCTAGGCCACCCGCGGCGCGGGTCCCCCGCCCCACCTTCGCTGAAGGGCCGCCAGGCGTCTGCGGCCCCGAGTCGCCGGGAAAGCCCCGTCGGCGGCGCTTACGCTTCGAAATCTCAGTTATCATCGAGAGTTGCGGAAAGGAGCATGTCTCATGAACCTGAACCTGAGCCGGCGCGGATTCCTGGGCGGGGCGCTTGTGTCGTCCGCCGCAGTCAGCGGTTCGGCCGCCGCCCAGACGCCTGCTAACACGGAAGACGTGAAACTTGGAGTCGCAAGCTATTCCCTTCGCGAGTTTCAACGCGGACTTGCGATCCGGATGTTAAGAAAACTAAATGTATCTTACGTAAGCGTCAAGGAGTTCCACCTGCCTTACCGCAGTTCCCCCGAGGAATTACGCAGAGGCGCGCGCGAGTTCGAGAGGGCGGGCATCAAGATCATCAGCGGCGGAGTAATCTATTTGCAGCAGGACGATGACGACGACATCCGCAGGTACTTCGAGTACGCCAAGGCATGCGGCATGCCGATGATGATCATCGGGCCGACTCGCCAGACTCTGCCGCGCATTGAAAAATTTGTTAAGGAGTACGACATCAAGGTCGCCATCCACAACCACGGTCCGGAGGACAAGCACTTCCCGTCGCCCGAGGTGGCGCTAAAGGCGTTGCAGGGAATGGATCCCCGGATGGGGGTTTGCGTGGATGTCGGACATACGACCAGGACCGGCACGAGCGCGGTGGAGTCGATCGAGAGCGCGGGGAGCCGCCTGCTCGACGTACACATCAAGGATCTCCGAGACCTGATGGACGCCAAAAGCCAGTGCCCGGTGGGGGACGGAGCGATGCCGATACCGGCCATCTTCAAGGCTTTGAAGAATATGAACTACCAGGGCTACGTCAACCTGGAGTACGAAATCGAAGGCGACGACCCGATGCCCGGTATTGCGAAGTCCCTGGCGTACATGCGGGGAGTGCTGGCGGGACTGCGAGGATAAACAACAGCAGGTTGTGAGCGGGATCGCCGGCTACGCGCCGGCGATCCACGATCTGCGTTCCTCGTTCTTTAGTTTTTTCCGCTCTTCAGCTTTTCCCGCTGCTCGCGCAGCACGGCCTTGCGGCTCAGCTTGATCTTGTTGCCTTCGAGCGCCAGCACTTTTACCAAAATCTGGTCGCCTTCCCTCAGCTCGTCACGCACGTTCTTGATGCGGTTTTCCGAAATCTCGCTGATGTGCAGCAGACCGTCGGTGCCGGGGAAAATTTCCACGAATGCGCCGAAATCCACCAGCCGGACCACCTTGCCCAGGTAGGTCTTCCCAACCTCGGCCACGGCGGCGATATCGCTGACCATCTGCTGCGCCTTGGCGGCCGAGGCCTCGTCGGCCGAGAAGATGTGGACGGTGCCGTCGTCTTCGACGTCGATTTTGACTCCGGTCTGATCGACAATCCCGCGAATCACCTTGCCGCCCGGCCCGATCAGTTCGCGGATCTTGTCGGTGGGAATCGTCATCGTGTAGATACGGGGCGCGTACGGTGAGAGCGTGGTGCGCGGCGCCGCCAGCACTTCCTCCATCTTGCCGAGGATGAACAGCCGCCCGCGGCAGGCCTGCTCCAGCGCTTCCTTCATCACCGCGGTGGTTACGTTGGGCACCTTGATATCCATTTGAAGAGCGGTGATGCCCTCCCGGGTGCCGGCGACTTTAAAGTCCATGTCGCCGTAGTGGTCTTCGGCGCCGGCGATGTCGGTGAGCACGGCGTAGCGGTCGCCCTCCTTCACCATTCCCATCGCGATGCCCGCGACGGGAGCGCTGATCGGAACACCGGCGTCCATCAGCGCCAGCGTAGCGCCGCAGACCGAAGCCATCGAGCTCGATCCGTTGGACTCCAGGATGTCGCTGACCACGCGCATGGTGTAAGGAAACACCGTTTCGTCCGGGATCACCGCGGAAAGAGCGCGCTCGGCCAGCGCGCCGTGGCCGATCTCGCGGCGGCCCGGGCCACGCAGGAAGCCGACCTCGCCCACGCTGAAGGGCGGGAAATTGTAGTGCAGCATGAAACGCTTCGAGGTCTCGGCGCCCGCCTCGAGGGGCTCCAACCGCTGCTCGTCTTCCTTCGTCCCCAGGGTGACGGTGACCAGCGCCTGCGTTTCGCCCCGGGTGAACAGCGCGGAGCCGTGCGTGCGGGGGAGCGTGCCCACTTCGATCGAAATCGGACGGATCTCGTCGAAAGCGCGGCCGTCGGGGCGCCGCTTGTCGTTGAGGATCTGGTCGCGGAAAATGCGCTCCTTCAGGGAGTCGAATGCCTTAGCGGCATCCGGCTGCTGCTCCTCGGGGTACGCCTCGAGAGCCTTCTTCTTCAGCGCTTCCACCTTCAGATAGCTCTCCACTTTGGGATACTTCTGCGTATCGAGCGCATCGGTCAGCTCCTCGCGGTACTGGGCCGCGATGCTGTCGTACATCTCCTTGTTGATTTCCGGCGGAGTAAACGCGAACTTCGGCTTGCCGGCCCTCGCCGCCAGATCGCGGATGCCCGCGATGATCTTGCGGCAGCACTCGTGGCCGAACTCAATGGCCTTCAAAACCTCGGCTTCCGTGGCGCCATTGGCGCCCGCTTCCACCATGACGATGCCTGCGTCGGTGCCCGCGACGACAATGTTGAGCTTGGCATCGCGCACCTGTTCGTAAGTCGGGTTCGCAATCAACTCGCCCTTCACCAGACCGACGCGGACGCCGGCTATGGTTTCAGGGAAGGGGATATCGGATATGGCCAGGGCGGCGCCGGCCCCGACCACCGCAAGTGTGTCCGGGTTCAATTCGGGATCGGCCGAGAGCACCATGCCGATCACCTGGGTTTCATGGCTGAAGCCTTCAGGGAACAGCGGGCGGATCGGCCGGTCAATCAGCCGGCTGGTGAGGATCTCTTTTTCCGAGGGACGCCCCTCGCGCTTGATGTAACCGCCGGGAATTTTGCCGGCGGCATAGGTGTATTCGCGGTAGTCTACCGTGAGTGGAAAGAACGAAGCGCCGGCCTTCGGTTCCGGCGCCATGCAGGCAGAAACGAGAACGACGGAATCGCCGCTGCGAACGACGACCGCGCCGTTCGCCTGTTTTGCCACTTTACCTGTTTCGATGGAAATTTTGCAGGATCCCAGATCGATTTCTGAAGTGTGCACCATCTTGAGTTCTCCAATCCCGGCCATCGGGCCGGTTGCAGTTGGGCTTCGTCATAGGGATACGCCCACGATGGAGATTGGAGGTGGAATGCTCTAAGCGGGTTTCGAATCAGGGCGATGTCCAGGTCTACTCAGCGCGTGTTGGACTCGCTGGACTCTCGCCCGCTGTGGCTTGCGAGTATACGCCTCTAGCGGCGAAGGCCCAGTTCCTGAATCAGATTCTTGTAACGATTCGGCGCCACTCTCCTCAAGTAGTTGAGGAGCCGCCGCCGCTGGGCCACCATGGTCAACAGACCTCGTCGGGAGTGGTGGTCCTTCTTGTGGGTTTTAAAATGCTCCGTGAGATCGGCGATCCGCCGGCTCAGGAGGGCCACCTGCACTTCTGGCGAACCAGTATCGGTTTTGTGCGTCCGAAACTTCCCCACGATCTCCTTCTTAACGTCTGTCGCCAGTGCCATCCTAGAGTAGATACTCCTTCTCTCTCTTTCTCTCCGTCTTTTTTACTCCTGTAGGATAGCACAAATGCCCAAAAGGACGCCGGGCCCCCGTCCTGGATTGGAGCTCTGGCCCGGGCAGGTTCCGGTCAGGAAGATGCGGCCGCCCGTTGAAACAGGGTGATGGCAGCGATACCGGCCGCGCCCGCAGCCAGGCAATCGGGCGTATTGGTTTCGTTCACCCCGCCCAGCGCCAGTACGGGCATGCGGACGGCGGCGCACGCCTCGCGCAGGCGATCGAGCCCCACGGGCGGGCCGTAGGGCGCCTTCGAAGGCGTGAAGAATACCGGGCCGAAGATGGCGAAATCGGCCCCGCCGCTCTCGGCCGCCCGCACCTCTTCGACCGAGTGGCAGGAGACCCCGATCACGAACCCTTCGGGCGCTATGGCGCGCAGCCGGGCGGGCGGTATCGAATCCGACGGCAGGTGGACCCCGGCGGCTCCGGTCGCCAGCGCCACGTCGGCGCGGGAGTTTACCAGGATCTTGGCCCCGTGAGGGTTGGGCAGCGCGAGCGCCGCGCGCACAAGCGCGATCAGTTCCCGCGTGGGCAGATCCTTTTCGCGGATCTGCACAAAGTCGCAGCCGGCCGCGAGGTTGCGCCGGATGGTTTCGAGCAGGGCGGAACACCCGCCCAAAGGCTTGCGGTCGGTGATGTAGTATCGAATCATGTTTCCAGCGGCTCGTAGTAGCGCTCGCCGGCGCAGGAGCGGCAGAGCGTTGCGCCGCCTCGCAGCACTTCCCGGCCGAAGTTGACGCCTTCCCCGCAGGCCGAGCAGACTACCCTCGGGCCCTTGAAGCCGGGCAGATCTTCAGGGCCGATGCGCACGCGCACCCATTGGAAATCGAACAGCTCGGAGTCGGGCAGTTCGCGATAGGCGCGCATCTGCTGCAGGTTCTTGTCCCCAATCTCCGGGTACATTTCCCGCGCGCGCTGTTTCGAGGTTTCCTTTGCCGCCACGCGGACTGCCCGGTTCCCAGCCAGGTCGCAGAACGTGGCGGCCACCTTGCCGAAGTCGCGGAATTTCAGCGCGCGCTTTCCCAGCCGGCAGCCGGTCACGACGGCAACGGCGTCGGTGGCGCAGCGGTCGATCTCCACGAAGGTGATCAGGCGCTTGCGGTCCTTGCCTTCGGGCTCGGTCACACCGAGCAGGTTCAGCCCGTAGATGGCCATGCGCAGCCCGAGGATCTGGCCGGCGCAGATATGGCCGTGCGCCTGTTCGGCGAGGGCGACGTACTCGTCGAAACTCTTCACAGCACTCGCAGCCCCTCCTGCGGGAAGGAAATCACCCATTCCCTATTATGCTTCTGCGCCTCGAACTGGCCCGGGGGAACCTCGACGCGGATCCCGCCCGAAAATTCCAGGCGCACGGAGTGCGGCATCTCGACCACGCGCTGGAGCTGGGCCGGGACCTGGTTCGCGCCCGGGCGGCCGTCGCGCGCAGAGACAGTGAGCGCATCCGGGCGGACACACAGCCAGACGCGGTCGCCGAGCATGTGGCCGGGAAAATACGGGCCGGTAAGATCGAACTCGCCCAGGCGCAGCCGGCTGGAATTCTCCTGCGGATTGAGCTGGACAATCTCCACCGGGAGAAGGTTGAAAATGCCGAGCAGCCTGGCGACCTCAACGCTGGCCGGGCGGTCCGCAATGGCCTTTGGACTGCCGCTCTGAACCACCCTGCCGCCGCGCATGATCAGCATCTCCTCGCCAAGTTCGAAGGATTCGTCCAGATCGTGCGTCACCAGCAGAACGGGGATTTGGAATTCCGCCTGCACCTGCCGGAGCAGCTCGTAAAGTTCGGCGCGCAGAGGCGCGTCGAGGCCGCGGGCGGGCTCATCGAGCAGCAGCAGGCGCGGAGAGCCTATGAGAGCGCGCGCGATCGAACAGCGCTGCTTCTGGCCGCCGGAGAGCTCGTGCGGCTTGCGGCCGGCGACGTCCGTGAGGCGAAAGCGCTCGATCATCTCGTTTACCCGGCGATGGCGCTCCAGCCGCGGCCTGCGTTCGATCGCGAAGGCAAGATTCTGCCTCAGCGTCATATGGGGGAACAGCGCGTAGTTTTGGAAAACGTAGCCGCAGCGGCGGGCCTGCGGCGGCAGACAGACACCCGTCTGCGCGTCGAACAGAATCTCGTCGTCGAGCATGATGCGGCCGGCGTCCGGCGCCGTGAATCCGGCGATGCAGTCCAGCGTGAGCGTCTTGCCCGATCCGCTCGGGCCGAACAGCACGGTGACGCCGCAGGAAGCTTTGAACTCGACGTCGAGCGAAAAGGCAGCCGCGTCCGGGCGCGGGGGGAATTGCTTGCGGATCCGGACGTGAATCATGCGGTCTGCCTGGCCAACAGCCGGTTGGCGACGTACAGAATCGAGATCGCCAGCACGGAGATGACGAGCACCAGCATGCGCGCCGCCTCCCCATTGCCGGCTTCGACGGCGTCATAGATGGCCACCGACATGGTCTGGGTGCGGCCGGGAATGTTGCCGGCGATCATAATCGTGATGCCGAAATCGCCCAGGCTCCTGGCGAACGCCAGCACCATAACGGCAAGGATGGAGCGCCGCGCCAAAGGCAAACTCACGCGCCAGAAGACGCGCCATTCCGAAGCGCCCAGGTTGCGCGCCGCGCGCTCGTAACAGTGGTCCACGCTTTCCAGGGCGGCGCGGGCCGAAATGACCACCAGCGGAATGGCGTGCAGCATCGCGGCCACCACGGCGGCCTGCCAGGTGAAGACCAGCGGGGAGCCGAAGACCCAGTCGTAGAGCCGTCCCAGCGGGCTTTCCCGGCCCAGCAGCACCAGCAGGTAATAACCCAGCACGGTCGGCGGCAGCACGAGCGGCAGGGCGACCGAAGAGTTCAGGACTTCCTTCCCCCTGAATTTGCGATTGGCCAGCAGGTAAGCCAGCCAGAGTCCCACGAGCAGCGACAGCAGGGTGGCAATCCCGGCCACTCTAAGACTGAGCCACAACGGGAACCAGTCAATCTGCATGAAAAACGATTATAGACCCCCGGCGGCAGGCCAGACCTGTTCCGAACGGCTGCGTGCGTAGCTTCGCCGGAGTACCGGCGGTGCCGGACAATGGCGGCGGAACTCTATCGTTGAACGCGCGCGGCGATCCAATCACCAATGGTCTTCAGCGCCGCAGGATTGATGGTCTCCTCGATGTGGCGGTACTCGCTCACCGCGCCGGTTTCGGCCCTCTGGAAGAGATGATTCAGACCGGGCAGCTTCACGGTGGTGACGTTCTTGTTGCCGCCTTTAGCAAGGGCGGCGGCGATGGCGGAGAGGTTCTCGTCGGCCGCCACCTGGGTATCGAGTTCGCCGTTGATGGCCAGCACCGGGATCCTCACCTTGGCCAGCACGGGGGCGGGATCGGTAGTGATTAAGGAGCGGTAGGCGCGCGAGGTCATCACGCGCAGCTCAGCTTCCTTGGCGCGCCGCGCGGGTTCGGGTAATTCGGCGAGCATTTTGCGAACCGCGGCTCCGTCGTCCGTCTCGGTCTTGAGGATCTCGAAGAGCTTGCGCTGCACGGCGAGCGCTTCGGCAGTCATCTCAGGCGACACGCCGGCGCTGCGCGAGAGCGTTTCGACCTGACGCAGCACGATGTGGTCGCCGGGCAGTCCCGTGCCGGCCATAGACACCAGGAAGGCGACGTCGGGGGAGTTGGAGGCCGCGATAGCGCCCACCAGGCCGCCCTGGCTATGGCCGATGATGCCGATGCGTGCCGGGTCAATTTCCTTGCGCGATTTCAGATAGGCGATGCCGGCGAGCGCGTCGCCCGCGAGGTCGTTGAGAGTAGAGGTCGCGGGGTTGCCCGTGGAGCCGCCCACGCCGCGGTCGTCAGCGCGCAGCACGGCGATACCGCGGCGGGTGAGATAGTCGGCCAGCACCAGGAACGGGCGGTGGCCCATGATGGTTTCATCGCGGTCCTGCGCACCGGAGCCGCTCAGCAACAGGACGGCAGGGTGCGGGCCCTGGGAGCGGGGTAGTGTCAGGGTTGCGGCTAACCGCACACCAGCGTTTTCGTAGGAAACCTCGAGGGCGTCGTAGGGGTAGGGCTTCTTAGGCTCCTGCGACCGGCGCGGAGGCTCCGCCTCTCCCCGGGAGAAGGTGATGGGCAGGCTGGCGCCGGACTGGCGCAAGGTGGCATTGATGGTGGAGCCGTCTTCGCTGAGGGTGCCCTCGATTGTGGCGCCAATTTGCGGAAATTCTATGGTGGCGGTGCGGCCGTCCATGGCGACCCGCTGGGCGCGGATGTCCGCGGGGTTCTGGTCCAGGCTGTTCATCACTACTGAGAAGCGGCCGGTGGGGGTGGGTTCGAACCGCAGCGCGATGCGCAGCTTGTTGGGCCCGACATTCAGAATGCCGAGCCAGCGGCCTTCGAAACCCGGCGCCTGAGCAAGCAGCGGAATCATCGAGGACAGGAAGATCGCAAGAAGGTGCGCGGCGCGTACGAAGTGCGACATACGGCCATTGTAGAGACTTGCGTGGTATGCATGATGCAGCGCCGGACGAATCGCGGCGCCTCAAAGCGGCCGGAAGCGCGCGCTGAAATGCCGCAGAAACGGGGGTTCGGAAACGATCTCGAGGCCCCGCAGGCTGTCGCGCCGCTCGTTGACTTCCAAAATCGCCTCCACGACGTAGTCGATGTGGCTCTGGGTGTAAACCCGCCTGGGAATCGCCAGCCGCAGCAGCTCGTGCCGCGCCTTGTCTCCGAACATAACGGACCCGATCTCGACCGAGCGTATGCCCGCGTGCCGGTACAGCTCCACCGCGAGCGCCTGGCCGGGAAACTGGTGTTTGGGGATGTGCGGAAGCATCCGCCCCGCGTCGATATAAATGGCGTGGCCGCCGGGCGGCTGCACGATCGGCACGCCGCGCTCGGAAATGTGCCGCCCGAGGTATTCGGTCGAGGCGATCCGGTATCTCAGGTAATCGGGGTCGAGCACTTCGGAAAGCCCTACGGCGATGGCCTCGAGGTCGCGCCCGGCGAGCCCGCCGTAGGTCGGGAAGCCCTCGGTCAGAATGAGCAGGTCCTTTTCCTGCTCGGCGAGCCGGTCATCGTTCGTGCACAGGAACCCGCCGATGTTCGCAAAAGCATCCTTTTTGGCGGAGAAGGTGCAGCCGTCGGCGAACGAGAACATTTTTTGCGCGATCTGTTTCGGCGTCCAGCCGGCGTAGCCGGGCTCGCGCTGCTGGATGAACCAGGCGTTTTCGGCAAAGCGGCAGGCATCCAGGTAGAGCGGGATGCCGTAGCGGGAAGCCACGCGCTTCACCGCTTCGATGTTGGCCATCGAGACAGGCTGGCCGCCGCCGGAGTTGTTCGTCAGCGTGAGCATGACGAGCGGGACGCGCTCCCGGCCCTCGGTTTCAATGAGCCGTTCGAGCGCGCCGGTGTCCATGTTGCCCTTGAACGGCAGGCGTGCCTGGGTGTCGGCGGCCTCGGGGCATGGCAGGTCCACGGCGCGCGCCCCGTTAAACTCCACGTTGGCGCGAGTGGTGTCGAAATGGGTATTGTTCGGGACCACCTGGCCGGGAGAGCACATCACCTTGAAAAGAATGCGCTCGGCCGCGCGCCCCTGGTGGGTAGGGATGACGTGGCGGAACCCGGTCAGATCCTCCACCGCGCGCTTCAGGCGGACAAAGCTCTCGCTGCCCGCGTAGGATTCATCGCCGCGCATCATCGCCGCCCACTGTTCGGTGGACATGGCGCTGGTGCCCGAATCCGTAAGCAGGTCGATCAGGATGTTCCGAGACTCAATGAAGAAGAGGTTGTAGCCCGCCTGTTCCAGAAAGCGCTCGCGCTCCTCGGGCGTGGTCTGGCGGAGCGGTTCCACGCTCTTGATGCGAAAGGGCTCGATGATGGTTTTCACACGCGCGCCCCATGATCCGCTGCGGGCGCCTCTTCCCCGCAGAGGTCCTCGCCGAACAGATCGAGTTGGTTCTCGTCGTAAGGCGGCGCCGGAACGGCTTCGGTGAGCGTGCCGTCAAGCAGAGCGCGCATGTCGCCGTGCGCGGCGGGAGCGCGGACCGAGGTCTCCTCCTCTCCCGGAACGAGCAGCAGCACTTCTTCGAGCGGGATGCGCTCGTCCTCCACCAAATCCGGCGAATGAGTGGTGATGAACAACTGGCGTCCGAAGCGGCGCTGGATGCGTGCGAAGAGCGGCAGCAAACCGCGGACTACCTCGGGATGAAGCGACAACTCAGGTTCTTCGATCAGAAGCGGACCCGCGCCATCGAGCGCGGCCCACAAGATCGCGATCAGCCGCAGCGTGCCGTCCGAGAGCTGGTCCTCGGTATGCCAGGCGCCCTGCGGCCGCCAGTGCCCGCGGCGGGCGCGCAGGTGCGGCGTTCCACGGGGATCGCTCCACAGCTCCAGCCGCTGAATATGCGGCACCGCGTCGCGCAGCATATGCAGGATGCGGCGCAGGCGGGAGTCGCGGGTGTTTTCGGCCGCCGCAGCGACCTCTGCGATGAAGCCTCCGCGGTGTGAGCCTCCGGAAGCCCAGGGTTCGCGAATCGCCTGGGGAACGGGATGCACGTACCGCACCGAGCCGAGAAACGCGGCAACTTCGCGGAACTCGCGATTGGCGGCGGCCTGTTCGAGAAAGGTTTGGGTAAGGCGCTCGGGGTCGGCGAGGTCCCGCTCGTCCGGACGGTTCAACACTTCGTTGCCGTCAAAGGTTACGCGCTCGCGGCAAATGAACGGCTTTTTGCCGGGGTTCTCACTGGAAAACTCCAGGGCGTATTCCCAGTCGGGGACATCCGCTCCGGAGATGCGCACGGCGATGGCCACCTCGGAGTGCTGGCGGGCCGCCAGGCAGCGCAGGCGCGACACCCCGCCGCGCCGCCGTACGGCTTCCTGAAATCCCCCGCCCGGCGCTACGAGCTCGCTGAGAAATCGCAGCGCATCGAGCAGGTTCGACTTGCCGGACGCACTGGGTCCCACCAGCAGAACGCGGCGCTCAAGATCGGCCTCCACGCGCGTGAAGTTGCGCCAGTTGTCCAGGTAAAGATGCGAGAACCACCGCGCCGGCTGTCTCATCAGCAATCTTCGTGGTTCCGGAAGAAACGGTCCAGCGCCTGTTTGTGGCGGCCGGAGATGGTTTCCGACAGCTTGCGCATCTCGGCTTCCGGCAGCGGCGCGAAATTCCTCGCCACCCGGATGTTGGCTTCGATGTGCTCGAGTTTCGGCATGCCCACAACGGCTGCGGCGACCGGCAGCGACATCGAGTAAAGCAGGAGTTTTTCGACGGGCGCCTCGCCGACCAGCCTGTCCTGTGCGAACACCTTCATGGCGATTACGCCCAGGTTCTTGCTTTTCGCCACCGGGAGCGCCGTCGACTGAAAGCTGATCTGGGGGTTGCGGTTCCAGATGGTGCCGTCCGGGTTGCCCGCGTTGCCTGCCAGCGCGGCGTTGAGCGCCATCTGCGTGCAGTCAAAATCGTGCCGTTCCAGAACCGTCTTGAGCACCACCGGGTCGGTATGCGAGGTGACTCCGATGGCGCGGGCAACCTTCTGGTCGCGCATCTTGTACAGAACCTTGAGCGCCCCGGCTTCCGCGGCGGCGAGGTCCCGTTCCCCGGCGAGATTGTGGATATGGAGGAGGTCCACGTAGTCCGTCTGAAGCCGTTTCAGGCTGCCTTCCACGCTGCGCATGGCGTCATCGTAGCCGCGGTAGGTGACCTTCGTGGCAAGGAACACCTCTTTGCGCCTGGTCTTCATGACGCGGCCCACACGGATTTCACTCTCGCCGTTGCCGTAATTCTGGGCTGTATCGACGTAGGTGATGCCAAGGTCGATGGCGCGGTTCAAGGCCTCCTCGCCCTTATCCGGCGTGTAGGAGAGAAACCGGCTTCCCGAACCGAAAGCCAGAATGGAGACGCGGGCGCCGGTGCGGCCGAGCACACGGGTTGGCAACGGGGTCGGGGCGGCGAACACGGGTAATGCCAGGCCGCCCAAGGCTGTGGTTTCCATGAATTTTCGGCGGGAGATGTTCATAGGGCCTCCTGTTCAACAGAAGCGTAACACTACTCGGCCAGAAGGTGAAGGACGATCGAGCGGTCGTGCGCGCGGGAACGGTGTTCAAAAAGGTAAAGTCCCTGCCAGGTGCCGAGCGCCGGCCGGCCTTCGAGCACCGGGATGGAGACCTGCGTGAGGGTGAGGGCCGCCTTGATATGCGCGGGCATGTCGTCCGGACCCTCGATGGTGTGCCGGTAGGCGGGATCGTTTTCCGGCGCCAGGCGCGCGAAACAGTCCTTCAAGTCGCGGACGACGTCGGGATCCGCGTTCTCCTGCAATATCAGCGATGCGGAAGTGTGCCGCACGAAAACCGTGAGCAAGCCGGTCCGCACCTCCTGTGCGGCCAGCCAGGAAACGATCCGGTCCGTGATGTCGTACAGACCCTGCCCGCGCGTCCGGATGCAAAACTGGTGAACGGCCTGCCGCACGGCTATTCCACCGTCACGCTCTTGGCGAGATTCCGGGGCTGATCGACGTCGCAGCCGCGGCGCACGGCGATGTGGTAGGCGAGCAACTGAAGCGGCACGACTTCGAGGATGGGCAGCAGGAGATCGGGAGCGGGCGGGATCTCGATGACGTGATCGGCCATTTTCCTGACCTCGGTGTCGCCCTCGCTGACCAGCGCCAGCACCTGTCCCTCGCGCGCTTTCACTTCCTGAATGTTCGAGAGGGTCTTTTCATAGAGGAGCCGGCCGCGCTCGCTCGACGGATCATGCACGGCCAGCACCACCACCGGAAGGTTCTCGTCGATCAAAGCGTTCGGACCGTGCTTCATCTCGCCGGCCGGGTAACCCTCGGCATGGATGTAGGAGATTTCCTTGAGCTTGAGAGCGCCCTCCAGCGCGATGGGGAAGTGCACCCCCCGGCCGAGGAACAGAAAATCGGTGGAGCGGAAATACTTCTTCGCCAGCTCCTCGTAGAGTGCGCCGCGGGAGAGCACGCCTTCCAGCTTGGCGGGAATTTTGAGCAGTTCCTGCGCCAGGCAGTGCGAGGTGTCGTCATCCAGAACGCCCCGGACCTGGCCGAGATACATGCCCAGAATGAAGATCGCGGTGAGCTGGGCGGTGAACGTCTTGGTGGAGGCTACTCCGATCTCCGGCCCCGCATGGGTGAGGATGGTGCCGTCGGCCTCGCGCGTCACCATGGAGCCGGTCACGTTGCAGATGGAGATGGTCTTCGATCCCTTGCGGCGCGCCTCGCGGAGCGCTGCCAGGGTGTCGGCCGTCTCGCCCGATTGCGTAACAAGGATCGTGAGCGCCTCGGGGGAGACGATGGGATCGCGGTAGCGGAACTCGCTGCTGTAATCCACCTCCACGGGCAGGCGCGCCAGGTGTTCCAGCATGAATTTGCCGGCGAGGGCGGCGTGCCAGCTCGTGCCGCAGGCCACGAAGCGAATCCGCCGGAACTCGCGGAATTCCTTCGGCTGAATGTCCATCTCATCCAGGAAAATGCGGCCGGATTCCTGCCCCACGCGCCCCAGAATCGTATCCCGAACAGCGCGCGGCTGCTCGTAGATCTCCTTCAGCATGAAATGCTTGTATCCGCCCTTTTCGGCCATGATGGGATCCCAGAGGATGTGGGAGACCGCGCGCTTGACGGGGCGGCCTTCGAAATCGCTCAGCCGGACGCCGTCGGGAGTCAGAGTCGCGATGTCGCCGTCGGCGAGAAAAAGCACGTCCCGGGTGTGAGCCAGGATGGCGGGGACGTCCGAGGCGATGAAGTACTCCCCGTCCCCCAGCCCGATTACCGCCGGGGGACCCGACCGCACGGCCACGATCTTATTCGGATCGAGACGCGAAATTACGGCCAGCGCGAAAAGGCCGTGGAGCTGGCATGCCGTCTTGCGGACGGCGTCTTCCAGGTTGCCTTCGAAATGCTTTTCGATCAGGTGCGCGATGACTTCGGTGTCGGTTTCTGTTCGGAATTCGTGTCCTTCGGAGGCCAACTGACGTTTCAGCGGGACATAGTTTTCGATAATCCCGTTGTGGACGACTACGATGTCGCCCTTACAGTCGCGATGCGGGTGGGCGTTTTCTTCCGTCGGGCGCCCGTGCGTGGCCCACCGTGTGTGGCCGATGCCGTAAGCGCCGTCGAGCGGGTTCATCCGGATGGCCTCTTCCAGGTTACGGAGCTTGCCGGTTACGCGCCGGAGCGCAAGGGAACCGTCCTCTTCCCGGTAGACGGCCAACCCCGCCGAGTCGTACCCGCGATACTCGAGCCGGTGCAAGCCGTCCAGGAGTATCGGGACAGCCCTGCGGTTCCCTATGTAACCGACAATCCCACACATGATTCCATTGTATCCGGAGGGACTTTGCGCCCCGGGGCAGCGCGATAGTACTCCCGCCAAAGCGGTGATTATGTCTAGTACCCTGTTCCCGAACCCCGCAGATTTTTTACATTTTTGGACAACCGGACCGATTTATGCTATATTCTAGTCAAAGCTATACACAACATAGCATCCCGGCGACGGGGCCCAGCCTGTCGCCAGCCCCTCTGAGTGAAGCCTCAGGCGCCCAGCCTGAGGCTTCTTAGCTTGTACGGGCGTCAGCGTGAAATCTTCTCGACAACCGGCATCGGCAGGATAGTGCGCAAGCGTTCGGGAGGAACGCGGTTGGGATCCGAGAGGTAGATCTTGTGGTGCAGTCCGGCGAACGCGCAACCGTTTTCTTCCGCAAACGCCTGCATCCGCAGAATCGTTGCGGGCTCTTCGGAGTACGGTCCGACATGGAGCATCTGAACGCACCGCCCCTCCTCGATCGTTTCGATGCGGATGTTTCCGGCCTCAGCGCCCCTTCCTTTTTTTTCCAAAACAGCCACGGCATCCGCCAAATCGCGCTCCGTGGCAAACTCGGGAACGCGAATCAGCAGCTTCCATCTCATGGCCCCGTTCCGTTTGTCGACGTCCTGGTATAGACCCTCTAGCAGGTTGCGGAAAAACGCCGATTTCAGGCAGAATCCGCAACTGCATTTATGTCGAATCAATTGGCGAGGCGGTCTGACTTGCGATTAGACAGGCTAAGTGCCTGTATCTGCGGCTCT
>JBLNCW010000092.1:0-32903 GCA_050261015.1 Rhodospirillales bacterium | reverse complement strand
AAACGCGGGAGCGTAACGCACTGGTTTCTTCATAGGCAATGAATTGTGTTTGGAATGTGCGGACAACGCGCACGGTACGGCACGCACCTCCGGCAGGGACCGTGCGCGCCGCGAAAGAGATTCTATCATCCGGTTATTCGGATGGATAACCTCTCAAGCCGGGGGGAGTGCTGGTTGCGAGTAGCTGGCTGGCATATCCGTGCGGTCGTATACTTTCCTGGGGCCGTTGCGCAGCGGCGCCGATAGTAAGACATCAGGGAAGGGATTAGATGTTGTGCACAAAGGAAACTCAGCCCAGCGCCGCATTCTTGCAGAAAACGGCGCCAGGCCGCGCCGCCGGGCGGCTGTCCGACAGGGTCTTCGTGCCGCCTGTTAGTTCACAAATACCGAGGCCATGTGGACCGCAGGTTTCTCAGAGCTTCGAGACCGTGCCGCTCCCCGAATTCGCCACCCAGACGTTGACGCCATCGAAGGCCAGTACTTCGGGAGCGTTTCCAACAGACCACCGGCCGACTTCGGATCCGTCGCTGGCCTTCAGCTTGATGACGCTGTTGCTGTCCAGGTCCGATACCCAGATGTGGGTTCCGTCGAAGACCACGCCGATCGGGTAGGTCCCCACATTGTATGTGCCCAGGACGACGCCGTCGCTGGCCCGCAACTTGACGACAGCTCGACTGTCCAGTACGGCCACCCAGATGTGGGTTCCATCAAAGGCTAGCCCGTGTTGGAAGCTGCCAGCCCAATACGTCCCAGCGACGGTTCCGTCGGTTCGGAATTTGATGATATTCTCGGTCTGGTTCGCCACCCATATGTAGGTTCCGTCAAAGGCGATGCCAGTCGGCCGGAAGCCAGCGCCATACGTGCCCACCTCGGTTCCGTCGCTGGCCTTCAGCTGAGTAACGTTATTGCTGTTATAGTTCGTTACCCAGATGTGGGTTCCATCGAAGGCCATGCCAGTCGGGGAAGCTCCAACATTGTACGTGCCCACTTCGGTTCCGTCGCTGGCCCGCAGCTTCGTCACGGTGTTGTTGCTCGGATTCGCCACCCAGATGTAGCCGCCGTCGAACGCCAGAGCGCCTACGTTGGGAAAAGGCCCGTACGTGGCCACGATGGCCCCGTCGGCGGCCCGCAACTTGACAACTTTTCTAAGGCCGGGGTCGCTCACCCAAATGTGGGCTCCGTCAAACGCCAACCCATACGCTCTGAGACCCACCTCGAAACTCACTGGCTGTTTGTTCTCGTACCACCGCAACAGCGCAAGCGACTGTTTGGTCCGGGAGGCCCGGCGGGGCCTTGTGGGCCCTGAGGTCCCTGAGGCCCCATCAGTCCCGCCGGGCCCTGAAGCCCTTGCGGTCCCGGCGGCCCTTGCGGTCCCTGGGGCCCCGTTGCGCCCTGCTGCGCCAGCAGCGCCCACTCCGGACTGGCGCCGGGCTGCCGGCCCGTGTTGGAGTCGGTCAGGCTGATGTAGCTCGAACCGCCAAAGAACACCGCATCACCTCTCTGGTAAGTGACGCCGCTGTCCCACACGCCTTTGAAAGTCACCGGCGGCCCTTGCGGTCCCTGGGGCCCCGTTGCGCCCTGCTGCGCCAGCAGCGCCCACTCCGGACTTACACCGGGCTGGCGGCCCATGTTGGAGTCAGCCAGGCTGATGTAGCTCGAACCGCTGAAGAACACCGCATCACCTCTCTGGTAAGTGGCGCCACTGTCCCACACGCCTTTGAAAGTCACCGGTGGTCCTTGCGGTCCGGCCGGTCCCACGGGTCCCTGAGGCCCCGTCGGCCCTTGGGGGCCCAGCGGTCCTGGCGGTCCCGGAGGCCCTTCTGGCCCCGGAGGCCCCGCAGGCGCCGTCACGTAGTATCCGTACAGATCCACAACCAAATGCGTGTCGTCGGTGGCCAGCACCTGTATCGCCCCGCCGGCGCCGGCAGGAACCACCGTCGCATTCCCGATGATCCCTCCTTTGTCGGCATTCAGCACCACCGTCCCCGGCCAGGGCCGGCCATCTTCCCATGCGCTCAAATACCCCACGCCTTTGCCTTCCGGCGGCACCACCACGAAGTGAGCCAGATACGCCTTCGCCGCCGGCACGCCGCAGTTGGATGCCGGAACCGGAATCGTTCGCGCCTTGTTGCCCGACAGCATCGGAGGACCGAACGGGCCGCTCTTGCCCTGGCCCTCCCGTGTATCCACGAGGCGGCAGGGCGTGATCGGAACAAAGGCAAACGAGTCCACGCCGGCCTGTGCGATCGAAGCCTGCTTGAGTGCTGGTTCAGGCGCGGGCATCTGTTGCGACCAGCCGCGCGGCGCCCAAGCCGGCAACGAGGCCAGGCTCAGGATCACCGCAGCGGCGCCGAAAAACGCGGGAGCGTAACGCACTGGTTTCTTCATAGGCAATGAATTGTGTTTGGAATGTGCGGACAACGCGCACGGTACGGCACGCACCTCCGGCAGGGACCGTGCGCGCCGGGAAAGAGATTTTAACATCGTATTGCCTTATAGGACTGCGAGCCGTAGTCCGGATTTCCGCGGCTATACTCGTTTTGATGAAACTTGTGGTCGCTCTTCTGGGCGCGGCTTGCGCCTTCGCTTCCGTACTGCCAATCCCCGAGGGTTGGAAGCCCTGGGCGGCACGGCCCGAAATAGCCCCGCGTACTTTTGTCGATCGGCAGATGCTGGCCATTTGCGGAAACAGCAACCTGGCAGCCTATGGCGGCTGGGAGTACACCCTCCCGGTGGAGGGCGGAAAGTGGTTTCGCCTGTCCGCGCAGTATCGCGCCGAAGGTCTCACCTACGAGCGCATGCAAGTTGTCGCGCGGCTGGACTGGAAAACGGCCGACGGCAAGCGCGTTGGCCAGCCGGACTATGCCTGGCAGATCAGGCGCGAGGGAGAGTGGCGCCACGTCACCATGGACGCTCCCGCACCGGCCAACGCCCGCGCCGTCACCGTCCAGCTCTATCTCGGGAACGCGCCGTATGCCACCATCTGGTGGCGCGCCATTTCGGTGACTCCCATTCCCGCCCCCGGCCCGCGCGAGGTGACAGTCGCAGCGGTCAACTTCTGGCCGGGCCGGTCGTCGGGTCCCGCCGAAACCATTCGCCGGCTTATTGAGATGATCGAGCAGACTGTGCCGCCCAACACCGATATCGTCGTAGCGGGAGAGGGTGTTCCGATGGCCGGCACCGGCAAGACGTACGTCGACGTTGCCGAAACCATCCCGGGACCCACTACGGAGGCGCTCGGCGAACTCGCCAGGAAGCGGCGCATGTGGATCGTGGCCGGCATCTACGAGCGCGAGGCCACCACCATCTATAACACCGCCGTGCTGATCAACCGCGAGGGCCGCGTCGCGGGCAAGTACCGCAAGGTTTACCTCCCGCGCGAGGAGATCGAAGGCGGGCTGACCCCAGGCAATTCTTATCCGGTCTTCCAGACCGATTTCGGCACGATCGGCCTGATGATCTGTTGGGACGTCCAATACCCCGATCCCGCGCGCGCTCTCGCCCTGGCCGGCGCCGAGCTGATTCTGATGCCGATCGCGGGAGGCAGCCAGACCCTGGGCAAGGCCCGCGCCATTGAGAACCACGTTTTCCTGGCCTCATCCGGTTATCAGTACCCGACCGAGATTCTCGATCCGAATGGCGAGACCCTGGCCCGCGCGGAGAAGCGTGCAGCCGCCGTCACCACCATCGATTTGAACCGGCGCTATCCCGATTCCTGGCTCGGCGAGATGCGGAACCGCATGATGAAAGAGGTGCGCTTCGACGTCCCCGTTGACCCGGGATACCCGCGGTAGCCGACCGTCCGGGCCTGAACCGGACGCGATGCCGCGCCGCCCTATGCTATACTTTGAAAGTTCGCGGGAACTACTGTAGGTAAGTCCTGCCTGAACCCTGAATCAGGATTCTTTTCATGCCAAAGCTGAAAACACATCGTGGTGCGGCCAAGCGCTTCAAGCGGACTGGGACGGGTAAGATCGTTCGCCGCCATGCGTTTGCGCGCCACATCCTTACGTCGAAGACGCGCGCGCGGAAGCGCCGGCTGGGCCAGGACACGGTCGTCAGTGCGGCCGATCAACCAGGGCTCGCCCGGATGATTCCTTATTGAAAGCGCCGAGTGCGGACGGAGTGCGGGGCACGTACCCGTACCGCCTCATCCTTTAGAAGGAGGAAAACGTGCCTAGAGTCAAACGCGGAACCCACCGGGTCGCGAATCGCCGCAAAACGCTGAAGGCGGCGTCCGGTTTCTTTCTCACCAAGAGCAAACTGAACCGTGCGGCACAGGAAGCCGTCGAGAAGTCGCTTCGATATGCCTACGTCGGCCGGAGGCAGAAGAAGCGCGATTTCCGCTCCCTGTGGATCGTGCGGATCGGGGCGGGATGCCGGCAGGCGGGCATCTCGTATAGCAAATTCATCGCCGGTTTGCGGAAAGCCGGCATCGACCTGAACCGGAAGGTTTTGGCCCAGATGGCAGCCGACGACGAAACCTCGTTCCGCCTGCTGGTGGAAAAGGCGAAGGCTGCGCTCGCCGGATAACAACGATGGAACTGCTGGAAGACATCGATTCGCTCAGCACGCTCGAGGAGCGAATCCACCAGGCGATCGAACTGGTGACGCGGTTGCGCCGCGATGTGGAGACGGCGCAATCGGAGAAAGCGGCCGCATTGGCCGAGCGCGACGCCGCCCTGCACGAGGCGGCCGCCGCGCGGGACCAGGTTTCACGGCTCACCCAGGAGATTCAGATGCTGCGCGACGAGCGCAAGCAGGTGCGCAGCCGGATCGAACGGCTGCTCGGGCAGATCGATACCCTGAGTGTAGGCTGAGCGGATCCCCGTGGCCGACAAACATACTGTCCAGGTCACGATCTTTCACCAGACGTACACTCTCCGTACGTCCGGAGACGAAGAGGAAGTCCAGCAGCTTGCCGACACGGTCGACCGGCTGATGTCGGCCATCGCCGCCAGATCGGCCAACGCCGATTCCATGCGTGTCGCGGTGCTGGCGTGCCTTCACATGGCCGACCGGCTCCGCAGCATCGAAAACGAACTGGCGCAACTGCGGCAGCGCATCGAGGAAAAAAGCGAGCGGTTCCGGCTGCTGCTGGACCAGGCCCTCGAAGGCCGATAGCCAGGTCAGTTGAATATTTCCCCCGCGCGCTCAACAGCTTTTGAAATCCTCAGGCTTGTCGAGGACGGCGGCTATGCGTCCGACCTGCTCGCCTCGCGCACCGCGTCCCTGGATTCGCGCGACGCCGGTCTGGCGGAGGAGATCGTGCTGGGAGCGCTCCGCGTCCAGGCGCAACTGGATTTCCTGATCCAGCACTTCTCCGAGCGCCCCGCCGGGCGCCTCGACGTTGAGGTCCGCATCGCGCTCCGCATGGGCATCTACCAGATCCGCTATCTCACCCGGGTGCCCGCGCACGCCGCCGTGAGCGAGAGCGTCGAGTTGGTGAAGCGCGCGCACAAGCGCTCCGCCGCCGGGTTTGTCAACGCGGTGCTGCGCAAGGTGGACCGCCGCCCGGTCGCGTGGCCCGATCGTGCCGTCGAGCTTTCCCATCCCGCCTGGATGCTCGACCGCTGGGAGCGCCATTACGGCCTTGAGACCGCCCTGAAGATTGCGCGGGCGAACCTGGCGGCCCCGGAAACGTATGTTCGGATTACCGGATCCCCGCCCCCCGGCGTGGAGTTGGAGACCACGAACGTGCCCGGCGCCTACCGGCTCGCCAGCGGCTCGGCGCGCGGCCTCCGCGTTCAAGACATCGGGTCGCAATCGATCGTTCCACTGGTCGAACTCGAAGCCGGGCAAACGTTTCTGGATGTATCGGCCGCACCGGGGAACAAGACCGCGCAGGCGCTGGAATCCGGCGTCCGTGCCGTGGCCTGCGACGTCAATTTCAGGCGCCTCGCGCCGATGCGCGCGCTCGGCTGCGACCTTGTGGTGATGGACGCTACCCGCCCGCTGCCCTTCCGCCGCCGCTTCGACCGGATCCTGCTCGATGCGCCATGCTCGGGCACCGGCACGCTCGCCCGCAACCCCGAGATTAAATGGCGCTTGCGGCCCGAAGACCTGACCGCGCTTCAACAGCGGCAAACGGCGATGTTAAGAAATGCTTTGCAACGCCTCGCACCCGGCGGACGTCTGGTTTATTCAACGTGTTCTCTGGAGCCGGAGGAGAACGAAGAGGTAGTAAACGCAGCGCCTGCAAGAGTGCTCCGGCTGTGGCGGCGTCTGCCGGGCGTCGATCCTGGTGATGGGTTTTTCGCCGCTGTGTTAACATCGGACTAGCCGCTAAATGGTTCAAATCGTTCCCTCAATCCTGTCAGCAGATTTCGCCCGCCTGGGAGAGGAGATCCAGCGAGTCGAACAGGGCGGAGCCACGATGTTGCACGTGGACATCATGGACGGCCACTTCGTTCCCAACCTGACGATCGGGCCGCCGGTGGTGAAATCCATTCGCAAAGTCACGAAGATGACTCTGGATGTGCACCTGATGATCACCGACGCGGACAAATACGCGCCGGTGTTTATCGAGGCCGGGGCCGACCAGGTGTCCGTACACCAGGAGGCTTGCCTCCACCTGGACGGCACGCTGCGCTCCATCCAGGCCGAAGGCGTCCCGGCGGGCGTGGTCCTGAATCCGGCCACTCCGGTGGCGGCGATCGAAGACGTGCTGTACCTGGTGGACTACGTCCTGATCATGAGCGTCAATCCGGGCTTTGGAGGACAGAAGTTCATCCCGCGGTCTCTTGACAAGGTGCGGCAACTGGCGCGCCGCCGCAAGGAGCTGGGGTTGAAGTTCGCCATCGAGATCGATGGCGGCGTCAACCTGGATAACGTCGGCGACATCGTTCGGGCGGGCTGCGACTGGCTGGTGAGCGGAGCTTCCATCTTTCACAGTCCCGACCCGGCAGCCACAGTCGCCAAAATGCGCGCGCTGGCGCAGGAGGCGATTACCATCCGGGTGTAGCAGCCCCATCGTGGAATGCGAACCTCGAAAGTGGGACAATGCTAAAATCGCCCGGAGAGATGCAGGTTAGTGTTGACAACCCGCGGTCTGATGACCTGTGTGAGTGAGGTCTATGAAGGTTCATCGAAACTTGATTACCTACGGCGTCGTGGCGGTGCTCGTAGCCGGTTTGACCGCTTCCTGCGGCTTCCGGCGCAAGAAGTACGAGAACCCGATCACCAAGGACACCGAACAGCCGGACAAGATCCTGTTCGATAAGGCGATCAGCGACATCGAACGCGGGCGGTACGAGATCGCGCGCCTGACCCTCAACACCCTGATGAACACGTACGACCAGAGCGAGTATTTGGCCAAAGCGAAGCTCGCCATCGCCGATAGCTGGTTCCGTGAGGGCGGCTCGCACGGGCTCGCGCAGGCAGAGGCGGAGTACAAGGATTTCATCCTCTTCTACCCCACCATGGAAGAAGCGGCCGAGGCGCAGGAAAAAGTCTGCATGATCCATTACAGGCAGATGGAAAAGCCGGACCGCGACAACACCCACGCCATCCGGGCCGACGAAGAGTGCCGCCAGTTGCTCACGCAGTTCCCCAACAGCAGGTTCGCGCCGCAGGCCGAGCAGAGACTCCGCGAAATCCAGGAAGTGCTGGCCGAAGCCGAGTACCGCGTGGGTTCGTTTTATTACACCAAGGGCGTTTACTATTCGTCGGCGAACCGCCTCCAGGCGCTAACCAATCATTACCCGCTTTACAGCCAGGCGGACCAGGCGCTGTGGAAGCTTGGAGATTCCTACGCCAGGATGGGCCCGAATTTTCGCAACCGGGCCGCCGAAGCCTTTACGAAACTTGTCAGAGACTACCCGCTCAGCCCCCTCGTCGAACAGGCGAAACAGCGGCTGACCGCTATGGAAGAGCCCATCCCCGAACCCGACCCCGTGGCCCTGAACCGCCAGAAGTACGAACTGGCGAACCGGAACAAACCCGGTGTTATGAGCCACTTCTGGGGCATTTTCCGAAAGAGTCCCGACGTGAGCATGGCGGCCAAGTCCGGCGCCCCGGCGACGGAAACACTGCGGCCCACGATTCCTGTCACGGTGCCCACCGAGGCTGCGGGCGGAGCTACCGGAGCCGACGTCACCGCGTCGCCGATCTCCGGCCCGTCTGCGCTTGACACCCAGCCCGACGCTCGCCAGAACCCGCCGCAGGCCAAGCCCGAGGGACAGGCGGCGCCGGCCCAACCTCCTAAGCAATGAGCCGAGTTCTGTTGGCAGATGACAGCCCCCATGCCCAGCGGATGGGGGAACGGATTCTGCGGGAAGAAGGATACGAGGTGGTCACCGTCACGGACGGCGAGACCGCGCTCATCCGCTTGCCGGACGTCGATCCGGACCTCGTGATGGCCGATGTGTTCCTCCCGCACCACTCGGGGTACGACGTCTGCAAGTACGTCAAGAATCACCCGAAGCACAGGCACGCGCGCGTCGTTCTGCTGGCGGGCCTGCTCGAACCCGTGGACGAAGCGGAAGCCGAACGGGTGAAGGCCGACGCCATTCTGAAGAAACCCCTGGAGGCCTCGGCCGTCCTCTCGACGGTCCGCCCGCTGATCGAAGCCGCCAAAGCCGCGCGCGAAGCGATTCGCGGGACCGCCGAAAGCGCTCCTCCCGCTCCCGCCGCCGCGGCAGAGGAGACCGCTCCGGCCGCCCCGGCGCAGAAGCCCGCTCCGGCCGCCGCGCAGCCTGAAGAGATCGACCGCGAACGCGTGCGCGCCGCGGTCACCATCGCGCTCGATCGGGCGATGCCCGCCATGATCGACGAGATTACCGCCCGCGTCCTCACCGCCCTGGACAAGTAGCCGGCTCAAGCCTGGTTTCACGCCGGCGGCGCCCCGGCCGGATGCTATCCTGGGCTTGTCTTATGCCCGATAACAGCTTTGATATTGTCTCCAAGATCGATCTGAGCGAAGTGAACAATGCCATACACCAGGCCAAGAAGGAAATCCAGACGCGATACGACCTGAAGAATTCCAAGTCGCAAATCGAGTTGAACGAGAAAGAGAGGAAGATCCTGCTTTCCAGCCAGGACGATTTCAAGCTCCGGGCGATCACCGAAATTCTGGAGCTGAAGCTGGTCAAGCGCGGGGTTCCGCTGAAGGGCCTTTCCTACGGAGACGTCACGCCCGCGGCGGGTTCCACCGTTCGCCGGGAAATCAGCGTCCAGCAGGGCATACCAATTGAGAAGGCGCGCGAAATCGTGAAAGTCATCAAAGACAGCAAAATCAAAGTGCAGGCGTCGATCCAAGGCGACCTCGTGCGGGTGAGCGGCAAGAGCCGCGACCTGCTGCAGGAAGTCATCCACATGCTCAAGCAGCGCGACTTCGGGATCGATATGCAGTTCACGAATTACCGGACGTTTTAAAGTGGCCAGACTGGAATCTTTGATGCTGGAAGGGCCGGCGGGGAGGCTCGAAGCGCTGCTGGAGGAACCCGAAGGGGAGCCGGTGCGCGCCTGCCTGGTCTGCCACCCTCATCCGCTCTACGGCGGCACGATGCACAACAAGGTGGTGCATCGCGCAGCCCGCGGCCTTCGCCGTGCGGGAAGCGTCGTGCTGCGCTTCAATTTCCGCGGCGCGGGAAGGAGCCAGGGGAGTTACGCCAAGGGGATCGGCGAGCTCGAGGACGCGCGAGCCGCGCTCGGCTGGCTCCGGAAACGCCACCCATCCCTGCCCTACACGCTGGCCGGTTTCTCATTCGGCGCCCGCATCGCGCTGGCGTTGGGATGCGAGGTGGAACGGCCGGAGCGGGTGATCGCACTCGGGTTTCCGACCCACGGCCCTCTGCCCGAAGGCCTGCCGCGCTGCTCGGTTCCCAAGGTGTTCATCCAGAGCACCCGCGACCAGTACGGCCCCAGAGAGGAACTGGAAGCGCTGTTCGCCCGCCTGCCGGAACCGAAACGGCTGATCTGGATAGAGGCGCAGGACCACTTCTTCGCCGGGGCGCTCGACCGACTCGAGGAGACGATTCGCGGTCTTGATGGGGAAACGCCGGCCCGCTACGGCACGTTCGCGTGACGCAATTCGCGTTCCACGCGGCGCGTCGCGCGCTCGCTGATCAGGTCCGCTACCCTGCTGAGCAACCCGGGCAGGTCTTCGGGCTCGATCAGAACGGTGCCCCCGGAGTTGCGCGAACCCCCGCGGGTCTTCGAATTCTGGTAGGTGGTGATGAGCGCGGTGGCCGGCTTGTAGTCCATCATGCGGGCGTGCGCCAGCACCTTAAGCCCGGCCTCGGGCGACTCCATCCGGAGGTCGCTCAACACCAGTTCGTACTCACGATTATCCAGCTTGGCCACCGCTTCGGCTGCGGAAGCGGCCGCGTCTACACTGTAACCGCCTGCTTCCAGAACGGTTTGCAAGGTCAGGCGGGAAGTCAGATCATCGTCGACAAGCAGCACGCGGGCCAAATCCAGGTTTCGACTCCGTGGCATGCGATGGGACTTCGCCATCTGGGGCTGATATCCTTTCCTCAAATTCAAGTCTAACCTAGGCCCTGGAAAAAAGCACGGTTATTTTGATTGCTGGAACTACTACATCGCTAGTACAACGTTTATCAGGATTTTCAAGGTTCCAGATCGAGGCCGGCATCTCGCGGCGCACGGGAATCACCTCGCCCCAGAACTGTAAAATTTGCGGTGTGGACGCCCCCTAAGCACGTTATTTCCCTAAGAGCAGTTGCGTTTGGTCCGGCGGCGGGCCAGGCAGGGGGCGTGGCGTGGTTCCTACAGAGCTTGTAGGGTATGATGATGTGCAAGAGGAGGGGGACATGCCGGCAGAATGCTCACATTTGGACCAGATTCGGGTCAGGACCACGGACAAGCACGTATGCGAGGACTGCATCAAGACGGGCGATAAGTGGGTTCACTTGCGCCTTTGCTTGAGCTGCGGGCATGTCGGGTGCTGCGATTCCTCGAAAAACAAACACGCGACGCAGCACTTTCATTCCACGCAGCACCCGTTGATCCGGTCGGCCGAGCCCGGAGAGACGTGGGTGTGGTGTTACCAGGACCAGGTATACCCGAAACCTGCCGAGCCAATGCCCCCACTCTGATGCAGGTCCTAATCCTTAATCGATGAGAGAGAGAGCACAATGAGCGTTAATGTTCTGATCGCCTTTTACTCGAGAAACGGATCGACGGAAGCGCTCGCGCGCGCCATGGCTGAAGGCGCAAAGTCGGAAGGCGCTGAGGTGCGCCTGCGGCGCGCGCGCGAGGTGGTATCGGAAGAAGTCATGGCGAAGGCAGAAGGCTGGATCGAGAACGCACGGCGCATGAACGCTCAATACCCAGCGCCGACTCCAGCCGATGCCGAGTGGGCCGACGCGATTATCTTTGGGACGCCGACCCGGTTTGGGAACGTGAGTGCCGAGCTGAAAGCGTACATTGACTCGTTGGGAGGCATCTGGGCGCAGGGAAAGCTGGTGGGTAAAGCCGGCTCGGCTTTCACCTCCACCTCAACTCCTCACGGCGGCAACGAGAGCACGATCCTGACGATGTACAACTTCATGGCCCATCTCGGGTTGATTATCGTCCCTCTGGGCTATGCCAACCCTGTTGTTTTCCGGGCGGGCACGCCCTACGGCGCGTCGACGGTTTCCGGACAGACGTCCACGCCGCCGTCGGCCGAAGACCTCGAAGTTGCGCGCTTCCAGGGCCGTCGCGTTGCGCAAGTGGCGGAAGCGCTCAAGATGGCCGGGGCGGCCCAGGCAAAGTAACGGCGGCGAGCCTTACCGGGGCCGGGATAACGAAATCTCCGCGGCGATCGCGCCGTGCATGGCCGCCAGCCGAACGGGCTTCGGAACGCCGGAGCCGCTCAGCGTATCGTAGAGGGCAAGGGTGGCCTCCCGTTCACCTCGGGACAAAAAACCTTCGGCGCAGACCAGCCCGGCGCCGGCGATAGCCGTGAGCACCCGCCCTTTGGTCCGGGTAAGGGCACGCTGGAGCGGTTTGGCTGCCTCGGCGCCGCCGATGGTCCCAAGCGCCCACGCCGCCGCTTCCGCCACCAGCGGATCGGCGTGATAGAGCAGTTTCGCCAGAGCCGGAACGGCCTTCGCATCCTTGCGGTAGCGAATCGAATTGATGACGCCCACCAGGGGCCCGCCTTTAGCCTTTGACAACGCGTCGCGGAGGGCATCGTCGACCGAAGAATGGTTGATGAGCTGGAGCGCGATCCGGGCATAGGCGCCGAAGCGCTCGTCCGTCAGCATGGAGGCGAGCACGGGCACCGCTTCCGGCGTGCCCACGATGGCCAGGCGCTGGCAGCACTTGGCCTTCGCGAACTCGGTGGACGCGGGGTCCTTCAATACCTCTACGAGCTGGGCGGGGCTGAGCTTGTCGAACTGTTCCGGCTGGAGTTCGGGCGGATGTGGCCGCGCGTGATCGTCGGCGGCCGGACGTACAACCTCTGGGAGATCACCGAGGGCGGAATCCGCCAGAGATTCGTGCGCTGGCTGGCGCGGGAGACCGGCGCGGCGGGAGCGCGCATCGCGCTGGAAAACGCCTGGGAGGTGGGCGGCCGCCGCGTGGTGCGGGAAACGGTGGAACTGGCGGCGCGTCCGGCCGAGGAGAACCGCCGCCGGGTCGATCTTACCCTGACGCTCGAAGCCGTTGAGGAACCGGTTGCCATCGGCGGCACGCTTGACCTGAAAAAAGGTACGGCGGGCTCTGCCTGCGCTTTGCGCCGCGGGAGAACACGGTGATCCGGACGGATGCCGGCCGCGAAGCGCGCGACACAGACCTGGTCCCGCACCCCTGGGCCGAACTGGAGGGCACGTTTGCCGACCGCCGGGCGCGCGCCCGGATCGAAATCGACCCCGGCAACCCCGGGTTTCCGAACGGGTGGTGCCTGCGCCACTATGGCTTTCTGGGCGTGAACTTTCCCGGCCTGGAACCGTATACGCTGGCGCCCGGCAAGCCGTTGAAGGTGCGGTACGGAATTGTCGTGAGCTGAGCGCCCGCGTGCTAGCATGGTTATTCCAGGCTCCGGGCTCCGTGCAACGGGCAGCCGCAAACCCCGCCAGGTCCGGAAGGAAGCAACGGTAGCGGTGTAGTTCGTGTGCCGCGGATCACCTGGGGCCTGGTGAGGATTCCGGCTTCCCTTTTCCATGTATCAGGTCTTCGCAAGAAAGTACCGGCCGCAGACTTTCTCTGAGTTGGTGAACCAGGAGCACGTCCGCACCACGCTGGAGAACGCCATCGCGCAAAACCGCATCGCGCACGGGTACATCTTCTCCGGCCAGCGGGGCACGGGGAAAACGACGGTGGCGCGTATCCTCGCCCGCTGTCTGAACTGCGTGCAGGGGCCGACGACAACGCCCTGCGGAACGTGCGCGAGCTGCTTGGAAGTGGCCGCAGGCAATGCGCCGGACGTGATCGAGATCGACGCGGCGTCCAACCGCGGCATCAACGAGATGCGCGAGCTGCGCGAAAACGTGCGTTACCGCCCCGCGCGCGACCGCTACAAGGTTTTCATCATCGACGAAGCGCACCAGATCACCAGCGAGGCGTTCAACGCCCTGTTGAAAACGCTCGAGGAGCCGCCGGAGTGGGTCGTTTTCGTGCTGTGCACCACCGAGGCGCACAAGATTCCCGCTACGATCGCCTCACGCTGCCAGCATTTCAGTTTCCGCTCGGTGGGTTTCGATGAGATCGCCGCCCGCATGCGCTGGATTTGCGAACAGGAGGGAATCCAGGCCGACGACGAGACGTTTTCCGTGCTCGCGCAGGCAGGCGAGGGCAGTGTGCGCGACTCGCTTTCCGCGCTGGACCAGGCCATTGCCTGCTGCGGGACGCAGCTCAAGGCGGAGGAAGTCCGCGGACTGCTCGGCGCTTACTCACTGGATACGCTCGCGCAGGTTACGCAGGCGCTGGCGGACCGCGATTCCGCGCGCATGCTCGACATCGTGGACAACCTTGTGCGCAACGGCCGGCACTTGCAGCATTTCGTGCGCGAGCTGGCGCGCTATTTCCGCAACCTGCTGGTGATTAAGATCGCGGGCGACAACCCGCGGCTGGTGCCCGCCTCGGACCAGGAGCGCGAGCGGCTCGCCGCCATCGCCGCCTCCTTTTCCGAACAGGATTTGACGCGCTATCTCCAGCTCACGATGGACCTGTTTCGCGATTTGCAGTTTTCGTGGAACCCGCGGCTGCATACCGAACTGGGGCTGGTGAGGCTGGTGGAAGCGGGCAACCTGCTGCCGATCGAAGAGGCGCTGGCAAGCGTTGGCAGCGCCGCGCCGCCTGCTCCGCCCGCGCCGCCCGTGCCCCCGGCGCCGAAAGCCGGACGGTCCCCGGAGCCATCCGCGCAATCCTCGGCTCCGGTTGCGCCGAAGCCCGCGCCGACGCCCGGCGGATTACAGGAGCAGCTCGTGGCGGCCCTACACGAACTCGGCATGGCGTTCACCGCCGACGCCGTCGAGCACTCGACCATGGTGGAAGAGGCGGGAGAGCTCCGGTTCACCACCCCGCCAAACTTTATGCTGGGAATGCAGCCCGCCGATATTCAGAAGGGACTGCAACACCTCAAGGCCGGAAAATGGAAGATCAAGGTGGTGCCCGGGAACGCCGGCGCGGTGAAGCCGGAGCCGCCGCGCGAGGCGCAGCCGGCCGGCGACGACGAAACCATGCGTCGCGCCCTCGCCCACCCGGAGGTGCAGCGGTTCCGCGAGCTGTTCCCCGATTCCGAGGTGCGCGTGGTGCGCAACCTGAAAAATTAGTGGTACCCTGCCAAGGGGATGAAAGGATCCAGTATGAGACTGCCCGGTAACATGCAAAGCATGATGAAGCAGGCCCAGCAGATGCAGGAGAAGCTTCAGCAAGAGATCGCGCAGATCCGCGTCGAAGCCTCGGCCGGCGGAGGCATGGTCACGGTGAAAATGGACGGCCAGAAAAGCGTGCTGGGGGTAAAGATCGATCCCGAGGTGGCCGGCGACGTGGAGATGCTACAGGACATGGTGATGGCCGCGTTCAACGAGGCGGCGAAGAAGGTGGACGAGGAGTCGCGGCAGAAGATGAGCGGCATGCTGGGCGGTCTGGGGCTGCCTCCGGGACTGTTCTAGCCTATGCCGGAGTACGCCGAGCCGCTCGCCCGCCTCATCCGGGAATTCAAGCGCCTCCCGGGCATCGGCCAGAAATCGGCGCAGCGGATCGCTTTCCACGTGCTGCGCGCGCCTCGCGAGGACGCCGAGCAACTGGCGCAGGCGGTTCTCGACGTTAAGGACAAGCTGGGCCTGTGCCAGGTCTGCAACAACATCAGCGACAGCGAGCTGTGCCCGTATTGCAGCAACCCGAACCGCGACCGCTCGGTGATTTGCGTGGTTGAAGAACCGCACAACATCGCGCCGTTCGAGAGCACGGGCCAGTTCAACGGCCTTTACCACGTGCTGCACGGCGCTCTTTCACCGCTCAAGGGCATCGGTCCCGAGCAGCTTCGAATCAAGAACCTGATCGAGCGGCTTCAGTCGGGTGAAGTGCAGGAGCTGATCCTGGCGACCAACCCGACGGTGGAAGGCGAGGCCACCGCCGCCTACCTGTCCAAGCTGATCAAGCCGCTCGGGCTGAAGGTCACGCGCATAGCAATGGGCATTCCGGTCGGCAGCGATCTGGAGTTCGCCGACGAAGTTACGCTTACGAAATCCCTGGAAAACCGCCGGGAGATGTAAGGTATTCTCTACCGCTTGATTGCGAGCTGGCCCTGCCGCGCGTAATCGATCGCCTCGGCGAGAATCCGCGCGGATTCCTGGGGCGCGTGGAAGCCGGTGGAGTTTTCGGCGTTTACGAAATCGACCCGCCACTGCGCTTTGCGGTAGAGTTTGAGCGCTTCGGCGAGTTGCTCGTCTTTGGCCCCGGATGCGCGGGCGGCTTTGATGTCATCCAGCAGCGCGATCAACGCGTCCTCGGCGCGCGCGAGCAGGGCGGCGTGGCGCTCCTGAATCGCTTCTGCCCGGGCCTTCATTTCACCGGCTGAAACCGGGTGGCAGGCGAGGCAGGCACGCTCGACGTTCAGCAGCGGGCTGCGCACGTGGTGATCGCTCACCTTTACCGCGCCCTGCCGCATGTAGGGCATATGGCAGTCCGCGCACGCCACTCCGCTGCGCGCGTGAATCCCCTGGCTGTAGGTTTCGAATTCCGGGTGCTGCGCCTTGAGCACGGGCGCGCCGGTTTCCTCGTGCCGCCAGTCGCTGAAAGCGATGCGGTCGTAGTAGGCCTCGATTTGATCCACCTTCAAGCCTTCGGCCCAGGGATAAGTCACCAGCTTGTTCTCGCCCGCGAAGTAGTATTCCACGTGGCACTGGCCGCAAACGTAGGTGCGCATCTCCTGGCGGGTGGCCATGGTGTTCGGATCGTAGTTCTCGATGCCTTGCGATTTCTTCAGCGCCTTGATGCCGGCCAGAAAGCCCGGGCGGGTCACACGGAGGTCCATCGACTTCGGGTCGTGGCAATCGATGCAGGCAATGGGGTGCTCGACCAGCTTGCGAGCTTCGCGAAACGGCATGGCGCAGATCAGTTCGAATCCCTTGAGCACGTCGCCGCCGCCCGCCTTGCGGTAGGCGGGGATGACCGAGGCGTGGCACTGGAGGCAACTGCCGGGCTGCGGCCGCTCCCTGGTGCGCGCCGTTTCGTCCTGGTCCTGAAGCGAATAGGCGTGGCCGCGCTCCTCCTTGTATTCCAGGGAAAAGGCGTAGCCGGCGAAGATGCGTTTGAGGCGCGGGTCGCGGTCCAGGCGCGAATAGGGATCGCTGCCGCCAAATTTTGTGGGCGTCATTTCGGCGGTGCGTTTGAAAGTGTCGTATTCGCGGGGGAAATTCCTGCCCCAGACGGCGGGATCCACCGTATCCTCGGTGAGCCTGGCTACTTCCACGTAGCGCTCGCGCGCCTCCTGCTTGCGCTCGTTGATGTTCATCAGCAGCATTACCGACGCGAAAGTCGCGCCGGCGGCGGCGGCGCCAATCACGACGTAGATCCGGTGTTGAGCATTCATAGGTTCAAATCCTTGCGCCATGCCCTACGCGGGAGTGGCAGCGGACGCAATCCTCCGACGGCATCCGGGCAACCATTTCCTGGTGGCACCGCAGGCAGTTCCGGCGCAGCTTTTGAGCGTTTGCGGGGCGGATCCGGATGGGGTCCGGAAAGTTCTGGAGCGTGAACCGCAGGGAATGATTCCAGCCGTTCTCGGCTTTGGCCAGATACTTCGGCACGAAAGGATGAGGCGTGTGGCAGTCGTTGCACGTTGCCGCGGCATGGTGGCTGGCCCGCTGCCAGGAGTCGAAATTGCCGGCCATGACGTGGCAGTTGGCGCAGGCCGCCGGATCGTTGCTGAAGTAGGCAAAGCCGCGCGCGTAGACGAACGTGTAAGCGCCCAATCCGAGAGCCACCCCTGCCAGCGCGCTGACAGCGGCGGCAATTCCAGATAAACGCATCCGAACTATTGTAAACGTTCGCGGAAAGTCCGCTTCGGGCTCCGGGCCGCACGCTATAATGGGGCGATTTTGTTTATACCTACTTCGAGGGATTTCAGATGCGAAAAAAAGTAACCGTGGTCGGCGCAGGGAACGTCGGAGCGAATTGTGCGCTCCGCATCGCTGAGAAGGACCTTGCCGATGTTGTGTTGGTCGACGTCGTGGAGGGTGTGCCGCAAGGCAAGGCGCTTGACCTTTTGCAGTCCGGCCCCGTCCAGGGCTATGACGTAATGATCACCGGCGCGAACGATTACGAGCCGACCGCCGGCTCCGATCTCGTGGTGATCACCGCGGGCTTTCCGCGCAAACCCGGAATGAGCCGCGACGATCTGCTGCTGGCCAATTACGACATCGTAAAGACGGCCACCGAGCAGGCCGTGAAGTACTCGCCAAACGCGATCCTGATCGTGGTGACGAACCCGCTGGACGCGATGTGCTGGGCGGCCATGCAGGTTTCGAAGTTTCCCAGGAACCGCGTGGTGGGCATGGCGGGCGTGCTGGACACGGCGCGCTTCCGGACGTTCATCGCGCGCGAGCTTGACGTATCGGTGGAAAACGTCACTGCCATGGTGCTGGGCGGCCATGGGGATACGATGGCGCCGCTGGTGCGGCTCACCAGCGTCTCGGGGATTCCGCTGACCGAACTGCTGGACGCGGCGACGATCGAAAGGCTGGTCGAGCGCACCAGGAACGGCGGCGCGGAAATCGTCAAGTACCTCAAGACAGGGAGCGCCTATTACGCACCGTCGGCCGCAGCCGTCGAGATGGCGGAATCAATTTTGAAGGACAAGAAGAAAGTCTTGCCCTGCGCCGCCTACCTGGATGGCGAGTACGGGGTGCGCGGAGTGTTCGCCGGAGTGCCGGTGAAACTGGGCGCGGGCGGGGTAGAGAAAATCTACGAGCTGAAGCTCACCGCCGAAGAGCAGCAGCAGTTTCAGAAGAGCACGGGCGCGGTGCAGGAGCTGGTCGGCGTTTTGAAACAAAAAGCCGGCGCATAGACTCCTGAAAGGTCTTAGAATAAGAGGAGCAGGCGGGCTCCTCCGCCTGCTTCCCGAATGACATCCGACGTTGTTATTGTACCCAGAATAGACGAACGGTATGCCTGCTACCGCATGGAAGTCAGGCCGTCCCGCATCCATCGCTGGGGCGTATTTGCTCTCGAACCGATCCCGGCCCGCCGCAAGGTGATCGAGTACACCGGCGAGAAAATCAGCCGGCGCGAAATCAAGCGGCGGTCCGAGCGGCCGCTGGTCTACCTTTTCGAACTGAACAGTTACTGGTGCGTGGACGGGGCGGTAGGCGGCAGCGGCGCCGAACTTATCAACCATTCCTGCGATCCCAACCTCTACTCGATGGTGATGAAGGGCCACGTCATCTACATGAGCCGGCGCGCCATCAGTCCGGGAGAGGAACTCACCGTAGATTACCGCTTCGACAAAAATATGGAGCGCGTCCCCTGCTCTTGCGGGTCCCCGAAATGCCGGGGGACCATCAACCTCCTGCGCTAACGACCCGGTTTGGCCGGCAGAGCGCCCGGGAACTTACTAACTCCCGTGGTGTCTAAGTAAGCGGGAAAGGAGGCCGCAAATGTTCGAGCAGAGCATCATCGCAGGCGCTCCGAAGAAGCGCAGGGTTTGGACAGTCTGCCTGGCGGCCTCGGGCTAGGCGGTTGCGATCGGCGCCGCGGTTCTCATACCGCTGGTCGTGTTCGATCGGTTGCCGGCGGCGCGGCTCAGGCCTCTGCTGGCCGTGCCCAAGCCGCCCCCGGGGAAACCGAAGGTGGAGCCCGGCGGTGTGAAGCACGTGAAAGTCGCCGACGTGCAATGGCAAATCCGGAAGGGCAAGCTTGTGGCGCCGGTTCGCCCGCCCGCACGCGCCAGGATGATTGTCGATCCCGCTCCACCACAGTATTTCGGTGAGGGCGGCAGCACCGGCATCGTTGGTGGAATCGACAGGCCCGGCCTGGGGACGGACGGTGTGGTCGGCAGCATTCTGACGAGCACGGTCGAGGCGGTGGAGCCTCCGCCGCCCGCGCCCGTTGTGACGCCCGTGAAGGCCAAGCCCGAGCGCATCAAGCTCGGAGGCAATATCGTAGAGGCCAGACTGATCGACCGCGTTATCCCTCCCTACCCCGCCCTGGCGCGGCGCGCCCGAATCGAGGGCGCGGTCCGGCTCCGGGCCGTGATCTCACGGGATGGAAGGGTTCAGGAGATCAGCCTGATCGAGGGCCATCCGCTGCTGGTCCCGGCGGCTGTCGAAGCGGTGCGGCAGTGGAGGTATCGTCCGACGATGCTGAACGGCGAGCCAGTCGAGGTCGATACCGAGATCACGGTGTTTTTCACTCTCTCCCGGTGATCTGGATCGGGCCGGGCCCGCTTGCCATTTTTTCGAGCGCGGTGAGGATGACGGGGTCGCGCTGCGCCTCCACTTCGTCGCCGCGCTCGACTCCCAGAGACAGGTTGAAGATTTCCGTCTTCAGGCGGTTTGTGATCCAGTCGCGCTCGGCGGACCACTCGGCGACGCCGGGCCTTATCTTCCGCTCCGAGAGATACATCTGGAACTCGTCGAGCATCGCCGGCGTGACTTCAAAGGTGTCGTCCACGGGGCCGTGCATGCGGGTGTACTCGGTGGCAAAGGACGTGAAGGCGCCCGTCCCATCGAGCACCATGCGGAACCGCGACATCGGCTGCGGGTAAACCTCGTAGTCGGGCTGGATGCCGCCGCCTCCCTGCACGATCCGCCCCGAATCGGTGCGGAACTCTTTCTGCGGGCCGAGCCGCCTTGAAATGTCCGAACTCTGGATCTGGCTGCCTTCAAGCGGCTTCTGGATTGAGCGCCCGCTTGGGGTGAAATAGTAGGCCGTCGTCAGCGCCAGCCCGGTTCCTTCCGAGAGCGGGAAGACGCTCTCGACGAGCCCTTTGCCGTAGCTCGGCTCGCCGACGACGATGACGCGGTCATGGTCCTGCAGTGCTCCCGCGACGATCTCGGCCGCGCTGGCCGTTTTCCCGTTCACCAGCACGGCCATCGGGAACTCGTATGGGGAAGCGGTTGCGGGCACCTTCTCGTCGCTGGACTGTACCGCGCGCCCCCGCACGGTAAGCAACACCTGGTCCGGCTTAAGGAACAGCGACGCCGTATCGAGGGCGGACGCCATCAACCCGCCGGGGTTGTTCCTTAAATCGAGCACCAAGCCCTTCAACTGCCTTCCGCCCAGCTTTTCGATGGCCTCGTGAATCTGTTTGCCCGTTTCCGCGTCGAAGCTCGAGACCCGGAGATAACCGATGCCGGGGCGCAGAAAGAAAGCGCGCTCGACGGAGGGCGACTGCATCTCCTCCGGCGTGAGCGCGAAGGAAAGCAGCCGCGCGTTGCCGGGCCGGCGCACGTCCACCCTGGCCTGCTGCTGCCTCGCCTGGCTGAGCAGGCCGATCAACTGGTCGAGGTCAAGCCGGGCGAGCCCGATGCCGTTGATCGCGACGATTTCATCGCCCGGACCCATGCCGGACTTCGCCGCCGGCGTCCCGGGGAGGACCTGGAGCACGATCACGCGCCCGGGCAGCACGGAGACCACGCTGCCGAAGCCCTTCTGGGTTGATTCCTGGAGTTTCTTGAGCTGGTCGAATTGCTCGGGATCGAAGAATACGGAGTGCGGGTCCAGCCGGCGCAGCATGCCCGGGATAGCGCCGCCGTAGATGGCCCTTTCGGGGCTGACGGGATCGGCAGCCTCGCGCTCCACGGCCGAATACACCCGCATGAATGTCTTCACCTGCTCGGAGAGGTCCCCGGCCGCGGCGGGCTGAGCGAGAAGAAATAGTGCGGGAATCAGAGACAACATTACCCGTATTCCAGTTTACTTTATGCTCCGGCGGGCGGCCGGGCATTCACAATAACGCGGAGAATTTATCAGGTTTTGTTTCTAACGAGATGGGTTGTGGGATGCGCGGGCGCTTGAAATCCCAGTGCCTACACTTTGGGCGTGAGAAAAGTGAGAAGGCCAAGATGAAGAGAATCCTATTGGCGATATGCGTACTCACGGCCGGCACGGCCAGTCCCGCGGGAGCCCAAACGCGAGTCGATCTACGGACACAGGGCAAGAACGTTGATTTTTCCACGGCCACCTCGACGAAACCGGTGCGGACGGGGACCGCGCTGCCGGCGTCCTGCGCGGTGGGGGAGATGTTTTTCAAAACCAACGCGGCCGCGGGGCAGAATCTCTACGCCTGCACGGCGCAGAACGTGTGGACGCTGCAGAGCGGCGCCAGCGGAGTGCCTCCAACTTCCGGCCAAGCGGGCAAAGTGCTCTCGAACGACGGGACGGCGCCGGAGTGGCGCAGCATCGGCGGAGACGCGAGCGGGGCGCCGGAGTCGCTGACGGTGACCGGGATCCAGGGGAGACCGGTGAGCGGCACGGCGCCCGCGGGCGGCCAGGTGCTGGCATGGAACGAGACGGCCGGGCAGTGGGAGCCGGCAACCGCGGCGGCCTCGGGCGGATCGAACTACTCGCAGGCGTTCACGTCCGCGACGAGCGTGATCATGCCGGGCGGAGCGCACGGCCTGGGCACGGCGAACGTTATCGTCGAGTGCTACGACAACGGGACGCCGAGCCGGCGGCTAGAAGCCGATTCGATCACGGTGGACCCGGCGACGTTCGACATCACGGTGGCATTCGCCAATCCGCAGAGCGGGCGGTGCGTGGTGAACGGGTCGGGCGGAGCGCTCGCGGCGCAGACGACCGCGAGCAACGTTTTCGCCGCCGGCACGACGCAGACGTTCCAGGGCGCCCTGGTGGCGTCCGGCGCCGACCGCACCGCCCCGGCCAAAGCGGGCACCACGCTGCCGGCCACCTGCACCCCCGGAGACCAGTTCTTCAAAACCAACGCCACCGCGGGACAGAACCTGTTCTTCTGCACGGCGGCAGATACCTGGACGCAGATGAGCGGCGGCGGAGGCGGAGGAACGGGAGGAGCGGTGTGGAGCGTCTTCGGGCGGACTGGCGACGTCGACGCGCAGGTTGGGGATTACTCGTTCTCGCAGATCGCGGGGACGGTAGTGAACGCTCAGTTGGCTCCCGGAATCGATGCAACGAAGATTGGGGACGGGACGGTGAGCAATACGAAGCTGAGCTACCTGGCGAACGTGACCTCGGACGTGCAGGCGCAACTGGATGGCAAAGCGGCGGCGGGGCATACGCATAGCCTGGGAGGAGACTTGAGCGGCAGTCCCGCGAGCGCCACGGTGACAGGGTTGCAATCGCGGCGGGTCTCGAGCGCCGCGCCGGCGGATGGCCAGGCGCTGGTGTGGAGTTCGGCGGCGAACGAATGGCGGCCGGGCGCGGGCGGAGCAGGCGGAGGCGCGGGAATGGCGTCGCAACTTGGCGATCTGGCGGTGGTGCGGAGCACGCCGACCGTGCTGACCATAGGAGCGAACTGCTCACCGGCGACTCCCTGTAACGTGCGCTTCGGCAACGTGGTGTACTCGTTCACGACGAGTTGCACGGCGACGATCAGCGGGGGATCGGGAACGGCCTACGTTTACGTTACGAACGGCGGCGCGGTGGCCGTGGGACACAACGCGACGGTGAAAACGTCGCCGGGGTGCCTGGCGCAGACGGGCGTGACCGCGTTTCCGGCTGAGTCGGTCCCGCTCTATACCTGGACGGCGACAAGCGGCACGTGGGATGCGGACGGGGGCAGAGACGTGCGCGGCTGGCTGAGCAATAAGGGCATTTCGGCCGGGACGGGGATAGCGACGGTCGAATCGAGCGGGCGGACGACGGTGAGCGTCGATTCGGCCCTTGTGCCCACGTACATCACGGGCAGCGCGCAGCTCAATTTTCCGGTAATCCCGCACGGCGCGTGCGCTTCCGACCTGACGTTCACGCTTCCGGGCGCGGCGGTGAACGACGCGGTCGCGCCGGGTTGGCCCGCGGCATTCGAACCGGGACTGCTCGGGCTGATGCGCGTGAGCGCGGCGAACACGATTTCCGTGCGGGTGTGCAACTTCTCAGGGGCGGCGGTGGACCCGATCAACGCTACGTTCCGGGCGACGGTGGTGCGTAGTTTCTGAGGGGCGCCGTTGAGGCTTCGTAGAGCGCCTTAACGCGATCGAGCGTGTCGATTTCGGCGGGGGTTTTGTCGCGGCGCCAGCGGACGATGCGGGGAAACCGCATGGCGTAGCCGCTCTTGTGGCGCGTGCTCTTTTGGATGCCGTCGAAGGCGACTTCAAGCACGATTTCCGGCCGCACGGCGAGCAGGGGTCCGTAGCGCCCGATAACGGAGGCGCGGAGGAGACGGGTCAACTCGCGGATTTCCTCGTCGGTGAGGCCCGAATAGGCCTTGCCGATGTTGAGGAACTCGTCTCCTGCGCGGACCGCGAAGGTGTAATCCGAAAGGACAGTGGCGCGCTTACCGTGCCCCTGCTCGGCGGCGGTGATCACGACGTCGAGCGTCGCGTAAGGCTGTTTCCACTTCACCCACTCGCCGCTGCGCCGCCCGGACTCATAGAGGCTGCCGCGGCGCTTGAGCACAAGGCCCTCGTTGCCGCGGGCACGGGCGGCGTCGAACAGCTCGGCGATATCGGCGATGCTGTGGGCGCGATACTGCGGCGAGAGTAGCAGCGGCTGCGGGCGGCCGTTCAGAACGGCTTCGAGCAGTGCGCGGCGTTCCTCCAGAGGGCGGTCAAACAGCAGGCCGTCCCGGTAGAGAATGTCGTAGGCGATAAAGACGACCGGGATTTCAAGCGGCAGAAACAGCGGCACCACCTTGCGCGCCAGCCGCTGTTGAAGGACGTTGAAGTGCAGCGCGCGGCCCTCCTGCCAGGCCACAATCTCCCCATCCAGCAAGCCGCTGCCCGGCAGCTCGCTCAAGGCGCTTTCGATTTCGGGAAAAGCGGAGGTCGCCTCAGCGAGCCCGCGGGTAAAGATGGCCACCTTCCCGTTGCTGTAGTGAGCCTGGGCGCGAATCCCGTCGTACTTATCCTCAATTAGCCAGTTATCAGGGTCCTCAATTTCCCCCAGAGAATCTATAGGCTTGGCCAGCATGAAACCCATGGGGTGGAACAGGCGCGCCTCGATGGCGTCGAGGCTGCCTTCGCGCGCGGCCAGAGCGACGCGGGCGAGGTCGCCCGAACGGTTGTGGGCGTCGCGGACAGCTTCGCGCCCCGCGCCGGTTGCAAGCGCCACGGCTTCCTCCAGCATCTTGGCCTGAAGGCCGATCCGCAGCTCTCCGGTGATCGCTTTGACGAAATATTTGAGCGTCAGAGGGCGGCAGCGGGCGAAACAGCCGCGCAAAATTTCGAATTTTTCCGCCTGCCGCCGCGCCGAGGATAGGCTCATGTAAACGGACTCCGCTTCGGCCAGCGGCATGGGCTCGTTCCTGGTGTGGCCGGTGAGCAGGAGCGCGAGACCTTCGCCGAGATCGCCGACTTCGTGCAGGCAAATGCGCGTGATCTCGTGGTCCCATAGGAAGACGGCGCGCGCGGCGTCCACCAATGCGGCATAGCCGATGGCGGGGCGAGCTCCGGCAAACGGACTTCCTGAAAGAAACCGCGCGGCGCGAGCGAGGTCGGGGCCGGGGAGCGTTTTCAGGTATTCGGCAATGAGATTGACCTTGCGCAGGCGGCCGGCGTTTGCAGCGACGCGTTCGCAAACGGCGGCCAGGGTGTCCATTACTCGTCGGCCTCTCGAATGGCAGCGGCGCGGCCGAACGGCGCGGTCTGCGCGCGGGCTTTCCAGCCGCGGCTGTTGAGAATGCGCGCGAACGGTCCCGCGTAGCCGTGAACGATATCGATCTCGCGCGGGGCAGCGGCTTCGACGAGCGAGAGCAGTTCGTTGAAGTCGGCGTGGTCCGAGTAGGGGATGAGTTCCTCTGCGCCGGAGCGGGCGCGGGCGTTATCGAGCGCAGCCCAGCCGGAGACATAAGCGATGCGGAAGTTGCGGCCGCTCGCCTCGATCCGGCGGCGGAAACCATGCACGGCTACGAGCGCCTTGCCGTTCAGGCCGTCCAGGTTTTCGTATGGCGTCCACCCGGCGAAGCCGATGCCGCGGCTTTCATAAAGCGGCAGGAACCGCGCCACCGCGCCGTGGACGGCGGTGGGAATGCCGGCCTCGCAGAGCACGTGCAGCACCTCCTGTCCCCGGCCGAGCGGGTGGCCGAGGAAGACGGGCGTCAAGTTCCAATCGAAACATTCGCGAGCGAAGGCGCAGATCCGTGCGCGCGCGTCCTCACGCGAGAGGAAGTGAAAGATGGGTAGGCCGAACGTGGATTCCATGATGAGGCGGTCGCAGGGGACCGGAACGGCCGGCGGGCCGAGCAGCGGCGGCCGGAATTTGAAATCGCCCGTGTAGACGATGCGTTCGCCTTCGAACTCGATGAGAAGCTGGGCGGCGCCTTGTATGTGGCCGGCGGGAAACGGCGTGAGCCGCGCGCCGCGAAAGTCGAGCGACTCGCCGAAGGCGAGCGGCCGCAGGTTTTCCGCCTCGGGGAACCGAATGGTGTAAGCTTCGAGAGTTTCCGGCGTCGCGATGGCCGCGCGATGGAGGGCGCGGGCGTGATCGCCGTGCGCGTGAGAGATCCAGGCGGCATCGCGCTGCTCCGCCGGATCGAGCCAGAGGCCGATGGCGGGCAGGTAAATTCCCGCGGGCGTGAATTCGATGCGCACGTTCGCTTTCATTTTCGCGTAAGGCGGGGCCGCCATTTCTGGTATGGTGGGGGCAGACATGCCGGCAGAACAGCAGGCCGCAGGCAACACGATCGGAGGGTTCCGGGTATTCGGCGTTCCCGTGCGCCTGCACTTTACTTTCGTGCTGCTGTTCGTATTCCTGGTGGTGCTCGGCATTGAGGAGAAGCATTCCGCGCTGGCCGGGGTTGCGTATCTTGCGGCGCTGTTCGGATCGGTGACGCTGCATGAACTGGGTCATGCGGCGGTATCGAAACTGTACGGGCTGCGGGCGGTCGAGGTGGTGATGTACCCGATCGGGGGCGTGACGCGGCTGTCCGAAGCTCCGCAACCTCGCCAGGAGCTGTGGATCGCGGCGGCCGGACCGGCGGTGAACCTGGCGATCGCGCTCGCGCTGTTTGGCGCGCTTTCTTCGTGGGGCGAGCTGGCGCCGGCCGAGGAGCTCACACGACCCAGCGACGCCAACCTGCTCCAGCGCATCGCGGTGGGCAACCTCATCCTGACGGCATTCAATCTGCTTCCGGCATTCCCGATGGACGGCGGGCGCATTCTGCGATCGATTCTGGCGCTGAGCAAGCCCGCGGAGGAAGCCACCCGGCTCGCAGCGCGGCTCAGCCAGTTCATGGCGATCGCGATGGGGCTTTACGGCCTGCTGAACGCGAATTACATGATCGTGTTCGTGGCGTTTTTCGTGTATCTGGGGGCGGCGCAGGAGAGCGCGGCGGCTACGGGACGCATTCTGACACAGGGCCTGCCCGTGCGCGCCGCCATGGTGACCGATTTCCGCACGCTCTCGCACGGGGACACCATAGGCGACGCGGCCAACCTTCTGCTTTCTACCACCCAACAGGATTTTCCAGTGCTGCACGGCGAGGAAGTGATCGGTCTTCTCGGGCGCAACGGCCTGCTGCGCGCGATGGCTAGCGGCGGGCCGGATTCCTACGTTGCCAGCGCGATGAACCGCAACTTCCTGCGGCTCTCGCCGGACGAGGATTTATCCGGCGCGATGCGGCCGCTGGCGCGGTCCGGTTCATGCGCCCTGGTAATGGAAAACGACCGGCTGGTGGGCCTGCTCACTTCGGAAAATCTTTCCGAGTTCCTTCTGCTGCGGCGGTTCGGCATGCAGCCGGAAAGGCTTGCGCGCGGCGAGGGAGCCGAAGGCTGAGGATCGCCGACAATAGGAGCAGGAGGGGCACAGTATGAAAATCGGATTCATCGGGCTTGGCTTGATGGGCATGCCCATGGCCCGCAATCTGCATCGCTCGGGGCACGAGGTAACTGTGTACAACCGCACGCGCGGGCGGGCCGAAGAGCTGGCGAAAGAAGGCGCACGCGTTGCGGATTCGCCGGCACTGGCCGCCGCCGGAGCCGAGGTGCTGGTGACGATGCTGGCCGACGACCGGGCTGTGCGGGAGGCGGTGCTCGAAGGCGAGCGGGCGGCCATCGCGTCGATGGGACGGGAAGCGATTCATATCTCGTGCAGCACAATTTCCATCGAGATGTCGAAGGAATTGGAACGGCGGCACGGGGAGCGCGGGCAGGGCTACATCGCCGCGCCGGTGTTCGGGAGACCGGAAGCCGCCGCCGCCGGAAAGTTGTTGTTTATCGCCGCCGGCGAGCCTTCGCTAATCGAGTGTTGCCGCCCGGTGATGGATGCGATGGGCAGCGGTATTTCGGTGACGGGTGAACAGCCGTGGCAGGCCAACCTCGTCAAGATCGCGGTCAACTTCGTGCTTGCCGGCATGCTGGAAACCGTAGGCGAGAGCTACGCGTTAGTCGAGAAGCACGGGGTGGATGCCCGAAAGTTTCTCGAAGTGCTGAATGGAACGGTCCGTTCTCCGGTGATGGAGAGCTATGGCAAGATCATTTCCGAGCGGGGTTATGAGCCGGCGGGGTTTTCGCTGCGCTTGGGATTGAAGGATACGGAGCTGGCGCTAGAGGCGGCCAAGTCCGCCGCATCACCGCTTCCACTGGCCGGGATCCTGCGGGACCATTATCTTCAGGCGCTGGCGTACGGGCACGGCGATCTGGATTGGGCCGCCGTCGCGGAAATCTCGCGCATTAACGCGAATGTCGTGCGCACTCTCAAGGCGGGAGGATAAGTAAGTTGGACGAAGCCGAAGAGCCGGTCCGGATTCCCATCACCGACGTATTCGACTTACACAGCGTGCCGCCGCGCGACGTGGACGCGATTGTAGAAGCCTATCTGGAAGAGGCGAACCGGCTGGGTCTCAAGGCGCTGCGCATCATTCACGGGCGCGGGATCGGAGTACAAAGAGAGATCGTGCGGGCCGTGCTGGCCCGCACTCCTTTTGTTCTTTGGTACGGTGATGCCCCGGCCGAAGCGGGCGGCTGGGGAGCTACTGTAGTCACCCTGCGTTGAAGGTTCAGCTCTTCTTCGAAGTTACGGCGAAAAACGGCTCGATCCTATGCTCGACGTTTTTGCTGCCGCACTCCGGACACTTTGCCTCGCCTCTTTCCAGTTCGGAAAAATGCAAGGTGAGCGTGAACTCCTTCTTGCAGTCCTGACAAACGAAGGAGTATTGAGGCATGAGAACCTCCTCGGAAATACTTCGTTTCCGTTATTATCATACGCAAGATGGCATCTTTTGCAAAGTCATTCCGTGTATCGACGCGAGGGCGGTGCGACGTGCTGGATATTACGCCGCAAGTGAGCCGGATTGTGGGAGAAAGCGGGATCCGGTGCGGGATCGTGAACGTGGCGGGCCGCGGCTCGACGCTTGGCATCAGCACAATCGAGTACGAACCGGGGGCCATAGCGGACCTCGCGCGGGCGCTGGAACGAATCGCACCGATGAACCTCGACTACGCGCATAACGCGCGCTGGGGAGACGACAACGGCTACGCGCACCTGCGCAGCGCTTTGATGGGCACGAGCAAGAGCTTCCCCGTCCGCGACGGCGTGCCGTATCTGGGGACGTGGCAGCAAATCATTCTTTGCGATTTCGACAGCGGCCCTCGAGAGCGCGAGGTGATGGTGACCGTGGTCGGCGATTGAGCTTGCTCTTCCAGCACGGGCGCGGTTAGATGGATGCAGGAGGGGAATCGAATGGCCGACGAACGTCTGGAAGCGCTGAAACTGAAATACAAGCCGGTGTTCGAGGAGATCGAGCGGCGGCAGGTGCGGTTGCAGAACGTACACATTGAGGGCGGCAAACTGCTGATCCGCGGCGTAGCGCCTTCGCCGGAAGCGAAGAACCGCGTCTGGGACGCGATCAAGGCTGTGGATCCGCAGTACGGAGATTTGACCGCGGACATCACGGTGGCGGCCCAGGCGGAGACGGCGCGGGCGCAGGCGGCGGGCGCAACCGCTCCGCAGCCGGTGGTCCATACGGTCCAGCCGGGGGATACGCTGTCCAAAATCGCGCGCAACTATTACGGTGACGCGAGCCAGTATACGAGGATTTTTGAAGCCAATCGGGACAAGCTGTCCAGCCCGGACGTGATCCGGCCGGGACAGAAACTGGTAATCCCGCAATAGGCGGCGCCGCAGGCTCTCACTACTCGCGAATTCACGCGGCAAAATTTTGCATTTCGCGTGGAGGGTTCCAGGTGTATACTTGCGCCGGAGGACCTGGAAAAGGAGCCGGCGCACATGCATCGAAGATGCTTTTTGCAATCGTTGGCCGCAACTCCGGCTACGTGCCTGTTCGCGCAGCAGCGGAGCGGCGCGGCGCAGCCCGAACCGTTCAAGCCCAGCGAGGGCGCCAATAACCCGATCGGGGAAAGCACAGCGATTCACCCCGGCAGAGTGGTTTGGGTCCGGGATCCGAAGGCGACCACTTGGGACGGCTCGACCGGGCGCTGGTGGGACGACGCGCACACCGATCAGAGAGCCGTAAACCGCATGATTTCCTGGCTTCTTCAGCGCGGGACCGGCATGAAAAACGACAAACAGGCCTGGGACGCCCTGTTCCGCCACTTCAACCAGAACCACAGGCTTGGCAATGCGGGATACCGCCGCAGAGAGAAGATCGCCATCAAGATCAACTGCAACCAGGACCGGTCGCCGGAGTGGGGCGTGCCGCCCGAGCGTGCGGGAGGCCGGCGCCCCAGGCAGCCGCAGAATGGTTTGCCCAGCCCGCACGTTGTTCTCGGGCTGCTGGCGCAACTGATCGAGGTGGCCGGCGTGCCCGGCGAAGACATCGTCGTCTACGAAGTAGCGTCGGGGCGCAACATCGGCCGGCCGATCCTGGACAGGGTGAGGGCCAACCCGGACCGCAACTTCCAGCGGGTCCGCTTCGTTGTGAATGACGACCAGGGGCTCGGCGGAAGGATCGCGCCCATACCGGACAAGAACAACCCGATTCATTTCTCCGGGCCGGGAATGCCGGTCGCGTATCTGCCGCAGCAGGTCACCGAGGCCAAGTACATGATCAACGTGGCGCTGCTCCGGCCTCACGGGATGGCCGGCGTGACGCTGATCGGGAAAAACCACTTCGGCTCCCTGCACTTCCCCGAGCAGGGCTGGACGCCCGTGCCGCTGCACCCTTACGTTTCGCGGAACCAGGCAATGGGCTCGTACAACGCCCTTGTGGATTTGATGGCGCACCGGCACCTGGGAGGCAAGACGTTCCTCTACATGCTGGACGGCTTGTATACGGCCGAACACAATGAAGGCAACGTGTTCCGATTCGCCTCCTTCGGCGAGCAGTGGGCGTCCAGTCTGCTGCTGTCGCAGGATCCGGTCGCGCTCGATTCGGTTGGTTTGGACATTTTAAGCAGCGAGCCCAAGGCGACTCAGGTGCGGGGCAACGCGGACAATTACCTGCACGAAGCGGCGCAGGCGGGCAAGCCGGGGTCCGGCACTCTTTACGATCCCGCCAAGACAGGCTCGCCGCCGCCCAGCCTGGGCGCCCACGAGCATTGGAACAACGCCACCGAGAGGAAATATTCGCGCAACCTGGGGAGGAAGGAAGGCATAGAGCTGATCGCTTCGGTTTGAGCCGGTGCGAACCGGACGTGAAGCCGGGCGGCAGCGGAGGAAGGCCGGTTGACAGATCAAGAGGAGAATCCCATGCACATGAGCACAGTGTTCAAGCTAGCGGCACTTGCGGCAATTTGCTCCGCGCTTGCCATCGCACAGGGAAAGGGGCAATCTGGGGCGGCTAAGGGGAGGGGTTTCGGCGGCTTTGGTCTTGGCGCACCCCAACTCGAAAGGCTGGCCGAGTTTCTGAACCTGACCGACCAGCAATTGGAGCAAGCGCAGGCGATATTTGAAACCGCCCGGGCCGAAGAAGATCAACTCGAGACCGAGGCTAAGGAAATCCAGCAGCAGATCCAGGAGCTGATCAAGGCTTCAATCGCCGAGTTCGACTCCCAGATTCAGGCTCTGATTACGGCGTATACCGAGGCCGAGGCTAAGGAACTCGCCATCAAGGCTCGGGCTATGAACCGCTTTTGGAACCTCCTGACGCCGGAGCAGCAGCAGAAGGCGAGCGAGCTCGAGAAGTTCCTCAAGCCTCCCGCGGGTAAGTCCGGCAAGGAGAAAGGAAACAAGGAGAAAGGTAACAAGGGGAAGGGACCAGGCAAAGACTAACGGCGGGTGAGTCCCGGCGGCGCTGCGCGCGCCACCGGGCTGCCGTTAGCGTGCCTGCGCCTGTTTTGGCGGTATGGTCCAGAGATAGATTTTGTCGCCTTGGACCGTGATCTCCTTTTCCGGCTTCCAATCGCCCATGTCATGGCTGTGGGAGACGACGCGCGTGCCGGGCTTCAACTCCTGGAGCAGTTTGGGCCGTAGTTTCAGGTTGACCCAGGGCCACAGGTAAAGCATGACGACGGTGGCGTCGTCGATTTTGGCCTCGAACAGATCCTCGTTGCGGAAACTCACCAGCCGCTCGACACGGGCCTTGCGGGCGTTCTCCTTTGCTTCTTTGATTCTCACGGGGTCGATGTCGATGCCGACGCCGCGCGCCCCGAATTTCCTTGCCGCCTCGATGACGATCCGGCCGTCGCCGCAACCCAGATCGTAGACGACATCGTCCTTGCGGACGCCGGCGAGGTTCAGCATGGCATCCACGATTTCGGGTTCGGAAGGCTCCCAGTGCACGTCCGGCGCGCGCAGGGGCTTCTGTTGCGCTGGAACTGCCGGCGCCAGCAGGGTAAGGGCGAGGACAGCAGGCAAAATCCGCAGCATACGAAGGCCAATTGTACATCAGGGTGAGAGGGTGGGGGTTGTGAGCAGGTGGCGGAGGGGAGCGGGGGGGCGCGGGGCCGGGTGGCCGGAAAGGCGGCCAAGAGCGGAGACGGAAGTTGGGCCTGTACCGGTGCGTTGAGCCGCCAGACTATGCCCTTGATTGCATGCGGCTCAAGCTTGATGGCGATATCTGGCGTCGCGCATAAAAACCGGCGAACGACACGTATCTTTGGAAGCCGCAGACCAGCGCGGCGATCTGATCCCAATTACCTCGCACGCAACAGCGGCGTCAACAAGAATTTGGCGAATGGTGCCAAAGCTTGGGCGGCCGAATCGAGATATTCTCCGTTTATCTTGTATTGCTCGCACACTGGCCGAGGCGACAGCTCACCAGAAAACGCACACACGATATATATGCTTGCGAGTGGTTCCAAGGTTAATCACAATGTCTGTGTGGATCTCTGTGCTCTTTGTCGCCAAGACAAGCGACTAGGAGCTTGTTGAAAAAGTGCTCGTCGGCGGCGCCGCTGCCTTCCCCGTAACTGTATTTCCGTCTGAATAGCGCGGGGAAACGCGGTGGGAACACGCCGTGCTCCGCCGCTGGGATG